>DATDNK010000223.1:0-7894 GCA_036518275.1 Candidatus Acidiferrum sp.
TTCGAGTTCTGGCTGGAGGGCACGCCGCTGGAGCCGTCCACTGGCTTCCGGTCCATCTGCGCCAGGTAGAGAATCTCGTTGCGCTCCGGATTGAGCCGCAAAATGATGGCCGAGCCCTGAACGCCGGAGATGGGTTCGGGAGAAGCGGCGCCGATTTGCTGGCGAAAGATATGAAACGCGCCATCGCGGTCGGAAACAAACAAAACCGACTTGCCGTCCGGCGTCCACTCATACGGACGGCTTTGCCATTCGTCAAGCGTAAGGCGCTGGAGCTTGCCAATGTCACGCGTTTTAGCGTCCACGTCCGCAACATAAACCGCCGGAGCGATGTTCGTGCGAATGAACACGGCGTGCTTGCCGTCCGCGGACACATTGCTGACTGGCTTCCAGTCGGGCCCGCTGGTGAGCCGCACCGGCGCTCCCCAGCGCCATCCCGGCCGCGTGTCGACTTTCAACGACCACACGTTGGATTCGCCCTGGTTAGGTGGCTCTTCGGAACGCGAGAAAAGAATGCGGTTGTCGCGCGTCCAGGCCAAGCCGTATTGCAGGCGATAGTCAGAGAAAATCAACTCCGTCCTGCCGGTGGCCAAGTCGTAGCTCTCGATTTGAATATTCTCAGTCCCGTACCCTGGCCAACAAACATCCTTCAGATAGGCGAACCGCTGACTGTCTGGCGACCATGCCGGCGGCCCAAGAAAAAATCCCGGGGCATTGACAGCCACGCGTGGCTCTCCGCCATCCATGTTTTCCAACCAGATTTGCGAGTAGTCGGACTTGCCTCCGCGTAGAAACGCGATTTTCTTGCCATCGGGCGAGACGCTTCCTGCTTCCGCATCAGCCACCAGTTTTCGCGGAGCGCCACCCAACAACGGGACGTTCCACAGGCCGGTGGCCTCTTCGCTGCCTGCCATAGCTGCCGCCAGCAGATGACTTCCATCCGGGAACCAGCTCAGACGATGTACCTGAAATCCGTGAGGGAGAGAAAGCGCGTGGGATTCGTCCGTAGCGATCTCGCGCAGAAAAGCTCCTCGAGGATCGACGTAAGCGAGATAACGGCCATCCGGCGAAATCACTCCGAAATAAACAGGCACGTCGGGAGAGTTGGCGGTCAAGCGGATTTCCTTAGGCAGGACGGGCTGAAGCGCGCGGGAGGCTCGCAAGCCGACGTGCAGGCCGAAGGCGATTGCCAAAATCACGATAAGAACGCCTGCTACGGCCAAACGCCAGCGCGGTTTAGATGGGCTCGGTGTT
This sequence comes from Candidatus Acidiferrum sp., assembly GCA_036518275.1. GTDB lineage: Bacteria > Acidobacteriota > Terriglobia > Acidiferrales > UBA7541 > Acidiferrum. The sequence goes on from DATDNK010000223.1 coordinate 1,252, forward strand.
TCACGGGCGTGTGCTGCGGAGGATTCCGCAGCGGGAAACTCAACCGGGGCGAGAAAGCGGTAGCCACGACGGGCTAAGGTCTCCACGAAACGAGGATTTTCAGCCGAATCACCCAAGGCGTCGCGCAGGCGCTTGACTGCGGCGTTGAGGCCGTGATCGAAGTCCACAAAGGTGTCGGAAGACCACAGGCGGGTGCGTAGCTCTTCCCGGGTGACGGCTTCGCCGGGATGCTCCAAAAGCATTGCCAGGACCTGAAAGGGCTGCTCTTGTAGGCGAACCTTGACGCCATTGCGGCGAAGCTGCCAGGTGCGAAGGTCTACTTCGAAAACTCCAAACCGAATAACCGCGTTTCCTGGCATCTTAGCCGTCCCCAGCCGGGCTCCACAGGTAATAACGCTTCCAATCGAATGAAAGTTTCCCGAGATGTCGCGCGATTCTTCGCGCTATCTATTTGACGCAAGACGGTTTATCTCGTCATCCAGAAATTAGATTCGCGCCGCCTCCCGAGCATTGAGGTACGTGTCCGCCTGAACGATTTTCGGCACTCTCGCGAGGTGAGGGCCATGAGTACAAAGACGTTTTGCAGGGGGATTCGGTTTGTTCCGCTTCTATTGCTACTGAGCGCCTGCCTCTGGAGCAAAAGTCCGGAAATAGGAGTGGCCCAAAAAGAGGCGCACGTGACCGTTTCGGTCTATAACGAGGCTGGCGTGCCTGACGATGCGCTGGGCCAGGCAGAAGAGGAAGCATCGCGAGTTTTCAGGCGGGCGGGAATCGAAGTGCAGTGGCTGAACTGCAAAGTGCCGGTGTTCAAGGAAGAAGCGTCGAGGATTTGCCGTGAAGCCATTTTTCCAGAGCATTTACATTTGCGAATCGTGCAAAGCTCGCACGGCCTGAAAGGAGAAGCGATGGGCATCTCCTTTCAGACGGAAGACGGGAGAGGATGCTATGCGGACTTGTTCTACAAGCCGATGAAGGATCTGCACAAGACTGACGGGACGGACGTTGCGAGTCTTCTGGGGCACGTCGCGGCGCACGAAATAGGACACCTCTTGCTGGGCGCAAACTCTCACGCCGTGGCAGGGATCATGCACGCTCACTGGACGCCAAAGGAACTCACAGGTGCTGAGGGGGAAGGGTTGATTTTCCTGAGGGAGGAGTCGCAAAGAATGAGACAAAGGTTGCTGACAGCAACACGTCCTTCGAAAGATGGGTCCGTGCATACGGCCGCGATCATTCCTGCAGAAACGGGCGAATCAAAGACGAAAGTCAGCCTATCTTTGAGAGAAAATTGACTGTCTTGGGCCCCTGTACAGCGGGACGGTACTAGATCGGCCCTAGGGACGGCGCGGAATGAAAAACAGTCGTCTAAGCTTGCAGTATGTCAAAGCGGACCCTTTTCGCGCTGTTGCTTTGCGCGGCGGTTTTGCTGGGGCAAGTTACTCCAGGCCTTGCCGGTCAGGCGCAAACGTCCGGGCAAAGAGTGCAAGCAACGCGGCCACCGGCGATTCCGGCAGGCTTCCGTCTACTCAACCTAAAAGAGGGGCGGGCGATCGCCCAGGGGATCGCCTGGGCGGATGACGAAGAAGGGCTTGCTCCTGATTGTTCGCACTTGGTGCACACTCTGTACGAGCAAGCGGGATACCCGTATCCCTACGCCAGCTCTGTGGACCTTTACCGCGGCACTGGACAGTTTTTGCGTGTGCGCCACCCACAGCCCGGCGACTTAATCGTTTGGCGCGGGCACGTGGGCATCGTGGTGGATCCCAGGGAGCATTCCTTTTTCAGTTCGGTCACTTCGGGGGCACGGATCGAGAATTATCGCTCGGCGTACTGGCAAGCGCGAGGATACCCGCGTTTTTACCGGTACTTGACGAAGAGTCCGCTGAAAGGCGGTGCCGGGACAAGCGAAGCGGCGGATCGCCCGCCCAACCGGCAATTCCGGGAACAAGGGGTGCTTGGCGACGCGGGGAATCGCGCAAGCGAGCAGGCAAGTGTGCGGGCGGTGAAGGCGTCACCCGTCAAAGCACATACCGATGTTGTCCCAGCGACCACAACGCGCGCAGAGGATTCCTCGCAAGCCTTGGCTTCACAAACATTCCCGCAGCAAATCCTGCTACGAACCAAGGCGAAGCAATTCAGCGCAGCGGACGTGACGTCCGCCTTGGAAGCGGCGAATCTCGAAGCGGGCGAGGCATTGCGGGCAGGAAATTTGGAGCGGCTTGAGCATCCCGTGGTGGTTTACAGGCAATTGCAGGTAAGCGGCGTCGAAGTAAAGGGGAAACGCGCTGTGGCGCAAATCCAGGTGGAAACGGTGGCGACGCTTACTCCTGAGCGGATGGAACCGCAGTTGGGGTGGGAAGATCACCAACTGGAACTGCAACGCACCAAAAAGGGCTGGATGATGACGCCTGCAAACCAGAATGTCTATGTGCCGCGAGATGGCGCGATGCGCATCCTGGCAGCGCGGCTGGCGGCTCTGACACAGAGCGCGGAAAGAAACACGGAAAAGGACCGCGAACAATCCGACATCGTGCGGTTCATGAACCTTCTTATCGAATAGCAAGACAACTAGGAAGACGGGGCGACGCGGTACATGGTGATGCCGCTGAGCAGCTTGGGATAAAAGTCCGTCGACTTCTGAGGCAGAACCTCCCCCGCAGTGGCGACTTTCATGACTTGCTCGACGCCGCAAGGGTTCAGCAGAAAAGAGATCTGCGCGCGGCCGGAGTCTACAGCATCGAGAGCGGCTGCAGCTTCACGCTCGTAGGTGAGATGGGCCTCGGCAGTGACAGCTTGCGGAGTAATGCCGAGAGCGGGCTCGAGGATTCCTTCGTGAAGCAAAACGACGTCGAGTTCGCGCTGGAGCGCCGAGACGCTGGGCAGCAGTTGAGCAACATTAACGCCTTCGCGCAGGGTCAAGACGTAATAAGCTCTTTTTTGTGAGTTGGCGGGATAGACGCCGATGGCGCGTCGCGCGCGCGATTCGCTAAGGCATGCGAGGAATTTCTTCCGCGCTTCGGCTTTCTTGTCCTCATTCGAAAACGGAAACTCTTCCGCTGCGAACCACGGCTCGAGATGCCGGCGCACCGCAGCCCAGGAAAAATCGTGAATGTGAGCAGCCACGCGGTGCGTGGGCAGAATCGTCAGCCCTTCGCTGTGCGTGTTGATGAAGGTCATCATTGCGCGTTCGAACGGCGCATCGGGATCGGGTTTTGCTGCGCGGGCGCGGCACTCGTTGCGGTACGCGAGCGCGGTTTCGTAGCGGTGATGACCGTCGGCGATGACAAGTTTTTGATCCTCCATGGCTTTCTGAATTTCCATGACAATCTGAGGGTGGGAAACGATCCATAGCCGGTGTACGACGCCATATTCATCGCAAAGTTGCGTGTTCGGAGCAGCGGCCTCGGTCTTGGCGAGAATCTCATCCACGCGTCGCTGGGGATCCGAATAGAGCATGAAAAGCTGTCCGGTATGCATTTGCGTGTGGCGAAGCAGTTCGAGGCGATCGGCTTTTGGGCCGGAGAGAGTTTGTTCGTGCCGGGAAACAACGCGGGCGGAATAGTCTTCAAGCCGGCCTGCGCCGATAAAGCCCCGTCGGGTGCGGCGCTCCTTGGTGCCCGGCACCGTATATTCCTGGGAGTAAGCGTAGAACGAAGGTGTGGGGTCCTGCTGCACGATGCCATTACGCATCCAGTCCGCGAGAGCAGCGGCCGCGCGCGTATAGACGTTGTTTTGCGGCGTGTCGGCAGGATGACTGCGGCCTTTTTCGACGGTGATAAGGTTGTGCGGGTCAGCGGCGTAATATTTTTCCTGCATGGCCGGAGAAATTTTGTCGTAGGGCTGCGTGAGGACGTGGTCGAACGCGACGCGGGCCGGATTGTAACGAAAGGCGCGAAACGGAAAGACCTGAGCCATGGGGTCTCCAGAGGCCGTTTTGCACAGACGGTTTTGTGCTAGCAGCGCAGCCTCCCAGTTTACGCGAAGAAAGGCGAATACCGGAAAGGGCAGCCGCTAAGTGGAGCCAGCCATTATTCGCCGCCATTCGACCATCAGTTCTTTGGCTTCCGTGATAACCGACCTGCTGCGCCTTGTTGCAATAGCCTCGCTAGCTGGCTGCACAAATAGTTCTGCATTTACCATTGGCCTCCGCTACTATTTCCATCAAATTTTCGCTGCCAGTCCTCGATCCGCAGAGAGAGGTGCTTCGTGAAAATCGGTTTTCTTGGCCTTGGTGACATGGGCCAGGCCATTGTTCCTCGCTTGCTCGCCGCCGGCCACACCGTCACCGGCTGGAACCGCACCAAACAAAAAGCCTCGCCTCTGCTCAATCGCGGCATGCTCTGGGCCGACTCACCCCGCGAAGCCGCGCGCACCTCGGAATTGGTCTTCTCCATTGTCACCGACGGGGCCGCCGTCCGCGCGCTCGCTCTTGGCGAAAACGGCGTCATCGCCGGGCTCCGCAAAGACGCTGTCTATCTCGACATGAGCACCATCGATCCCGACGCCAGCCGCGCCGTCGCTGCGGAATTTGCCAAGACCGGCCTCACCATGCTCGATGCTCCCATCTCCGGCACTACTCTCACCATCGGCCAAGGCAAGGCTTCGCTTATGGTGGCTGGCGACAAACCCGCATTCGAACGCGTCCAACCTGTGCTTCTCGCCATCGGTCCCAAAGTCACTTACATCGGGGCGCAGGGCCTCGCCGTGCAACTCAAAGTCGCTCTCAACATGACGCTGGTCATCGAAGTCATCGGTTTTTGCGAAGGCGTGGCGCTTGCCGAAAAAGGCGGCGTCCCTCGCGATGTCGCTGTCGACGCTTTTCTCAAAAGCGTCGTCGCTTCCCCGGTGCTCGCCTATCGCGCTCCGCTCATTCTCGAAGGCCACCTCTCCGACGCCACCTACGGCAACGTCAATCTTCAGCAGAAGGACATGCTGCTCGCCCTCGACCTCGGCCGCAAAATGGGGGTGCCCGTTCCCCTAGGCGCCGCTGCCAACGAAATGCTCAATGCTTGCCGCGGCCTCGGCCTCGCCCATCACGATTTTGTCGCTGTCTACGAGGTCTATCGCCGCCTGGGAGGAATCTCCTAAATGGAAATGAAACCCTATCGCACGAATCTCCGTGATGTTCCTTGCGTCAGCGGCCTCAAGCGCGACGAGGGCTGGATCAACATGCACGTGCAATTTCTCATCGATCAGAAATCCGCCGGCTCGGACAAGCTGCTCATCGGCTGGACCATCCTCCCTCCCGGCGCGCGCCACGACAAGCATCGCCATCCCAACGCCGACGAATTCTTCATCGTCGTCCAAGGCAGCGGTTTCATCTACACCGACGCCGGCCGCGAGCCTTCCGGCCAGGGCGATGTGATTTTCACGCCCCGCGGCCACTGGCACGGCTTCGACAACACTGGCAGTGAAGATGTCGTGCTCGTCTGGGGCTGGAGCGGCGCCGGATCGCTCGAAGCCGCCGGCTACGAAATTCCGCCCGAAGGCTATTGATTTCTTATGGCCTCGTTTTGCTATACTCCGCCGCGTGAAGAAACCAAAATCCGCGAAGCGAAGTGCTTCCCCAAAACGCAAAGGCCCTCCGAAAAACGTGCAGGAATATCTTGCGCGTGTCCCCGAACCGGCCCGCAGCACTTTGCAGAAAATGCGCGCGGCCATTCGTTCCGCCGCGCCAGCAGCAGCGACAGAGACCATCAGCTATGGCATTCCTGCGTTCAAGCACAAAGGCATCCTGGTCTGGTTCGCCGCGTTTTCGGATCACTGCAGTTTGTTTCCCACCGCCGCGGTGATTGAGAAATTCAAGAACCAACTGAAAGGCTTCTCCACCTCCAAAGGCACCATCCACTTCCCCTTGAACAAGCCGCTGCCGATTGCGCTGATTAAGAAACTCGTGAAAGCCCGGGTCTCGCAGATGAAAGCCAGGCAACCGCGCTGAGCCGGGAGGGATCTGCTTTCAATTTCGCAATCCAAGTCCAAACCTTTCCCCTCATGTTAGAATGCCGGTCATGCCATCATCAGTAAACATCGAAGGCCCCTTGAGACCACCGCTTGACAAGCAGCTCATTCTGGATTCCCTGGTCGCCATCGCCAAAGGAGCGGGTCGCACGCCCTCGCGCTCGGAATTCGTCTTCCTTGCAGGAATTTCCGAGCATCAAGTCTCACTGTTCTTTCCGACTTGGAATGACGCCGTCAGGGCTGCGGGACTCCGGCCAAATACCCTGAACGTGCGCCTCGAGGACCGCGAACTTCTCGAAGATTGGGCCCTCGCCGTCCGCAAGAAGGGCAAAATACCTGCCCGTCGCGCCTACTGGCATCTGGGCCAATACGACCATCGCACCTTCGAGCGCCGCTTTGGCCCCTGGTCAAAACTTCCTGAAGTTTTTCGCAATTTTGCCCAGGGCAAGCCCGAATGGGACGATGTCGTAGCGCTCCTGCCTGCCCCCGCGCCCAAGTCCGCGCGCAAGGGACCTGTAGGGGCGCGCTTCAGTTCACCCAGAGGAACGAAGGGCGCGTCCCACGCACGCGCCAAGCCCGCCCGAAACCGAACACAGAAAGAAGACCCCGCGCCAAATCAGAAGTCCGCTTCCTCGCTTCTGCCGAACCACGTGCGGCACGCCCCCTTAAAAGGCCGCCCAACCTA
>DATDNK010000224.1:0-2875 GCA_036518275.1 Candidatus Acidiferrum sp.
AAGGTAAGAAAGAGACAGGTTCGAAGGGGCATGCGTAGGCCTCTCGTTTGCAATGGCAGAGGATATTCTACGCCGAAGTTGTTTTGTACCGTTTGTCGTTCTCGATTTGAGAGATTTTGTCGAGGCGGTGCTGGTGGCGGCCGCCGAGGTAGGCGGTGGTTAGAAAAACCTTGACCATTTCGATGGCGGCTTCGCCGGTGACGATGCGGCCGCCGAGGGCGAGCACGTTGGCGTCATTGTGCTCGCGCGCGAGGCGCGCGGTGTTTACGTCATGCGCGAGGGCCGCGCGAATGCCGGGGACTTTGTTGGCGGCGATGGAAATGCCAATGCCGCTGCCGCAAACGGCGATTCCCAGATCCGCTTGCTTCGAGACCACGTTTTCGCCAACGGCTTTGCCGTAGTCCGGATAGTCAACCGATTCTTCGGAGGAAGTTCCCAGGTCGCTCACGGCGTAACCGGCGCCTTCCAGATACTTACGAATGATTTCTTTGACGGAGAATCCCGCGTGATCGGAACCGATGGCGATGCGCGGCTTGGGAGGCGCTGCGGTCATGTGTTTGCTTGGAGGAAATCAGGGGCGATTGTATATGATGAGGCCCGCGATTGGACAGCCCTGTCAAATCAATTCATTTGTCGGATGTTCAAGGAGAAGCCATGCGCGCACGAAAGACCCTGCTCTTTGCGGTTGGGCTTGCGGTTCTTTGTTCTTTCCAAAGTCTAGTGGGGCAAGAAAAGCCGATCGCCATCTTGCATGGCAGGTTGATTGACGGCCTGGGCGGACCGCCTGTAGAGGACGCGGCTGTGATTCTCCAGGGGAACAAGATTGCGTACGCAGGACCGGCGAGCGGCGCGAAGGTTCCGCAAGGCGCGCAGGTGCTCGAAGCAAAAGGAAAAACCGTCATGCCCGGTCTTGCGGACATGCACGTCCACCTTACGGGTGGATGGGATGGCATCGGCACGGACCTGCTGGGCTATCAGCGTTATCTCAACGCGATGCTCTATGCCGGGATCACGACGGTGCTGGACACCGGGAATTATCAGCCGTGGGTGCTGCAATTGCGGCAGGAAGCCGCGAGCGGACACTTGCTGAGCCCGCGGATTTACTGCACGGGCGCGATGATTGACGCGGCGGACCCGGCATGGCCGGACCTGGCTTATGCGTTGACATCGCGAACGCAGATTCCCGAATTCGTTCAGCGCGACAAGCGAAATGGCGTCGATTTGATTAAAGGCTATGCGAATCTTTCCGACCGCATGCTGCGCCGGCTGGTGCAGGAAGCGCACAAAGAAAAACTGCGTGTTGTCATTGATCAGTGGGAGCGCAATGGCTCTCCGGATTTGGTGCAAACGGGTATTGATGGCTTTGCGCATGCTCCGACACGCAAGATGTCTGCCGACGACGTTCAAGTCATCAAGGAACACAGGCTTTTTGTCATCACGACGCTGACTGTCGAAGAATACTACGCCCGTCGGAGGCTCGCCGACTTGAAATTTCTTGAAGAACCTTTCATCGCCGATACGACTCCGCCGTGGTTCCTGACGGACCTGCGCGCCGAAGCGACGCGGAATCTGAGTGATGATGAGAAAAGCGAGGTGCAGAGGTCGGCGGCTGGATTCGACGAAATGAAGCGAAACGTCAAGAAATTGCTGGAGGCAGGAGTTTTAGTTGCGGCGGGAACGGACGCCCCTTATCCGGGCGTGTTTCAAGGGGAGGCTCTTCACCGTGAGCTGGAATTGCTTGTCGCGGCAGGACTGACGCCGCTGGAGGCGATTCGATTGGCGACGTCTAATGCGTCGCGCATTATGCATGCGGAGGAAGAATGGGGAAGCCTGCAGGCTGGGCGCGCGGCTAACGTTGTGATTGTCGCGGGGAATCCGGCAGAGCAGATTAGGGACACGCGCAAGATCGAAACAGTGATCCTGAATGGGAAGATTCTGGACCGGTCCAGTCTGAAATTTGATGTCAAGCGAGATCCCGGGTTTCGCGCTGTGGGCGGGAATTTTTCCTCGCCGCTGCAGTAGTTGAAGAGGCGCAGGGTTCTGTCCTTATTCTTGCGGAATGCGAGTGGTATAGTTTCCGGCATCTGGCCTGTTTTGTAGAAGGAGCTGAGAATTCATGCCCCAAGCGAATCCGTATAGCCTGACGCCCAGAAAAAGCCTAATTGCTTTTCGCTTTTCCACTCTGGTTTGTTTGGTCCTCCTCGCGTACCTGAGTGTGAATCAGCCAGCGCTCTTCGCGCAGGAGAAGAATCCGTACGCGGGCGACGCGAACGTCGCAAAGCTCGGTGAATACCAATTTCGCTTGAACTGTGCCTTCTGCCACGGGCTGGGCGCACGCGGAGGGGGCCGGGGCCCGGATCTAACGCGCGCGCAGAAGCGCCACGGCAACTCCGACGCGGAAATTTTTCACAACATCCACGACGGCATTGCTGGGACGGTGATGCCCGCAGCGACCAACGGCGGCATTGGCGTGGGGATGAGTGACGAAGAAATATGGCAGGTGGTCAATTACATTCGCAGCGTGGAGGTGAAGGCTCCGACGCAGCCAGCCGGAAATGCCGCGCATGGCAAGGAGCTTTTCAACGGTGCGGCCGGCTGCTCCACGTGCCACATGATGGAAGGGAAGGGAGGGCGCCTTGGGCCTGACCTAACGAGCGTGGGCGCTTCGCGCTCGACAGAATATCTTGTCGAATCGCTGCGCAATCCCAGCCGCAGGCTCGCGCAAGGCATCTTTGAAGCGATGAAGGAGTTTCCTCAGGAGTACGTGTCGGTGTCGGTGGTAACTTCCGATGGAACAAAGCTCAGCGGCGTGGTTTTGAACGAAGATCAGTTCACGTTGCAAATGCTGGATACGCGCGAGCAATTGCATCTTTTT
>DATDNK010000225.1:0-11323 GCA_036518275.1 Candidatus Acidiferrum sp.
AGCGGGCCGCCGGGAGCTCGGTGTTTGTACCACCGCCAGGTCTTGGGAGTCAGCTCGAGCGCGCGTTCGTTGGAAAAGTTTGCTTCGATAAAAGCGACGCGGCCCAGTTCGCCGCGGTCGATGGCGTCGCGGATTTTGCGAATGCCGCCCATCAGGCGCGCGCTGTGGCCGACACTGACGGTGATGCCGTATTTTTTTTCTAGCGCGGCAATTTCAAGACCTTCCTCGAGCGTGCTGGCGATGGGCTTTTCGGTGTAGACATGCTTTCGGGCTTTCGCGACTTCCGCGGCGACCGGCAAGTGCTGCTCGTTGGGAACGGTGAGAATGGCGCCTTCCATTTCGCGATTCGAAAGCATTGTTGGGAGGTCCGAAACGGCGGGGACTCCGGTGTCCTGCTCGAATGCGGTGCGCTTTTCTTCGGAACGGCTGAACGCGGCGACAATTTTAATTTTGTCCGATTTTGCGGCGGCACGCGTCAGAACCTTGGCCCAGCGGCCAAGGCCAACGATGCCGACTTTGACGGGGTTCGGGATCATTTAAGTTCCGGCAAGCTCCATTCTACTCAATCCGGGTATTGAAACTGAAAAGCATCTGCCAGCGGCCGTCGCGCTTCACCCAAATGCGCGTATTGAAATACGGTTTGGCGCCCGGACGCTGCTCGCGAGCAATCATCATTACGGTTTCGCCGAAACCGAACATGCGGGCGCTGATGAGTTCAGGAGGAACGGAACGCGCGCCGGTGAGCTTCTGTTTTTTGATCTGCGCGAGCCGGTCCGGCTTGGTGTACGGGCGATCGTGATGTGTGTCAGTGGCGGTGAATTCGTCCGCAATCAGAGGAGCGTAGTCATCTGCATCGTTGTCAGCCATGGCGCGCATCACCCCTTGCCACGAGACGATGGCTTCTTTCTCTGATTGTGTTTCGGGCGTGAGAGGAATGGATTTGCAAGGATTTTCGCAATCGCCAGAGCCTGCGGGCGCGGGAGTTGGAGGCTCGGACTTCTCCACTTGCTGGACTTCCTGGTAGAGCAGGATGCGCCAGCCCGCTTCGCGATGAACCCAAATGCGCAAAACGTGCAGGCGATCGCGGCTTGCGCGAACTATGGCAGTGTCACCATACATGCGAATTTGCGGCTCGACGTCGTCGTTTGCGAGTTTAGGAAGGTTTTCCAGAGCTTGCGTTTTGTTCAAGGATTCACCGTTCGCATCGATCCAGGTGAACTCGCGATCGAATAGCTGATCGAGCGCGGACTTGTCCGCCTTCGCTGAGACTTGAAGGAAGGTACGATCCGCTTGGAGCACGGCCGGATTTTGGCTTGCCTGGCCGAATGACGAGGAAGCACAGGCCAGCCGTAAAAAACTGAACGCGAGCGTGGCAACAATGGAAGTTAGAGAAGGCCGCTTCATGTGTGCTTCTGGTGGCTTCGCATTTCAGACGGAGAAATGTCCTAAGACGTCTTTGCCGGCGCAGCTTGAATGGTCGTCTGGAAACTGATGGACATGATCCATTTGCCGTCGCGTTTGATCCACAAACGGCTGACATGGACCGGTTTCCCCGTGTGAGGCTGGTGTAAGCAAGTCATGATCACGGAATCGCCAAAGTCAAACATCTGCGCGGAGACCAGGGGCGAGGGTGCAGTACCTCGTCCAGTTTGCTTCTGCAGATTCAGAGTAGCAATGCGATCGGCCTTGGTGAGCGGGTGATCGTTCGCGGAACTCAGCATGGCGAATTCGTCCGCAATGTGCGGAGCCCAGGCAGCCGCGTCGTGATTGGTGACGCCGGTTTCGAGCGCTTGCCAGGAAGCGATAATGGCTTGCTCCGCTTCGTTTTTGGGCTTGTAAGGAACGGTCTTGCAGGGATTCTCGCAGTCGGTCACGCCAGAGCTGTGCGCAGTCGCTTCCTGATGACCGAGAGCGACCTCATGATAAACAAGTAGGCGCCAGGCTGCGCCGCGTCTGACCCAGAGCCGAAGAACGTGGACTTTGTCGCGGTCGGCCATGACGGCTTCGACCTGGCCGCGCGTTTGACGAACCTGATGCGCGCCAGCTTCGTCACCGAGAGCGGGCTTGGGAAGTGAGTCGAGAACTTCAGCGCGAGAAAGCGTCTTGCCATCGGCATCGGTCCAGGTGAAAGCGGTGTCGAGGGACTTGGCAAGGGTGGCGCTATCGCCTTTGGCGGCGGCTTGGACAAACTCGTGGTCAGCTTGAAAAACAGATCCCTCTTCGGCTATGGCAATTCCCTGCTTGCTCGGTGTTGCCAAGAAGAAACCGGCACACAGTATGCTAATTGGAAGCACACTCCGAACGAAACGCCCCATGATCGCGGTCCTCCCTGGACTGTCTCACTCATTCCTGTGCGGAAGGTGGCTGGAGGAGGCCGACCTCATCCTTCGCTTGGCCTCTCAGACAGCGAAAATCTAGAAGATAAACTTCAAACCCAGCTGAATGGCGCGGTTGCTGCCGGAGCCCAGCACGGGGTTGAAAGCGGCCTGGTCGGGGGTAGAGCAACCGCAGCCGAACGCACCGGGTTGTGACGGATCCGCGAAGGCTCCCTGACCATACCCGCTTGTACCGCCATTCGGATTGGCAAAATTGGGGTGGTTGAAGAAATTGAACGTCTCGACCCGGAACTGCGCTTTCAGGCGCTCACCGAACCTAAAGTTCTTGCTTACGGACAGATCGACGTTGTGGAAGCCGGTATCGCGGAAGACATTCCGTCCCATGGTGCCAAACGTGCCAAAGGACGGCGGCAGAAGTGCCGATTTGCCATTGGCATAGCAGCCTGCGAATGCCAGCATATTCTTAGCGGCCTGCGAGGATGCATCGCCAAGGCAGGTCGAAGCCCCGGCAGGGGCGCCAGGAGCCAGACCGATAACATTGCCATTCGAATCCAATGCAAAGCTTCCCGGCGCAATGAAGTTGATTGGGTTGGCTCCGCCGGACTTAAAGTCATTAGGATTGCCAAAGAAATTCCAGCGATCTGCCAAATCACCTGTCCCACTGATATCAAAGGATTGGTCGTTGATGTTCCAGGGCTGGCCGCTTTGCATGGTGATGATCGTGTTGAGCTGCCAGCCTTCCAAGAGCTGACTGCGGGTCTTAATTTCAGGAAGCGTGTAGGTAATGGAAAAAGTGAAGCGATGGCGAATGTCCTCATCGCCACTAGCGTGATCAAGGAAAGGCCGCGTGCTATCCATAGGGAGAAAAGCAACCCAATTGGAGGACATGTCGTCCAGCGCGTGAGAGTAAGTGTAGCCAGCGACAAAATCCAGGCCATGGTAATTGCGGGCAGTCAGAGTAGTTTGCAGACCGTGGTAAGTGGAACCGTAAACGTTCGACAAGTAGTTGATGAAACCAATGTACGGGAACTTGCCATTTTGTGTGAAGGGTCGAGAAGCTTCTTCGGCCCCACCGTCCGCCGCACATACATTGGGATCGTAGAAGGATTGATAACATGCAGTGATTTCCGCCGGACTCCATCCTGATCCTACAGCAGGCTGGTTGAGATCAATGACCCCCGGCAGCTTCGCGGCATGATTACCGACGTAGGACAGATCCAGAGAAAGCTTGCCGGAGAAAGCGTGCTGAATGCCCAGGGTCCAGTTTTCTACATACGGCGTGCGGAAGTTGCGCTGCATGGCAAAGGTGTCACAGGGATCTGGCGTATTGCCAAGAGGAGTAGGCGTTTGGCTGTCCCCGCACTGAACCAAACCCGTAACGCTTGAGGGATAGATCGCAGTGGATTGATCCTTCCAGGTAATGTCAGACGAGGGTAGCGTGACCCCGGTAGTGAAAATGTTTCCAACACCAGTGCAGCCCGAAGGACAGGAGGCGTCAAAAATCTTGGCTCCGGTGGGTACGGTTCCTATACCGAGGGTTACCGTATTTTGGGTGTTTTGTTGGGACATGAAAGTACTCATAGTAAGCAGGCTGTAGACAATGCTTCCACCGGCGCGGACGACGGTCGTTCCCTTGCCAGTCACATCCCAGGCGACACCGAAGCGCGGCGAGAAGTTGTTGTGATCAGGTTTATAAATCGAGCTGATGTTCTTTCCCACTTGCTCAAATCCAAGTGAAGGATCGAAATTTCCGATCAAGTTACTGGCCTCGGTGGGGACACCTTGAAACTCGTACCGGAGTCCAAGGTTAATAGTGATTTTTTTGGTAATGCGCCAATCGTCTTGAGCGTACCCGGCGTAGAGCCATTGGGACATATTGCGGGTAGGATCCCCGGCCAAGAAACTGGCATTGTGGACAGTGCCCGCGAGAAAATCCTCTAAAGAATTAAATCGGACTCTCCCTCTACCGGCGCGAAATGTAGCCTGATGCACTAAGTCTCGACGAAGCTCGCCGCCGAATTTGAGGGCATGTTTTCCGCGAATGTAAGAAACCTGGTCGATAAAGTCATAAACCTTGTCCGGGCCGACAATCTTAGGGAAGTTGTGGAAGGCTCCCAATTCTGTTAAGCCAGGGATTCTGATGTTGGGAATACCGTTTAACAAGGGATTGCTAATGCCCGTGTTGATGGCGTATTTCGTAGTAATGTCATTCGGCAGGATCTGGAGGGTGTAATGGGTAAAGCCGCCGCGGAGTTCATTGGCCCACGTCGAACTCGGTGTCCAAGCCCAGTGGCCGGAGGCGGCTTGTGCCCGTGAATGAACCCGCGTGCGGAATTGCGGTTGCAGTTCGTTGAAGTCCATGCCGATAATCGTGTCGTTACCGAAAAAATAAGAGCCGCTGACGGCGTTGTGATCGCTGATGTGGTAGTCCACTTTGCCCAAAGCATTCTTTGAGGTGTTCACATTGGGAAAGTTGAGCGACACAAAGGATCCTTGTGAGGAATTGGGCGTATAAAAACCCAGCAAATAGTTGGAGAGGGGATTTACCACAAAACTGGAGTTCTGAGCCTTGAGGTCAGCGGTGGCATCTGCAATGCTGATGGTGCAATCGCCCGTTCCAGCCGCTATCATTGCTGCGGACTGGCATCCGTTGGCGCCACCTCCTGTTACGGAGGCCGTTGTCGGAGCGTGTCCTGGGAGGGCGTTGCCGACCGTGTACATCTGGCCCTCATAGGAGCCAAAATAGAAGAGCTTGTCTGGAACGATGCGTCCCCCAAGGCTGCCGCCGTACTGCTCCAATTCGAGAGGCTGCTTGGGAGTCCCCACGGGATTGAAAAAGTTGCGAGCGTCGAAAGAATCCTTGCGTCCGAAACCATAGGCAGTGCCGTGAACCTGGTTGGTCCCTGATTTGAGTCCAACACTAGTAATAGCCCCAGCCTTCCACCCAAACTCGGCTCGTGGATTGACTTGCGTGTTGAATTCCTGGACGGCATCAATCGGTAAAATAGTGGCGGCGTCGCCAAGCACAGCCGCGGCGTTGGTTACGCTCAATCCCATGAAGGATTCATCGTTGGTAACACCATCCACGATGAAGCTTGTATCTTCCGGGCGAATGCCGTTCGTGGTCTGGGTCCAGGGCCCGCCGCCGGGATAGATGGAGGTACCAGGCCGCAGCGAAATTAGGTTCTGATAGTTACGGCCATTCAGCGGGAGGTCATTGATGATCTCGTTGCTGATAGTGCCGCCCAGTGTGGTGGAGGTGGTATCCACCATGGGAACCTCTTCCGTGATGGTAATCGTTTCGGTGGCGGTGCCAGGCTGGAGGACGGCGTCAATGCGCACGTCCTTGCCGACTTCGAGCAGAATATTCTTGCGCTCGAAGGTCTTGAATCCTTTGTATTCGGCGCGAACGGTATAAGTACCGGGCAAAAGGTTGATTGCCACGTATGCGCCGTCCGAATCGGTGGTCAGGTTTTGGGAAACACCTCGAGCCACGTCCGTAATCGTCACCCTGGCGTTGGCGACGAAACCACCAGATTGATCGGTGACCACCCCCAAAATGCGCCCTGTGCTTCCCTGAGGATAGGCAGGGCCATTCGCCAAAATGACGGCGAATAGCAGGACCAAGATCAGGGCGAGTCTTGAGAGCCCTAGGTTTCCAAGCACAGTGTTCCCGTGACGATGACTCATGGACGGCATGAGGACCTCCCCCCACGAAGCAAAATAGGTATAGACGCTGTACCATCATACGAGAACAGTTGTCAAGCGATTCATTGATTTTATGAAGGAAAGATAGAAATGGCCCGACCCGGGCAAGTCTTGTGGTCTATTGGTATGACCAGAATTCTTTGCAACACACATTGCTTATGATACTCGCTGAAAACTCTCAGACTATTCTTGTACCGTGTAAACCCAGATCTCGGCCCCGTGATCCGCTCGGGCCGGCACGGCCAAGAAGAAGCGGTCAAAGCCCTTACGCCCTTTCCCGAAATAGCCCGCGGTCCGCGCACCGAGCGTCGAGGGTACTTTGGCGAGAAGCCGATAATGGTCTGGATCGGTCTGTTCGAAGACGCTGATGAATCCTTCCCCGCCAGGTACGTAGATTCGCTTACGCCCAGCGTCGTAGTAAGCGTCATCAGCGTCCTGCACGCACGTAAGGGTAGCGACCGTTCGCCCGTTCATGGTATCGAAAACCGCCAGCCGTGCCGGCTCGTGAGTGGCGACGAACAAACGATGATCCGCCTCATCCAAAGCCATCGGGAAGTTGTGCTCCAGAGTCATGGGCCAGCGCGTGATCGCACGAGTCTTGCGATTGATCACGGCAATTTGTTTCAGGTCCGGAAGATTCACATAGATGTTCGGGCCGGAAGTTTCCAGCTGAAAAGATTCCGGGTGCGCCCCCAGCTTGTATTCCTCCGGCAGCCTCTCGTTGGTTTTGGTATCCACAGCGCCAATCGCTCCCGTTTCATCTTCTCCGTAGCCGACGTAGACGCGCTGATTGGCAGTGTCGTAGCGCAGGTTGTCCACGTCACCTTGAAAATCGATGCTCTTGATGAGCGTGAAGTTTGTGCCGTCGTAGATGTAGAGTTTGCCTTTGCTGCTAGCGCCAAACAGCTTCTTGGATTCCGACGCAAAAACTACTCCTTGAGGATTCGGGATTCCAGAAATACTATGGCTGCGTACGCGAGCGCTGATGTCAATGATTTCTACGCTGTTGTTCCCCAGAGCCGCAACGATCAATTGATTTTTCCCGTCGAATCCAAAATGGTCGAATCTCCCTTGAACACCCGGCATAGGGATCGCCTCGGTCAAGACCAAGGGACGAGGAGGTTCAGGGACAGAAGGTTCTTGCGCATACAAATCAAACGCGAGCACGGCAAAGAGGGCCCAACCGAGACAAATTTGCAATCGGTGTTTCACAGTTTCCTCCCGCGAATAGTCCGCGAGTCGCGGCGCAAGAAAGATTTACCGCCGGCAGCGCGGCCACTATACAGCAATCTTCTTGACGGCTCAAAGACACGGTGGTAGAAGCGCCATGCCTGCGGGCTTCGATCACACACAGCGCGGCTGATTTTTTTGTGCACGGCCAAAGGAGGTTTGCCATGAAACGGCATCGCATTTCTGTCCCGCTGATTACGAGTGCTTCCGTTGCGGCGATATTGGCGATACCTGGAGTCGTGAAAACATCCCGCGCGCAGCTCAACACGGGGAAGCCTGCGGCGGAGTCGATTCCCCCTCACGGCTATGTGATCGCGAGCAAGCCTCTCAAAGGAACGGACACGCCCGCGGATTACACCTTCGTTTTGACGCGCGACGAGATTTACGTGCCCATCATTGTGCGCAAACCGAAAGGTGACGGCCCTTTCCCTGCCATCACCATGGGCTGGGGCGAAGGCCGTGAAGGAATGAAAAAAGTCGAGCGTCTTGCGGAAAGCCTCTCGCAGATGCAGGATCGCATGATCGCGCGCGGCTATGTCGTGGCAACGGTGAATTATCGCAATGAAATTCCCTATGCCTATGAACAGGCGAAGCCGCCACAAAACCTCCCGGACAGCATCAGCGGCGAACGCCGCATGTTGAAATCCGGCCCCACGCTCGACCACGAAGATCTAATAGCCATCATTCGCTATCTACAATCCTTGCCCTATGTGGACAAGAACGGCGTCGGGGCCATCGGCGTGAGCCACAGCGGCGAAATGATCATGAAGGCGTCCAGCGAATACAGCTTTGGCGCGGGCGTGTGCATTGAGCCTGCCAATCACGAATTCCTGACCGTGGACACCGGCCCCAATGCGCCGCGCAAAGGCACGGAAATTCAATACAACGACATCGAAGTCGCGCGGAAAAACGCAAACAAGACAGAAGGAATGGAGCGAATCCGGCGCATCAACACGCCGATTCTGATTTTTGGCCGCGAGAAGGATCATCAACAGGGCATCTTCAAGCTAACCTATGAATGGATGAAAGAAGCCGGCAAAGACGTGCAATGGGAGAGCTTCGATCACCCGACGCACGGCTACGTTTTCATCATGAACCAGGCCGATGGGTCGTACAAACCCGACGAGATCCAACAAAAAACATTCGAAATTTTCATGGACTACTTCGACAAGCATCTGAAGCACTCGCGCTAGCAAGGGTAAAGAGAGACAGTATCTTTTAGCGCTCCTTGCTGCGTCTTTGTTTGGCGCTTACAACCATATCGTAATACGATACATCTTATTAGACAGGCGCGCTGTGCGAGGAGCGCAGCCACCGGCAGGCAAGGAGGATTTTTGAAGTTCGGGCCCGACAAAGGGGAACTCAGAATGCGCAGAAGTAATTACGGCCCCTTACAATGCAGTTTAGCTGCCCCGCCACCCGGAACCGTCAAAAAATCCCGGCGGTGGAACCTGGTGCTGATCGCCTTCCTGCTTTTCCTCGTTCTTGGGGTTTTCGTTGTCGCGGAAGCGCCCAGCACAGGAGTGGCCTCCACGAATGCCTCGTTGAAGGAAAGCGAAAGCCCTACTTCCTTACAGCACACCAAATCGATCCAAGGAACCCATCCTGGCCTCCACGGGCGCGGTGGTTCCGGCTACCTCAATAAAGGCTTAAAAAGCGGTCACCACACGAGCTGAACGCCCGCGCGTAGTTCAAGCATTTCAGCTTCTCTTCCCTCTCGTTCCTGCGAAAAGCCGTATGCTTTCACCTTAAGACTTCTTATCCTTTCACGCCAGAAGATTCAGCATGCCGGGCCTGCCGTGCTAAAGTGCAAGGGTGCGCCCCGAAATTGAGCAAGTCGTGCAACTCATCCAGCGCGGAGACTCCAAATCCCTGGAGGAGGCGCTGGCGCTGCTGCAGAACACCGTCTTCTCCTTCAGCATGAAAGTGTGTGGTCAGCGGCAAGACGCTGAAGACACCATGCAGGAAGTGTTGCTAAGGTCCGTTCCCAACTTGCCCAAGTTCGACAGCGCAAAAGCTCTCATGGTTTGGCTTTACAAAGTAGCCAAGACCCGCTGCTTGATGAGCCGCCGAAAGAGCAAATTTGCTCCCAAGGAAGCGCTTTCCCTTGAAGAATTGATGCCCGACCGCCAGGAACTGGCCAGCCTTTCGGGCAATGGCGAGCCTACGCCGGAAACAGCGTTAATGCGTCGGGAAAATGCCAAGCGTTTGCGGGACGCCGTGCAGCAATTGCCTCCGGAATACCGTCTCATCCTTGTGTTACACGATATGGAGGAACTCTCCGACGAGGACATTGCCGAAATCACAGGCCTGCGGCCCGGCACTATCCGCGTGCGGCTCCACCGCGCGCGGCTCTTCGTTCGAAAGGAGCTTGCCAAGCAACAAAATCAGCGCGGTGGTCAGCAGGCCGCCAAGCGCGCTACCGAAGCTCCGGTTCACCCGCGGCAACGAAACTGCAAACAGATGTTCGCAGAACTTTCCGATTATCTCGATGAAGAACTGGATGATTCTCTCTGTGCGGAGATGGAAAAACACATGGAAGGTTGCGAGCCTTGCAAAGCTTTTCTCTCAAGTCTGGAAGAAACCATACGAACCTGCCGGACCGCGCCCAACGAGCCCCCGGACGCGCGAGTGGCCGCGAATCTCCGCCGCGAGGTGCTTTCCAAGTACCAAGGGGCCATGGCCCAAATTAGCAAAAACGACAAAAAGGGTGTAGGCGCGGGTCGAGTCTAGCCGCACTGTCCCTTCCAAAACTTCCCCTCCTCTGTAACAAATCCTGCGCTTCTGCATTTGTTAATTGTGGCCGCGGCAGGATTGTGGTCACAGGAGCAATGTCGCTATTTCGGAGACAGTTCTGGGTTGAACCAGTTATGAGCGTATTCGCACCAACCTATATTCTTTGCCCGGTGGAGTTGGACTTTACCGGCCCAGCGGTGTTGAAGTGGGCTTCCCTTTTCGCGGAAAAGTACGGTGCTCAGGTTCGAATTCTGCATTCCTATTGGATGGAATGGCCGCGCTACTTTACTTCCGCGCAAGAGAAAGAATTCGTCGGGCAGACTGAGCAGCGGATAGCAGCAATCAGCAGCGATATCCGCCGGATGGTGGATGGCGCACTCCATCCAAACGTTTCTAGGGATATTGCCGTACTTGAAGCACCCACGGTCCAAGCCGTCTTCGAGGAAATGTCCCGAACACTCCCGGACTTGATCGTCATGGGGAGTCACGGTCGCAGCGGCTTGAAACGTGCTCGCCTGGGCTCTGTGGCGGAAACGGTGCTGTACGAATCGAAGGCTCCGGTCTTTGTCGTTAAGGATGCTGGAAACGATTCCTTGTCGCCGCAGATTCGGCGCATTCTGGCTCCGGTGAACTTTACGGCACTCGATCGCGAGAGCACGGAACTTGCCGAGTCGCTGGCCTCAGCTTTTAATGCGAGGCTCTACCTCCTTCACGCTCAAGAGCGAGCGGATGAGGATCTCGCGCCGGTTCGTCAACGGCTATGCCAGTGGGTCTCTGGGGACACTCGAAGCAACTGCGATGTCGTAGAAGTCGTTCGCAAGGGCAACGCAGCGGAAGAGATTCTGCTTCACGCCGACGAAGAAGATGTGGACCTGATTGTGATGGGCGCGGAACATAAGCCCTTTTTGGAAATCACTACTTTGGGTACGACATCCGAGCGCGTCATCCGCCATAGTTCCAAGCCGGTGCTCGTGCTGCCCTGGAGGAAGAGGTGACCAGCCTTCTGCCTGCACGAGTCCTTGCGCCAAAGCGAGTTGCTCGTTTTGTTCGAGAGGAAAGAAACAATGAGGTTTTTGGTTTTTGCTAGACGGGTGAGTGACCGTGCTGCTTGAAAGACTCGAACCTCTGATCTTGCTGCTTGCCTACATCGCCCTGATGAGGTGGGTACTGCCGCGTTTTGGTGTGCCCACGTGAATGTCCGGCTCTTGCGACGTCGCGGAGCGGCGTAAGAACCGACGCAGAACTGACTATCTCCGATAGGCATCGCGAAATTCTCCAACTGACTTATTTCCGATTTTCTCTGTAACAAAGCC
>DATDNK010000226.1:0-16186 GCA_036518275.1 Candidatus Acidiferrum sp.
CGCGCCCGCGCTGCTCCGGCGTGGTATAAAGCGCGTGGCATGCCAGGCATTTCGGGGCTTCCTCGGCCTTAGCGCCTAATTTCAAAATGCGCGCCATGCGCTCGCCGACCTCGCTCGTCAACGCTTGATAGGCGCGGCTGTGTTTGTCCTGAAGAATCCAGGTCGAATACTCATTCTGCAAAATCCGGCTGCCGGCGATAGGCTTGACGCTTCCGTGGCAGCTCGTTGCCGCGCACGATCCGGGACCGATGTATTTGACCGGCTCTTTCTCCTGCGCTCGCAACAAAGGAGGCGTCAGGAGCGACAAACCGGCGAGGTTGGAGAGCAGAAAGAGCTTTTTCGCGTTGTGCATTCAGGGTGCCGGGCGAATCTCCTCGCTTATAACGTTTGCAATACAAAGAAGTCAACGGATTGCGTTGTCTTTTTCGCGACGCGCCGCGAAAAGGGAACGAGGCGCTATTTACAGTGCGCTTTACGCTCAGTAGTATGCAAAAGATTCAGCTACTCCAACCTGCGCCGCGCATTTTCTTGAATCGAGCGCGGCTTTGTGTGCGAGACGGGACGACGTGATCTTCGACGATCTTCGGGCCATCCAGCTTCGCTACGGCTTCCTGCCCAAGGCGGATCTCGAAGGACTTTCCCGACGCATACAAACTCCGCTCTATCAGATTCACAGCGTCGCCAGTTTCTACCCACATTTTCATCTTGCCCCTCCGGCCAAGGCGGATGTTCGCGTCTGCGCGGACATGAGCTGCCATCTCAACGGAGCTTGCGAGCTGCGAGCCGAGTTGGAGCGGCGTTTTGCAGGTTCCCGGCCCGAAGATGTCCAGATTCGCGACGTCTCCTGCCTCGGTCGCTGCGATCACGCGCCCGCGGTTTCCATCAACGACCAGATTTTCACGGATGTCACCGCTGCGGGCGTAGAGCAGATCGCGCGTAGCGCTCTCCGCGGCGAGGAGATCAACGAGCCGCGTCCCGAGCCACCCCGCGTGGATTGCAAAGCCGATCCTTATAGCGACGACGAAAAATACGGCGTGGTACGCAAACTCGTGCAATCGCGCGACTGGGACCACGTCTTGGAGCAGCTCAAAGTTGCCGAACTTCGCGGCATGGGTGGTGCAGGCTTCCCGACGAGCATGAAGTGGGATTTGGTACGGAAGCAGCCCGATCCTTTGAAATATGTCATCTGCAATGCCGACGAAAGTGAACCTGGCACGATCAAAGACCGCTTCATCATGACCAACCTGCCGCACCTGGTCATCGAAGGCATGATTATCGCCGGCCTGGTCACCGGGGCGAGGCGCGGCATCTTCTACATTCGTCACGAATACGCGCTGCAAGAAGAAATTCTTGGCGAAGAGATTCGCCGCTGCTATCACACGAGCCTACTCGGCAAGAAGATTCTCGGCAGCGATCTTGATTTTGATCTCGAAGTATTTGTCAGCCCCGGCGGCTACATTTGCGGAGAAGAAAGCGCGCTAATCGAAGCCATCGAAGGCCATCGCGCCGAGCCACGCAACAAGCCTCCGTTCCCGGGGCAAATCGGCTTGTGGCAGAAGCCGACGGTCATCAACAACGTGGAAACGTTTATCAGCGTGCCCCAGATTCTGTCGCGCGGCGTCGATTGGTTCATCGCGCAAGGGGCGAACGGCTCGCGCGGACTGAAATTCGTCGGCGTCAGCGGCCACGTCGAGCATCCCGGCGTCTTCGAAGTGCCCATGGGCACACCGATGCGCGAGGTGATTTTCAAGCATGCAGGCGGCATTCGCGCGGGTGGCAAACTGAAAGCCTTTGCGCCTTCCGGCCCGTCGTCGGGTTACCTGCCGGCTTCCATGGTTGACGTACGGCTCGACTTCAAAGCGCTCGCTGACGCAGGTTCCATGCTTGGTTCCGGCGCTATCGTCGTTTGCGACGACACCACGTGCATGCTGGATATGGCGCTGAACGCGGTGCGTTTTTATCGCAACGAATCGTGCGGAAAGTGTGTTCCCTGCCGAGTAGGCTCGCAAAAAATGACCGACCTGCTTGTGCGCTGGACGCAAGGCGCCGTTTCTGAACCGCAATATCGCGCCGACCTAGCACTGCTTGACGACCTTTCGCAGACCATGAGTCAAACCTCAATTTGCGGCCTTGGCCAGATTGCGCCCGCGCCGATTCAGTCCGTTTTGAGACATTTTCGTGCTGAGATTGATGCGCACGTGCTGAAGGGCCAATGTCCGAGCGGGATTTGTTTCACCGCCGCGTCACGCGCAGGGGAACCTCAACGAGTCGGCATTCGGCCATGACCACTTCCGCTACACCTCCAGGCATGGTCGAAATCAGCATAGACGGGAAATCCGTGCGCGTGCCCGCCAGAACCACCGTTTTCGACGCCGCGCGCATGAACGGCATCAGCATTCCTATCTTGTGCCACTTGCAAAACCAAACACCAGTTGGGGTTTGTCGCCTGTGCGTCGTGGATACAGGGGCACGAGTCCTTTCGGCCTCGTGTGTGCGCCCTGTCGAACCAGGCATGAAGGTGGTCACCAATTCGGGAAAAGTGTTGAATGCGCGCAAAACGCTGCTCGAATTGCTGATGTCCGATCATCCTTCGCCCTGCGCGCGACAAGAAAAATCTGGCGACTGTGAACTGGAATCACTCGCGAAATCCGCGGGCATTACTCAACCGCGTTTTGTGAAACGCGCGGTCACCCGCGGCGAAGACGATTCTTCCCTCGCCATCGCCGTCGACCACGATGCATGCATTCTTTGTGACCGCTGCATTCGCGGCTGCGACGAGGTCAAGAATAATTTCGTCCTCGGCCGCATGGGCAAAGGCTACTCCGCAGGCATTGCTTTCGACCTGAACGCACCAATGGGCGATTCCACTTGTATCTCCTGCGGCGAGTGCATGGTCTCCTGCCCTACCGGCGCGCTCACTAATAAGGGTCTCGCCGGAACCGTCATCGCCGCGGGCACGAATGCAGAAATTTTTGAAGCCGAAGAACTGTTACGGATTCCTGTTTTCAAGGGCGTTTCCGGGACATTCCTCGAGCTCAATCGCGGCGCCATCGTCAAGCGCCGCTTGCACAAAGGCGAAGTGATCTGCCGCGAAGGCGAATTTGGCTCCACAGCGTTCTATATCGTCGAGGGACGCGCGCGAGTTTCCATTTCTTCGCCTATCGCACACGTCAAAACGGAAGGCGGCGCCAAGGGTTTTTTCAAGAAGCTGACCAGCGCGCTCGTTGGCCGCGACGAAGACAAACGCGAAGACGAAGCGCGCGACCGCACCATTCCCATTGACGCTTCCGTCGACCTTTCTTACGGCAATCCGGTAGCGGAATTAGGACCTGGCGATTTGTTCGGCGAAATGACCTGTATGAATTTCTATCCGCGCTCCGCCACGGTCGTTGCCGAGTCCGATGCCGTCGTCTATGAAATGCTGCGCAATGTCCTTGACATCATGTTCAAGAACAAGACCTTCCGCGCGCAGCTCGACGAAACCTACCGACGCCGCGCGCTTGAGAATCATTTACGTGGCGTCCCGATGTTCGCGGATTTATCGCCGGAATTTATTGAGCATCTCAAAGCAGGTATCGAGCTGCAACGATTCGCCCCCGGCCAAACCATCGTCCAACAGGGCGACGCCGCCGACAGTTTCTATCTCGTGCGAATCGGGTTCGTAAAGGTTTCGGAAAGCTATCCCGGCGGCGAGATGGTACTCGCTTATCTTTCCCGCGGCGACTATTTCGGCGAAATTGGTTTGCTTGGAGGCGGTATTCGCACCGCCACCTGCACGGCGCTCGATCACGTCGAATTAGTGCGCATTTCCGGCGACGATTTTCGCGACATGGTTGCGCGCTTCCCAAGCGTTCGCGCCGGCCTCGAAGTCATCGCCGCCGAGCGAAGCGCCGCCAACCAGCAACGCCTGCAAATGGTGCATAGCGTTCCCATCGACCAGTTCCTTTCGCAAGGCTTGATGGAAGCGCAAAGCCTGCTCATTCTCGATCTGCAAAATTGCACGCGCTGCGATGCTTGCGTAAACGCCTGCGCCGATGCGCACGACGGCATTACGCGCCTGGTGCGCGACGGTCTCCGGTTTGATCGCTATCTCGTCGCCACGAGTTGCCGGCAATGCCGCGATCCCCTGTGCATGGTCGGCTGCCCGGTCGGCTCGATTCGCCGCCGCAATTCCCTGGAAGTCATCATCGAGGATTGGTGCATCGGGTGCGGCCTCTGCGCGCGCAATTGTCCCTACGGCAATATCAATCTGCATCCGTTTGAAGTGCTGGCCGACGACGCCGAGAATGCCGGCCGCAAGAAGGCGGTCATCAAACAGAAAGCCACTTCGTGCGATCTTTGCACGCACTTGAAAGAACCAAGCTGTGTTTACGCTTGTCCACACGACGCGGCGCATCGTGTGGACCCAAAACAATTTTTCGCCGAAATGCTCGGCCAGGGCAGCGCGAAATGAGAATCGACCGCACACATCGCGCCTGGGCCATAGCCTCACTTGCGATTCTTGCAATCTCTTTCCTCGTGTACGTCATCTACGCGCTTAAGACGCCGCAGGGTCCCCGTGGCGGCAGCGCCATTGGACTGTTGTTTGGCATCATCGGGTTCTGCTTCATGATTTTTGCCGCCCTGCTCGGCGCACGAAAGCGCGTGCCCACCTGGCGCCTGGGACGCGCACAGGCCTGGATGCGCGGCCACCTTTGGCTTGGCCTCCTAGCACTGCCAATGATTCTCTTTCATGGCGGTTTTCATTTTGGCGGCACCCTCACGCGAGTGCTGATGTGGCTTCTTATCGTTACAGTTGCCAGCGGCATCTTTGGCGCGGCGCTGCAGCACTATTTGCCAAGCGTCATGACGAGTGATGTGCCACTCGAGACGATTTACGACGAGATTGGTCACGTCCGCTCGCTTTTGTGGGAAGAAGCCGACCGCGCGGTGGAGGCCGTGTCCGAGAACCTCGGCTTTACAAAATCCACCGTGGAGGAAACGCAGCGCGCCGGCGGATTTACTGCCCTTCGCCCGATAGCCGCTACTGCTGTTCCTTTGCGAACGTCTGCGGCAGTCAGTGCCGGAGCCAGCGCCGCCGTCGCAGCTGCTCCGCAAATCATTTTACTGAGCAAAGAGCAAAGCGCGCCGCTTCGCAGTTTCTATTTCAACGAAATGCGACCCTTTCTCGAACGTCCGAAGCGTGGCACCCGACTGGCAGACGTTGCCGCGTCAAGCAGCACCTTTGCGGGGCTGCGCACCTTGCTGCCTGCCGCAGTTCATGCCACGCTCAACGATCTCGAAGATATTTGCGACGAAGCGCGCCAACTCGCTCGTCAGGAACAACTGCACCGCTGGCTCCACGGCTGGCTGCTGGTGCATATTCCGCTTTCGCTCGCGTTGATTTTGCTCGGCGCTGTCCACGCCGTGATGGCCTTGCGGTATTGAACCCTCTGCTTGTGTGTTAGGCCACTGGTTTTTGGTTCTTAGTTTTGGTCTTTGGTTTTGTGGGTCGTTATTTTTGGAGTCTAAACTGGCGCTTCTGAGCAGGCGACAAGAAGCCTCGATTTCAGTTTTACGTTTCTTGTTTTAACGGACGACTAATAACTCAGAACTGGCTACTGTTTCCAATGGCTCGCACACGCACAACCAAGAAGCTCGCGCAGCGCATCGACCTCAACTATTTCAAGAGGCCGACACCGCTGAAGCGCGCCAAGCTCTGGCTCAGCCTTCTGCTCTTGCTGTTGGCTTTCTTTTGGATCGCCGGAAAAAGCCTGTCCCGGGATTCCCGTGTCTACAGCAGCGGCCGTTTGTCACGAGCCCATGCCGTACTGGAAAAAGAGTGCGCGGCCTGCCACGACAGGGTTCCAGGAGAATTCTCCGCCAAGGCAAACATGTTCGGATGTCTCAACTGCCATGACGGCCCAATGCACCATTTCCCGGATTATTCGCAGAATAATTGCATCTCTTGCCATCGAGAACATCGCGGACGAATTAACATTTCTGCTACGGATACAGAATCCTGCGCTCTCTGCCACTCCAATCTTCGGGCACATCGAGGTGGATCGAACTTTGCGAACCACATTCGCACGCTCGAGGATGGCCATCCAGAATTTGCCGCGTTGCGTCCTGTTGAAGGAAGCTCCGCAAGCGATCCCGCTACGATTAAGCTGAATCACGCGATTCACATGAAACCAATCCGCCGTGGGCCGAACGGCACTCTCGTAAACCTTGAATGCGGCAATTGCCATCGACCTGCCGCCGTTTCACCAGACCTCACTTATTCTGACGCCAAATATCTCGCCGCAACGGTTAGCTACAGAGACAGCGACGAGCTTCTTCCAGTCATTGCCGAGGGGCTTAAGCCTCCCAAGCCGGTTACGCGCCGCGAATTCATGGCGCCAGTAAAATTCGCCAACGCCTGCGCCGCATGTCATTTGCTTACATTCGACAAGCGCTTCGACGAAGGCGTTCCGCACGATGAGCCTGAAATAGTGCATGCGTTCTTAGTCAAAAAATTCCAGCAATACATCGCTGCTCATCCGGGAGACGTTCGTGTGCAGCGCGATCCAGGCCGAGATCTGAGCGGCAAGCCACTGCCGCCGCAAATACGCGTACTCACTCCGGCACAATGGGTAGCAGAACGAACGGCTGATGCGGAAGAACTTCTCTTGCGCAAGACCTGCAAACAATGTCACGCTTTAACGACTTCGCAAAACACAGGGCTGCCCCAAGTGGCCCCCGCCAATGTAAAAACACGCTGGATGCCGCACGCGAAGTTCGACCACGATGCGCATCGCGGCTTTACTTGCGTGAGCTGTCATGCGAAGGCTCTTACGAGCATGGAATCGAGCGACATCCTCTTGCCCGGTATTGCGACTTGCGAAACGTGTCACGCGCCCGGTCCCAGTCACGCCGACTCACGCTGCTCGGAGTGCCACACCTATCACGACTGGTCGAAACGCAAGGAGGTCACGCCGAAGTTTACGCTGCCGGCGCTGCGCCCCGGCGGCCCATAATACGCTTCCCTATCGCCAACTTTGGAGATAATTAAGACGAATGCCCCGGATTCTCGGGCGGCTCAGCGGCCTACCAGTGCCATCATGTGTTCCGGGTAGCGCAATCCCGACGCCACACCGTGCGGAGCTACTTCGTCAATCCTCTTCAAGTCGCGCAGCGATAGCTTGACGTTCAACGCGCCGGCGTTTTCTTCGAGATACTTCCGCCGCTTCGTCCCTGGAATCGGGATGATGTCCTGACCTTGCGCGAGCAACCAGGCGAGCGCAAGTTGCCCCGGGGTACAGCCTTTCTCTCTCGCGATGGTCTCGACGCGCGCCACAAGATCCAAATTCTTCTGGAAATTTTCTCCCTGGAAGCGCGGCGAATTTCTCCGATAATCATCCGGCGAAAAATCCTCAAATCGTTTGATCTGCCCGGTCAGGAATCCTCTCCCCAGCGGGCTGTAGGCCACAAAGGCGATGCCAAGTTCGCGTGTGGTGGCGAGAATTTCATCTTCCGGGTCGCGCGTCCACAAGGAGTATTCGGTCTGCAGCGCGGCGATGGGATGCACCTTGTGCGCGCGCCGTATTGTGGCGGCCGACGCCTCCGACAATCCCAGGTACCGCACTTTTCCGGCTTTCACCAATTCCGCCATCGCGCCGACGGTCTCTTCAATCGGCACACTGGGGTCAACGCGGTGCTGATAGTACAAATCGATTGTGGCCACGCCCAACCGCTTCAAACTTGCCTCACAACTCGCGCGCACATATTCCGGCCGGCCATTGACGCCCCGCACGGCAGGGTTCGTCTTGTCGCGCACAATTCCAAATTTGGTCGCCAGAAAAACCTTCTCACGCGTTCCTCGAATCGCCTGCCCCACCAACACTTCGTTATCTCCATAACCATAAACGTCCGCAGTATCCAGGAACGTGATCCCCAGCTCGATCGAGCGATGGATCGTCGCGGCCGATTCCGCATCGTGCCGCGGTCCGTAAAACTCGGACATCCCCATACAGCCCAAACCCATTGCCGAAACCAGCGGCCCGTTCTTTCCCAATGGACGTAGTTGCATCATCTTCTCCTGGTTTGTTCTCCTAAATTTGGCGCGTATCTTCTTGGATGAAGATTTTAAGCCTTCGGATACCCTGCACCCGAGAAAGTATGCATCTTTGGCTGCTATGAATCGCTACAATGAAATGGTT
This sequence comes from Candidatus Acidiferrum sp., assembly GCA_036518275.1. Classification (GTDB taxonomy): domain Bacteria; phylum Acidobacteriota; class Terriglobia; order Acidiferrales; family UBA7541; genus Acidiferrum. The sequence goes on from DATDNK010000226.1 coordinate 8,181, forward strand.
TTCGGGCAAGCCATTGCTGGGTGCACTACCGCCGGTACTTTTGACGACACGGCCACAGCGCCGGCATAACTAGCGGGACAAGCGCGAGTAGTAAGCATGAATCGTCACATTTTCTCAATTGTCTTGAGCTTGGTTGCCTCGGTGGCGAGCGGCGCCATCTTTCTTGATTCTCTCATTCGCCAGCTTGCCTTGGTGGAAATTGCTGCGAGTCTCCTGACAGCCTTGCAGGTGTTTTTCCTCAGCTCCGCGATTGCAGACGTAATGGAGAAAAAGAAAAAAGCGAGCACCACGAGGAATTCCTGGGTCATGGTGTTCGCGGTCTTCCTTGTCGCCTTCTATTCTTTCACTCGATATCTTCGATAATGGGCCTGATCATGGTGTCGAACGCACCTAATTAAGGTGCGCGAAGTCACGCACCATCTTGTCTAACCTTGCGCCTCATGGCCCAAACCGATCCTTGTCCCATCTATAAAGTTCTTGTAAGTCATTTATCTTCAATATGTTACGGGAGCCTTGATTCGCTTCAGCTTGGCATGTGGCATGCCCCTAAGGGACCGTAGGAGGTACCTCCCATGGCACCGTCCGCCATTGCCGACCATCCCTTCAAAGAAGAAGTCATCGTCCCAAAGACCATCGAGATCATTCCTTTGGAAAGAAAGCGTGGTCCACGCCCAGAAGACCACCGCGAGATCAAGCCGGCGTTCAAGTTCTCACAAGCCGTCCTACTTGATGAGAATCGCTTTAGAACCGGCTCTCGCGCATGGAAGCTCGCCGTTTCTATTGTGACGCACGTCATCGTAATTACCGTTCCCATCCTGATCGGGCTGTTTTTCACGGATACCATCAACATCAAACAATACGCTTCGATGATGCTGGTGGCTCCTCCGCCCCCCCCGCCGCCCCCACCACCTGCAACCGCGGCCATCGTTAGGTCCGCGCCGGTACGCGAGAGATTTATCACCGGCGGCAAACTTTTTGCTCCAACCGTAATTCCCAAACAAATCGCGGAGATCAGAGAAGCGCCGATCGAAGAGGACAGCGTAGGTGGCGTGGCTGGCGGCGTGCCGGGAGGTGTGCCAGGCGGCCAGATGGGTGGCGTGCTCGGCGGCGTACTTGGTGGGGTATTGAGTACGGGAGCCAAGCCGGTAGCTCCTGCGTCAGGAAAGGCCGCTCCGATACGCGTGGGTGGCCGCGTGAAACCGCCAAGGGCCATTGTGCAAACACCTCCCGAATATCCGCCTTTGGCGCGGCAGGCCCGCATTCAGGGACAGGTACAGATAGACGCGATCTTGGACGAGCAAGGCAACGTGGTCGAGATGAAGATCGTTTCCGGCCCGCCTCTTCTCTATCAGGCTGCGCAAGATGCCTTGAGGAAATGGAGGTATGAACCCACGTATCTGAATGATCAGCCGATTGCGGTACAGATGATTGTGACCATTACCTTCGTGCTCGGGCAGTAAGAAGGACAAGTTTGGACGGAGAGGGTGGAGCATTGCAGTCCGGGTGACTCCACCCTTTGATTTTGCGTGGTATTAAGCGGCGACTAGGGTTGGGCCCGCCTTCCCATGCGGCTTTCTTTTTTTTTCCAGCAACTCACGCTCGGCCTGAGTCCAATCCTCCAACTCATGCCCCGGCGCACCACCGCGTCCCAGATAAATCTCGTAGGCCCGCATTGCAATTTCCTCATGGGTCGGAGAATTCTTGGAAGCTTGAGGTTTTTTCAAGGCGGATGAGGAACTCCTGCTTGTTTTGGACATGACTTTCCTTTCTCCACTGCCACCCTCTATTTTACGGCTTGAGAGAATCGGTGAACGAAGATTTTGACGGAAGCCGCCTCGATTTTTTCAATGCGACGCATCAAGAAAACAGCTTAATGGGGAAAAACCTCACTATGTGCTGCCAGCGCTCTTATTTCTTACGTGGCTTCGAGAGCTAACCCCATTAGACTTGCGTTAACCTAGAAAGAGCGGTTTGTCTGAATGGAATCCCGGGAAAGGCAAGAAAATGCTGCATATCAAGGGCACCGTCGTGCTGGACACGATGGAAGCCATAAAGGGGCGAGCGGGACAAGGTGAATTAGAAAAAATCCTCAGTCGTCTGGATGAAGAAGAGAGAGAGGTATTCCGTTCCGCCATTTCTCCCTCCTCGTGGTATTCCTGCGATGCCTTTGCGCGCTTTCTGGAGGTCGACATACGAGAGACTGCAGGTGGGAACGAAGAAGAGCTCATCAAGCGTTCTGAGGCCGTGATCGAGAGACAACTACGCGGAGTCTATAAGATGTTCGTCAAGCTGGGCTCGCCGGCGTTTGTCATTCGGAGAATCGCAGCAGTCCATTCCACCTATTTCGACGGTGTGCAAATCATCCCGGAGATCAAAGGGCCGAACAGCGCGACAATTCAGTATATCGGCTTTTCTCGCAACCACAGGATTATGGGCTTTGCCATCATTGGTTTCTACAAGAAGGCACTGGAGATCTCCGGTGCAAAGAAAGTAGACGTGCACTTTACCGTTCCCATCGAAGCGGGAGAGAAATTCTGCGAACTGGCATTAGCCTGGGATTGAATCAAACGCAGAGTCAATAGCCGTCCGTCTCCGCCACGATATTGCGCGTGTGGCGATTCCAAAGAGTGACCTTTGTACCGGGATACTGGGCTGCTATCGAAGGAAGCCGCCGCCGCGCGCTCTCCAGGTCCTGAAAGCTTTCTAACTCAAGGTGTCTGCCGTCGGCGTCCAGGATCAAGATGTCATAGATGACATTTCCGGGAGAAAAGACCTGTCCCCTCATAACACCACCTCCCGAAAGGTAGTGACTTTCCCCAGGCAATCGTTTCAATGAGCTCCTTTGGCGTGCCGCTCTACCTAGCGGAGGAGTTCTCTAGCGTCTCAGCGCGGAAGCTTTTGAGGTTGTCCAGGCGCCGCAATCGCGCCGATTTGCTGCATCAAAGTCCACATATCCAGGCTTACGTAAGAATCCATAATCTTCCCGTTGGCCAATTGGCTGATGGTGATCCCATCCACCGAAATCTTCTTACCTGTAGGCGGAATTCTTCGAAATTCGCCTTTGTGTGTTCCGGAAATGTTCCAGAGGGCCACCACTTTTTCGCTTTCTGCAACTATGTCCAACACCGTAAACTTCAAGTCCGGAAAAGCGCGCACATACAGCGTCACGTTTCGCGCATAGGCTTCCGGCCCAATTCCCGAATCCGGCAAATCAATGATCTGCATCGCATGGCTTGGGGAAATCAGTTCGCCCGCAACTTCAAGCCGCCGCTTATTCCATACTTCCTCATACAGCCGCCGGACAATGCTCTTATTGTCGGTAGGCATAAAGTGCTCCTTCTCCGGTTCTCATGGATCACCTCGGAGACGGCATTTAGCCCCACAGTGTCAGGTTTGGAGTGCGGTAGGAGTGAGGCTCGAACGAGCCTACTCCCAACAATTGTGGTTTGCAATCTCGTGGGAACTCGCGGCAATAGCGCCTGACGAAAGACTTGAGGTGAGTCCGGGAGAGTTATTTGCCCGGGATCAGACCGGTGACCACTGCGAGTCCGATAGGAACGAGAATCCACCCGAGCAGAGAGTGAACGCGTGCATACATGCAGCGAAAACGATCCGTTTGTTTCGGCTTCCAGATACCCGCATCAGGGAGAGTGGACAGCGGGAGGAAAAGGTCCAGGCTATACCAGAATGGACTGAACAGTTCTTCTCCTTGGTTTTGATCCCGAGGCTCGACGAAATCCTTCCTGCGAAAAACGTACCAGCCAAAAATCAAGATCGCGATGCTGAAGTACAGGGCGCGGTAGGGTTCGCGGCCGTATCGAATCAGCAGCGACAAGGCCCAGCTCAATGCCTTTTGCTGAGTTGAAAGGTGTCCGCTCTGCCGTTCCTTGTCTTTCAAGGACTCAAAGGCGAGATCCGCCAGATCGGAACGGCCGGCTTCTGCGAATGCTTTCTCCAACTGCTGATAGGCGCGCGCGCTGAACCCAGCATTGTCAGGCCAGGCCGCAATCATTTTCGCGTACGCCTTATCGGAAGCCACAAAGTATTGAGACGTTGCGTTGTCGAAATTCCGATGGTCCTGAAGTTCGATCTGCGAGAATGTTATGCCATCGAGTTGAATACGCGACTCAGAGGAATGATTGTGGTCCGGCCACGACAGGTCATCCGCAAGAACCAGGTATTGGAAGCGAGCACCGCGCAGGTCCACGCTGCTGTCAATGACCAGCCCTTGCAATGTGGCACGCCCCTCGACGGCAAGTCCCGATGCCACCAGGCTGTCGACATCTTGTCCCAGAAAGGCGAATTCACGATGGACGGTAGCTCCCTCCAAGTCAATCGAGGGCGCCGTTGGCAGGTCGTTGCAGGAGTTGGCCACCGAGTTCGCAGGGTTGGCTTTACATTGCAATAGATCTCGTCCAAGGCGAAGCTCGTTCAAGTCCGCCTCTTCGAGCGTAAAGGGCCCGTTCAGCTCCATGTTGGTGAAATCCGCAAGGATTCCCGCCTTGATGTGATCGAAGCTTGCTTGCTGGCCATCGGAATTGACATGCGCGCCGGAAGCATAAAGCGAGCCCGAGACCTGAAGGGCGGAGAAATCGACATCGCCGTCAAATTGGACGTCTCTCAAGTCCAGGTCGGCTTCTGCTACGGCATGATCCATATTGATGTCTTGATCGAAGGACGACTGGCGAAACGAAACGTTATGGAAAAAATGAACATCCGAAAAATCAACATCGTCTATGAATTCGCAATGTTCGCAGTTGAAGGGAACATGCACGTCTTGGCCGCTGATATCAATGCTTCCGTCGATGACCGCGTTCATCAACTGAACGCCGTTGTGACGAAACTTTACTCCGCGTACCTCGCCGGAGAGCAGCCGGCTCAAGAAGTCGCCACTGATGCTTTTGTCCGGCAGGTTGGCCAGATCCGTCCCGTCGCCGGAATCAACACCGTCAAGAACGGCGCGCTCCGAAGCAGTAAGCTTCTCTGAGGCGGAAGCATTGCCGGCGCTCAAGAGTGCGAAAACTGAGAAAACACAGCAAGTGCAGGTTGAGGTGCGCTTGCTTGGGCTTTTCTTTCGCCCGGCGGAGAGAGCGAACCACCGTGGCATATACCCCTCCTTTGAAGGTAGTGCGGGTATGAGGCGGAGCGTTTCATTGACACCGGGACTGGGCAGCTCGAACAACTACCGTCAAACTCATCGCCCACGCCTTGAGTAAGTCCTTGTGTCTAAGAAATCCCGTCTTGAGGGTCCATGCCGTGAAACGAAACCATTCGGTGCCCCACTATTCGATATAGAAAGACAGCACGCCTGCAAAGCTAGTCCGACTTGTTCATCGCAGGATTGAGCAGCTGCCTCTCTTCTGCGGAGGGGGCATGTCATATCTGGACGATTCACTCGCACACTTGGAGATCTTCGAAGGCACTGTACCGTGGATGTATCTGGATACGAGAGGATTTGTCACGGTCGGTGTGGGAGAGCTGCTTGCCAACTCTGCAAAGGCGCAAACCCTTACTTTCGTGGACCCTTCTGGTCAGCCGTCCACGCCAGATGCAATTTTGGATGAATTCAACCGTGTCTCTTCGCTGGCTCCCGCGAAGGTCTCGGCCTTTTACCGTACCCCAACCTCCCCTGTGCTTCCCCATACGGCGATTGACACGCTCTTGATGAATCACCTGAACTTCTTCGACGGGCAATTGGCCGGACGCTTTCCCTCTTACACCGGCTTTCCCGATCCCGCGAAACTCGGGCTGCTGGATATGATCTACAATCTCGGGGTGACAGGACTGTTCAAGGGCTTTCCGCACTTCATGGGCGTTGTGGACAAACAGGATTGGCTGGGCGCGGCGGCCAATTGTCATCGCGTGGGGCCACGTCAGGCGCGAAACGATTGGACCCGGCAGCAATTCCTCGCGGCCGCGGCCACACCCGCTTCCGGTTCGGGGTCAACCTTCTCCAGTTCAGCCACGGCGGCTTGATCCAGAGGTTTCAATCTCGTTTCCTATTGGCCTTGAGCTTTGCTGAGTTTTTAGGCGTTTCTCAGCCTGCCCGTAATTCGAACATTTTTCTCACCAGGTATGTTCTCGCGATAGGCGCGGCTCCTTCTTTAGCGCAACACTCTCGATTCTCCCTGCTCTTCTTTCCAGGTCTAGACCTAGCCATTTGGCGGATGTAAACGCCTTTGCGCTTGCGGCATCTTGTTGAAGGAGGTTCCCAAAATGTCTGCAGAACTGATTGCTCTATCCAACGCCTTGGCGCAAGCAACCGAGCGCGCCGCCGCCAGCACGGTCGCCGTTCACACCGAGGCGCGCGGCTCGTCCAGCGGCGTCATTTGGCGCAACGGCGTGATCGTCACCGCGGAGCACGCGCTTCGCCGCGACGAGGATATTCAACTGACGTTGCCGGATGGGCGCGTTGCCGCCGCCACACTTGCCGGTCGTGACCCATCCACCGACTTGGCCGTTTTGAGATGTGCGGAAGCAAGTTCCGCACTTACAGAGACCGGGGACGTTTCGGCAGTCAAGCCGGGCAGCCTCGCACTGGTCGTCGGCCGGACGCGTGCCAGCGGCCCAGTGGCAGCGGTTGGCGCCGTTAGCCTCGTCGTCGCCGAGCGCCGCGTCTGGACCAGCGCAGCGCTTGCGCCATACATTCGGCTTGACCTCGGCTTGCAACCCACAGCTGTTGGCGGCGCGGCCGTCAATGCACACGGCCGAATCATCGGCATCGCGACACCGCGATTCGCGCGCTTCGGCGCCATAGCCGTTCCCGCACCAACCGTGAATCGCATCGTCGATACACTTCTTCAAAAAGGACGCATTCCGCGCGGATATCTTGGAGTTGGTTTGCAGCCGGTGCGCTTGCCAGATGCACTTCGGCGAACTCTAAAGCGCGACGATAAGACCGCAGCCATTGTCCTGGAGGTCGAACCGGAGGGTCCCGCGCACAAGGCCGGAATCGTCATTGGCGACATTTTCGTGACACTCGCTGGGCATCCGGTTACTCGCCTCGAAGACGTTCACGGGCAGTTGGGTGCGGAATCCATCGGCAAATCACTGGCCATTCAATTCGTTCGCGGCGGAGCAATCCAAGAGGCCAGCATTGTTGTTGGCGAGCGCACGCACGGAGCCGACTAACATGGCCTTCTCCGGATTTGGCGAAATCGCTGAACAACTAAGGCGGTCAACCGTTCTGATTCATTCCGGTGGGCGCGGCTCGGGTTCCGGCGTGATTTGGGACAGCGATGGCCTCCTGGTGACCAACGCGCATGTCCTTCGCAGCGCGCGCCCTGCGGTTCAGCTCTGGGACGGCCGCGAATTCGAAGCCAGCATTCAGTCGCGCGATTCGCTGCGCGACCTCGCGCAACTTCGCATCAAGACCACAAATCTCCCCGCAGCTTCTGCCGCCGATTCTTCGCAGTTGCGTCCCGGTGAACTGGCCATTGCTATAGGCAATCCCATGGGTTTTGTCGGCGCACTTGCCACCGGCGTGATTCACGGCGTAGGCCCGCTTCGCGGCCTGGGCTCGCACTCCTGGGTGCAAGCGGAAGTGCGTCTTGCGCCCGGAAACTCCGGCGGCCCGCTGGCCAATGCGCGCGGCCACGTTGTGGGCATCAATACGATGGTTGCGGGCCGTCTCGCGCTCGCTGTTCCTAGCAATTCGGTGTGCGATTTTCTTTCTGCAGGCGCCAGTGACGGGAGGCTCGGTGTCACAGTTCATCCAGCATTTTTTCCTCAAGCCTCTTCCCGCGGCCGAGTCTTCGGGCTCGTCATTCTTGAAGTCGAATCGGAGAGTCCTGCTGCCCAGGCGTCGCTTCTGCCCGGTGACATCCTGCTGGGCACGGAGGACAAGCGCTTTAGTTCACTCGAAGAATTGGCGTGCGCGCTTCAAGGGAATGGTCCGCGCGTCGTGCGGCTCGAGTTTTTGCGCGGCGATTACCAGCGGATCCGCTGCGTCACCGTACAACTTGGAAACCCACTCCCGGCAAGGAGTTCCGTCGCGGCGTGATTTC
>DATDNK010000227.1:0-3672 GCA_036518275.1 Candidatus Acidiferrum sp.
CTCAGCGATTTCATTGCCGCGTTCGAACAGGAAACCCACCAAAATGTCGCAGAATTTGTCAGAATGTGGATGAAGCGCCCGGGAGTCCCTGAAGAATTTCGCGCGCGGTATGAAGGAACGGCCGCAGCGACGAGAGCACCAAAGGAGACTATACAATGAGAGACGTCGTACTGACGGACCGCGGTCCAAAACCCATCGGACCGTATTCACAAGCTATCCGCACGAATGGATTTTTGTACGTATCGGGGCAGGTGGCGCTCGACCCGAAGACGGGCGAGTTCGTCGGCGCGGACATCCGTCAGCAGACGGAGCGGACGCTCGAAAACATCAAAGGGATCCTGGAGGCGGCGGGCTCGAATATCCACCATGTGGTGAAGACGACGGTGTTCTTGAAAGATATGAATGATTTCGCGGCGATGAATGAAGCTTATGCCAAGTTCTTCACCTTGGCGCCGCCAGCTCGCTCGACGGTGCAAGTGGCGCGCTTGCCGAAAGACGCGTTGGTGGAAATCGAGGTCATCGCGGCGGCGTAGGAGAACGCAAACGCGGCGCACGATTCCTTCCCGGATTGCAACTATCAAGGGACCACCGCTGTATTCGCCGTCTCGTCCCTGAGTTGCCCATCAAACCGGGGAACTATCCTGGTCGTGAAACCCTACCGGTTCGTGTTCCTCCTGGAATTCGGGATGGCTTTGTAAGAGGCGCACGCAGCGGTTCCAGCGCAGGATGGCGTCGTCATTTCCGGCAGGACGAGTTTTTTCGGCTTCCGCGAAGCAGTTCATGGCTTCCTCGAAAAGCGGTGTCAGCGTGTGGCGCAGGCGGCCCGCGCGCAACTGTGCTTTGGCCCGCCGCTCGTGGAGGAGCCCGGTGTAATAGATGCGTTCGTAGGGATCCGTGAGCTTCTCGAAACATTCCTGCGCTTCTCCCCAACGGTCGGAAACGTCGCCAGAGAACTGGTCGGTGATGGCCAAACCGAGAAGCCGGAGGGCCAATTGGTGCGTTGGCTCAACCGCTAAGATGTCGCGGCAGATGGATTCGGCCTCCTCCGGTTCGTTAAGCGAACGGTAGAGATCCACCTTGGAGATGGCTTCGGGAATGCCAGCTTTCGAGATGGGTTTCAAATGGAGCGGCATGTGGCCTCCTTGCGGTTCTATTTTGACGCTTACTTAGCGCCACGAATCTTGCGCACGAGCATGACCAGCGGATCGTAGAATTCGTCCACGACGCGCTCTTTGAGCGGAATAATGGCGTTGTCCGTGATGTGAATGTCTTCGGGGCAAACCTCAGTGCAACATTTTGTGATGTTGCACAGACCGATTCCCAATTCCTTGCGAAGCAGCTCGGTGCGCGACGAGCCGTCCATCGGGTGCATTTCCAGTCCAGCGACGCGCACAAAAAAGCGTGGCCCGCCGAATTCTTCTTTTTTGTCATGCTCGCGTAGAACGTGGCAGACGTTCTGGCAGAGAAAGCACTCAATGCACTTGCGGAACTCCTGCACGCGGTCCACGTCTCTTTGGTCGATTTTCCATTCGGCGCCAGGACGCGGCTGGAAGGGCGGGATTTTCTTGTTGACGCGGAAATTCCAGGAGACGTCGGTGACCAAATCCTTGATGACCGGAAACGACTTCATCGGGAAGATGGTGATGGGCTTGTCGAGAGGCAGAGCGTCCATGCGGGTCTTGCAGGTGAGACGCGGACGGCCATTTACTTCGGCGGAGCACGACCCGCACCTTCCAGCCTTGCAGTTCCAGCGGACAGCCAGATCCGGGATTTGGTGCGCCTGCACATAGTGAAGCGCGTCGAGTACCACCATGCCCGGAGCCAGTGGCACGCGGCATTCTTTTGCCGCGCCGCCTTGCGAGTCTCCTCTGAAAATCTGCAAAATCGCTTCCGCCACCAAGCGCCTCCCGCTATTTTCCTTCGGCAAGAATCTGCTTTAACTCAGCCGGCATTTCAGGAACTTTTTCCTGGCGAAGCCGCATGGCCGCGGCCTCGCGGTGAATGATGTTGTTCCTCGCGCCCCATCCGGGATCGAGATTGGCAAAATCAATGCGGCTGTGAGCCCCGCGGCTCTCTTCGCGTGCCAGCGCGCTCAAGGCGACCGCCTCGCAAACAGTCAGCATCGATTTCAGGTCCAGGGCCAGGTGCCATCCCGGATTATATAGCCGGGAACCTTCAACACTCATGTGTGTGAGGCGTTGCTTAAGCTTGTCGATCTCTCCAAGAGAGCGTTCGAGGTCTTCTTTGTTCCGAAAGATGCCGACGAGTTTCTGCATGGAGTCCTGCAGATCGCGGTGAATCGCGTAAGGGCTTTCGCCGTCTTTGTGCTGGAAGGGTGCAAGGGCATCGCGTTCGGCTTGGTCGATTTGGACGGAATCGATCGAGGGAGCCGCGGTGGTGGTCGCATGCTTTGCTGCGGCCAGGCCCGCGCGGCGGCCGAATACGAGAAGGTCTGAAAGGGAATTGCCGCCAAGGCGGTTCGCGCCGTGCAGTCCGGCGGCCGCTTCACCTGCGGCAAAGAGCCCAGGGATGGAAGCCTGTGCAGTTTCTGCGTCCACGCGGATGCCGCCCATCATGTAGTGGCACGTGGGACCGACTTCCATCGGGCGCTTGGTGATGTCCACGTCGGCGAGTTCGAGAAATTGGTGATACATGCTGGGGAGTTTGCGTTTCACGTATTCGGCGGGCTTGTGCGAGATGTCCAGGTAAGCGCCGCCGTGCTCCGTTCCGCGCCCTTCCCGCACCTCGGTGTAGATGGCGCGCGCGACAACGTCCCGCGTGGAGAGCTCCATGCGTTGGCGATCATAGCGCTCCATGAAGCGTTCGCCGGCTTTGTTGCGAAGAATGCCGCCTTCGCCGCGGACGGCTTCTGTGACGAGAATTCCTTGCACGCCGGGGGGCCAAACCATCCCCGTGGGATGAAACTGCACAAATTCCATGTCCATTAATTCGGCGCCCACCTCGTAGGCGAGCGCCATTCCATCGCCGGTGTACTCCCAGGAATTCGAAGTGATGGGCCAGGCTTTTCCGATGCCACCAGTGGCAATGACCACGGACTTAGCCTTGAAAACGACGAAGCGGCCTTGTTCGCGCCAGTAGCCGAATGCCCCAGCGACACGATCTCCGTCCTTGAGCAGCCGCGTGACCGTGCACTCCATGTACACGTCGAAACCCATTTGCACGCCGCGATCCTGGAGCGTGCGGATCATTTCAAGGCCAGTGCGGTCGCCCACGTGACACAGCCGCTTGTAAGTGTGTCCGCCGAAGGCGCGCTGGAGAATCTGGCCCTTGTCGGTCCGATCGAAGAGCGCGCCCCACTGCTCGAGCTCGCGCACGCGGTCCGGAGATTCTTGCGCGTGAATCTGGGCCATGCGCCAGTTGTTGAGCATTTTTCCGCCGCGCATGGTGTCGCGGAAGTGCGTGCGCCAGTCGTCAGCGGCATCCACGTTAGCCATGGCTGCGGCAATGCCGCCCTCGGCCATCACCGTGTGGGCTTTGCCGAGAAGCGATTTGCATACCACGCCCACGGAAGCGCCTTGGCCCAACGCTTCGATCGCAGCTCGCAGGCCGGCGCCGCCCGCGCCGATGATCAAAACGTCATGCTCGTGGGTCTCGAAGCGGTCGCTCAAAGCAGCCTCACGTCGCGAATGGCGCCGCAGGATACGAGGCGTA
>DATDNK010000228.1:0-3769 GCA_036518275.1 Candidatus Acidiferrum sp.
CCGCCAAAACGAAAGGCCGCAAAATCCTGATCCACATCAATAATACGAACCCCATCCTTGACGAAAAAAGTGCTGAGCATCGCATGGTGCTGGATGCCGGCTTCGAAATCGCCTACGATGGCATGGAGTTCGAACTTTAGAATTATGACCGCGCCCATAGCCAACGCCGTGGAAAAGCCTCTTCTCTCTGAGAGGGAATTCATCGCCGGCTTCCACGCAATCGGCGAAGAACGCTATCACCACAAGCATCCATTTCATCTGCTCATGCATGAAGGTAAGCTCACGCGGGGCCAGCTTCAGGCGTGGGCGCTCAATCGCTATTTCTATCAGAGCCGTATCCCGATTAAAGACGCTGCCATTCTTGCGCGCAGCGAGGATCCTGCGTTTCGCCTCGCATGGCGCAAACGCATTCTCGATCATGACGGTGAGGGCACAAAACCCGGCGGCATTGAAAAATGGCTGAAGCTGGTCGAAGCCACGGGACTCTCGCGCGATCACGCCCTGCGCGGCGATGGCATCCTTCCCGCCACGCGCTTCGCGGTGCAAGCTTATGTGGATTTCGTCTCTACGTGCTCTCATCTCGAAGCGGTGGCTTCTTCGCTCACCGAGCTTTTCTCCCACAAGCTGATCGCGCTTCGCATGGATCGCATGCGCCAGCACTACCCCTGGCTCTCCGACGGCCTCGATTATTTCACCGGCCGGCTCACGCAAGCTCCCGAAGATGCGGAGTTTGCGCTGGCGTGGGTGGTAAAGCATACGCACACCCGTGAGGAACAGGACAAAGCTCACGCCGCACTCCGCGCGAAGTGCGACATCCTCTGGGCGCAGCTTGATGCTCTCTATTTCGCTTACGTGAATCCCGGCTGGCCTCCTCCAGGAGCCTTTCAACCGGCCAAGGAAACTGCATGAGTATGGATTTGAACAGCAAGCCTCGGCTCGCCGCCGGATGCCGCATGGGAGAAAACAACAATCAACGGGTTCTGCTGATGCCGGAACGCGCCTTGCGGCTCAACGGCCCGAGCCTGGAAATTGTTTCCCGCTGCGACGGCAAGCACTCGGTGTCTCAAATCATCGGCGAATTGCAATTGCTCTATTCCAAGGCCGAGCCGCACAAAGTCGAACAGGACATCCTCGGCTATCTCGCCCTTCTGCAAAAGGAGCGCGCCCTGGATTTTGAACAGTAGCGGCCGCCTTCCGAGGTGGGCGCATCGCACAGAACATGCCATCTTCCATGCAAGACCCGCTTGCCCTCGTCGCCGAACTCACGCACCGCTGCCCGCTTCACTGCGTTTACTGCTCGAACCCCCTCGAGCTACAACCCCGCACAAGCGAACTCTCCACGGAGACGTGGTCGCGCGTTTTCACTGAAGCAGCCGAAGCTGGCGTCCTCCAGGCCGATTTCACTGGCGGCGAGCCTCTCGCGCGCCCCGACATCGTCAATCTCGTCCGCAGCGCGCGCGCTGCAGGGCTTTATGTCAGCCTCATTACTTCCGGCCTGCCTATGGACGAAGCCAAGCTTGAAACCCTGGTGCAAGCCGGTCTCGACCATTTTCAAATGAGCTTCCAGGGTGCGCGCGAAGAAACCGCCAACGACATCTCAGGCACGAAGTCGCATCAGCACAAGCTCCGCGTTCTTCAATGGCTCAAACGCTATCGCATCGGCATTACGCTGAATTTCGTCATCCATCGCCGCAATATTGACGAACTCGAGGAAATGCTCGCCATCGTAGAAGAATCCGGCGCGGGCTGCGTGGAGTTTGCCAGTGTGCAGTATTACGGCTGGGCTTTTGCCAACCGTGAAAAACTTCTGCCCACGCGGCAGCAATTGGATTACTGTGTTGAGCGTCTGAAGCATGCCGAGGAGGAATTGGAGGGCAGAACTCGCATCCTCTTTGTGGTGCCTGACTATTACGCGAAATTCCCGAAGCCCTGCGTCGGCGGCTGGGGCCGCAAACTGATGCTCATCACGCCGACCGGCGACGCGCTTCCCTGCCATGCCGCGCCAATCATTCCTGGTCTGAAATTTGAAAACGTGAAGAACCGCAGCTTGCGCGAAATCTGGGAGCACTCCGAAGCATTCCAGAAATTCCGCGGCGAAGATTGGATGCAGGAGCGCTGCAAATCCTGCGATCGCCGCGCTCAGGACTTTGGAGGCTGCCGCTGCCAGGCCATGCTTCTCGCGGGTGACGCCGCTGCCACGGATCCTGTTTGCTCGCTCGCTCCGCAACGCCCCAAAGTCGACGCCATTCTCGCCAAAATAGACGACACGCGCCCCGCTGGGGCCCCGCCCGCCTCCGCGGCCCCCACAGTCTCAATCAACAAAATTGACTGGATCTACCGTCCAAATCCTTCCTAAGTTCCTGCGGACAGCTGTAATTTTCTCATCCTTATCACGACGACGGATAAAAAGGCTAAGCTTCCCAGCAGAACCATCGATCCAAATGCCGTTAAGGTATGAGGCGCTCCGATGTGCTTGGCGACGCCGCCCGCGATCAGTGCGCCGATCGGTTGCACGCCCATAAACATCGTCGCGTACACCGCCATCACGCGGCTGCGCAGCTCATCAGGCACGCGATTTTGGATCAGCGTGTTGGTCGCGGCCATTTGCGAAGTTGCCGCGAACCCCACCACGACGAGCACGACCGCGCACAACCAAAAGATTTTCGCCTGGGAGAAGATAATCAGCCCAATAGCGCAAGTCGTCGAGGTAGCCGCTATCCACCGTGCCATCCCCTTGTAATGCTTTCTGGCCGCAAAATGGAGTGCGCCCATGAAGGCGCCTATGCCCGCAAAACTGAGTAGCAGTCCGAGCATGCGCTTGCCCCCCCCTAGAATTTGGTTTGCATAGATCGGCATGAAAACCGAGTACTGCAATCCGAAGAAGCTCAGCACGCTCAGCAACAACAGCGCCGACCGCACGGGCATATCCTTCATCGCAAAATGGAAACCCTGAATAACGCTCTTCAGCGGTGATTCCTCGCTCGATTTTATTTCCGTGCGGTCGATTCGCATCATCAGCAAGGCCACGATCACGGCCAGAAAGCTCAGCCCATTCAAAAAGAAACACCAGCCTTCTCCAACCCACGCCATCGCAAACCCCGCAATCGCCGGCCCCACCACTCGCGCGCCGTTAAAAATGGAAGAGTTCAGGGCGATGGCGTTCGGCAGATCCTCCTTTCCCACCATCTGCACCAGAAATGCTTGCCGGATAGGCACGTCAAATGCATTCACCACGCCCACCAGAAACGCGATGAAGATGACTTCCCATTCGTGAACTACTTTGGTGAATGTCAACGCCGCCAGCACAAACGCCAAAATCATGGAGGCCGTTTGTGTCGCAATCACCGCGCGGTGCCGGTTGTAGTGATCGCCCACATACCCGCCCAGCGAGGAGAGAAACAACATCGGCACCTGGCTCGCGAATCCAAAAACTCCCAGCAGCGCTGCGGAACCGGTCAGCTCCCAAACGAGCTGAAGCTGCGCGGTGGTTTGCATCCACGTGCCGATGAGCGATATGAGTTGTCCCGCGATAAAGAGCTGGAAATTGCGGTGCTGCATCGCGCGGAAGCGCGTTGAAAAATCGGTGCGGAAGCGCGTCGAAAGGCTTGCGGGAACGCGCGCAGACGAGGCTGGGTTGACCGCTCTGCGGTCATTGTTCAAAAGATCTTCCTCCACTCGTTCGATGCAAGAAACCTAGTCGAGTCACCATGCCGCGAAGGAACGGAGCTTGTCAACGTGGCGCTGCATCAGTGTAAGCGCCAAATTAGCG
>DATDNK010000229.1:0-5908 GCA_036518275.1 Candidatus Acidiferrum sp.
ACTTGCACGGGCGAGCGAAGGCGCTCTACAGCTTCATAGCCCAGCCAGAGTGACAGCAACACCAGGACGAAGGAGTTCGTGAAGGCGGCAAGTGTGCCGGCGCGGTGGTAACCGTAGGTCTTCTCGCTGTCGGCGGGGCGCTCGGCCCAACGTATGGCGAGATAGGAGATGCCGAGCGCGGGGACATCCGAAAGGTTATGCACGGCATCGTTGAGCAGCGCCACGCTGCGGCCGATGATGCCGCCAAAAACTTCGGCCACCACCAGTCCGATAGTGAAAACCATAGCCCAGCCAAGAACGGAGGGTTGTAGC
The DNA here is from genome assembly GCA_036518275.1 of Candidatus Acidiferrum sp. Taxonomy (GTDB): domain Bacteria; phylum Acidobacteriota; class Terriglobia; order Acidiferrales; family UBA7541; genus Acidiferrum. Next base: position 313 of record DATDNK010000229.1, read on the forward strand.
GTGGCGTGAACGTGCCCTGCGTGAGAATGCGAGTGGGTGTGGCTGTGGTCGCGATCTTGGCCGTGAGGATACCCGGACATGACCCCATTCTACCCGCTCGAACAGGCTGGCGCAGCACTTCGACTCGCTTATTAGGCAGTTTGACACCGCACCTTCCGGAATGGATTGACGGTCCTGCCAACCGCTGCGACGATGAAACAAGCTTCCCATAGCGGATGCGTTGGCGTAGCACGGCATTTCTCAGGGAATTTGCGTTAAGGAATATGGCGGTTCCGATTACAAAACTGAATTTCTGGGGCGTGCGCGGGTCTACACCAACCGTAGATCCTGCGACATGGCGCTATGGCGGCAATACGCCTTGCCTGGAGTTGGAAGCGCCGGACGGCACGCGATTCATCCTTGATTGTGGAACAGGACTGCGCATGCTGGGGAACCGCTGGGCTGCGCCTAACGGAGAAAAAGGCCAAGGGACACACATCCTGATCACCCACTATCACTGGGACCACATTCAGGGAGTTCCCTTTTTTGCGCCGCTGTATTTGCCAAACAACGAATTCAAATTCTACAGCTTCCGCTCGAAATTCCTGGGCCGCGACAGCCTGAAGCAAGTGTTCGAAGCGCAGATGGCCGTGCCGTACTTTCCTGTGGATATGTCGGTGATGAGCGCGAAGAGAAAGTTTCAAGAAGTGGACGGCGGGGAATCGTTCACCATCGGCGAAAACAAAATAACCACGCGCTGGCTGAACCATCCGCAAGGCTGCCTGGGATTCCGCATCGAATCATCCGCGGGAACTGTGGCGTACGCCACGGACAATGAGCCGGGAGATGCGAAGCTGGACGAAAGCTTGCGGGAACTGGCCGCGGGCGCGGACATTTTCATCAATGATGCGCAATTCAGGCCGGAGCAGTTGGCAACCACGCGGAAAGGCTGGGGGCATTCTTCGTGGCCCGAAGGCGTGAAAACCGCGCGGCAAGCGGGTGCGAAAACTCTGGTCCTCTTTCACCATGACCCGGACTCGTCGGACCGCATGGTGGATTCCATTCTGCGGCAGGCCCGCGACGAATTCGATTCGGTGTTTGCGGCGAGCGAAGGGATGGTGATTACACTGGGCGCTCCGGGAGAACCCGTACAGGCCCACATGCCCGGGACGCGCACCGCGCTGCGGCGCGAAGTGCAATTCCAAGCGAAAGTTTGCGGTTTGACCGAGGGCGGAAAGGAATTCACGGAAGAGACCGTGGTTTGCGATTTATCGCTGCAAGGGGCCATGCTTACGCTGAAGCATCTGCCGCAGTTGCAGTCGGAACTGCAAGTCACGATGGACGCGCCGGGAAGCAACGGAAAGCAGAGCATTCGCTTGAAGGGCTACGTAGTGCGGATTGATGGCGCGGAAGAAAAAGGACGCGCCTCCGTGGGAGTCGTGTTTACGGACTAGGTCGACATTGCGGCTGTTTTGGTTTTGTCCAAGGGCGCAAAGGGTCTGCGCCCTTTTGCATTTCTTCATCGCATCGAAATTCCATTCGGCAGCTAAGACTAGCCAGGAGTGACTAAGATTTTTCCGGTGGCTTGACTCACCCAGCGTGAGCTTTCCGCATCTAATTTGAAGCCGGCTCAACGTGAACTAGAGAAAGCGGTTTCAAGAGTTGGCCCGACTCTCAGAAGGTGTAAGATAGGGGCGGAATCGCTGTAAGTTTCAGCCCCACTTCTTTGCGATTCGCCCCGGCTCGTCCCCGCGAGGGCTTTGTCAACAAGTGTGAACCTGGCGGAGTTTCCTGTGCCAGCGAAAATCGCAGCTATGAGTTATCGCAACGCAGCGTTGCATTGGTTGGCTGCGCTTGTGTGGGTATTATGTTCGCTGCCTGCTGCGGCTGCGTCCGCCAGGGCGGCGAGCGCGGCCGATCCGGGGGCGGCGATCTGTCCCGTCGTTTACCCGCTTGATCAAGATCCTTCCGAAAAGGGCTATCACTACCTTTTTTATGGGAACGCCTTCTTCGTAAACGAAGACGGCTATTTGGTAACGGCAGCCCATCTTATGAAGTCCTTTCAGGACGGGGGACAACCCCACGTTCTAGTGCAGTTGCCCAACGGCCAGCGGCGTCTGCTGAGAGCCGAACTGGTTGCCACGGATTGGGAACATGACGTCGCCATTCTGCGAGCAACGCCGAATCCCTTTGAAGCGGACTATCGAGTCGCGTTCCTGCCTCTGGCGACGGAGCGATTAGCTCTAGGAAAACACGTTGTTTCGGTTTCGTTGCGTCCCTCGAGCCTGGAGGAGGCTTATACCTTCGACGAGCAGCTGGAAGACCGTTCGGAAGGTGAGGTTCTAAGTTACCAGTACACGCGGACGGCAAGCGGAAGGGAAATCGAACTGCTGTTGTACAGCCAGAAGGTGATCCCAGGCCAGAGCGGCTCTCCCGTCATTTCGGGCGAGACAGGGGAAGTCGAGGGCTTCATCGAGGGGCGCTGGTTGCACCCCACGGCCATTCCTTTTGTTACGGCGCCAGAGCAAATCGATCCCTCGCCGGGAGCGGCTGTGCGCATTCACTATGCAATTTCCCTGTTGCAGCAAAACGGTATTCCATGGCACGCAACCCTGGAGTCCGCTGAGCTTGCGGAAAGCTCCACCGAGAATGCTAAAGGGTTTACCGCTCCCACGCCCCTGTCTTTGGTTGCCGCGCCATTTCCGCCACAGGCTCTATTCGGGGGCGAGGTCCTTTTTGATGCCAAGGTGAATACCCGGGGAAGACTGACCGACGTTAAAGTGGTGCACGGCCAATCTCCGTTTCTTGAAGAAGCGCTGGGCGCATTGCAAACCTGGACGTTTCTGCCAGCACGGCAGGATGGGCGCCCGGTGGACGCGCGAATCGGGATCGTCTTCCAGTTTGCGCAGCCGTATCTGCCCAAGATGACGGCCCGGGTTCACGAATATAAGGAAGCAGGTATGGACTCCAAGGATCGAGCAGCTTTACCCGTCTTTACGCTCGAGCCCGAATATCCGCCTAATAGCATTGGTGAGGGGAGTGTAATTCTAAATGAAGTCGTGGACCGGGACGGCCATGTCACCTCGATGCATGTAGTGCGCGACTTAGAGTCTCTCACTGCGCCTACGGTAGCCGCAGTGCGACAATGGAAGTTTGCTCCAGGGAGACGAGCAGGCGAAGCTGTGGAGTCGGGGGTCATCGTCGTGGTTACGTTTCGGCGTCCTGCCGTGGCGAGCCGCAGATTGCCCATGGGCAGCGGTGGTCGCTCCTGTGGGATAAGTATGAAAGGGCGTTGCCTCTTCTGGCAGAGGCCTTAATCCAAGCTATTTCTTCTGAGAGGCCGAGGAAGAAGCGAGGCCACGCTGCCAGCTTGCCGAGTTGTTTGCCGATAAACTAACCGAGTTCGGAGATCTTCTTGTCCAGGTGGGCGAGGGCGGCTTCGAGGGATTTGCGGTGGTTCGGGTGCGTCGCGGAGGCCAGGTCGTTCATGATGCGCGTGCGGGATAGCTGCAAATCCTTGCGCTGCTGTTCGCGGTAAATCTGCTCTGCCGATTTGGTTCCCGGTTGCGCTTTCTGCTGTGGAGCCTGGGTCTCTTCGACCTGGGATTCGACGTCCTTACTTTCCCAACCACGTGCCATACACCTATTTTCGCACAAAAGCGTGCAGTTTGTGCGGTAAATCACAGAAATTTTCAGGAAATATGACCGCTTACCGGCTCGCGGTGCCGCAAAAATGAGTAAAATCTTGATATTTTCGTCATTGGCGAGCCTTTGTGGTGAGTTTTTGTTACGTTTTTAACCCCTTGATTTCACGCATCCGGGCAAAGGCGCGGCGGACGTGAGGAATCGTGATAGAGCCGCCGACGATCAAGGCGACGTTGAGGGCGTCGATAACTTCGTCGCGCCCCCAGCCTTCCTCTCCGCAGCGCGCGAGATGGTAAGTGATGCAGTCGTCGCAGCGGAGCACTGCGGAAGCGACCAAGCCAAGGAGTTCCTTGGTCTTAGTGCCGAGCGGTCCAGGTTCGTACGCCTGATGATCGAGCGCGAAGAAGCGCTTCATGCCCAAGTGGCCACAGCCAAGAATCTCTTCATTTAGGTCAGCGCGAAATTTCTGAAAATCTTCCAGGCGATCAGCCATGGTTCCTCCGGAAAGCACTTGGCAGACAAGGAAAGCTGCCGCGCTCGCTATTATGAATGATTTGTGCGCCCAAGAGGTATGTCTCCGCCGAGCGAGAAATCACGGAGCGTAGCCGGGGCCGCGGAGGACTTTTCCGGGGCGGGCGCCGCTCATTTTGCCTTGATCGAGGACGGGCACGCCGTTAACCAACACAAAGTCCATGCCCTGCGAAAGTTGATTGGGATTATCGAACGTGGCGAGGTCACGGATCGTAGCGGGATCGAAAATTGTGACATCCGCCCACATGCCCACTCGGAGCAAGCCGCGCCCTTCCAGGCGCAAGCGTTGCGAAGGTAGTGCAGAGAATTTGCGAATGGCGTCTTCGAGCGTCAGCTTGTGTTCTTCGCGAACATACTTGCGGAGGATGCGCGGAAACGTGCCGTAAGCTCGAGGATGAGCGTGTTCTCGCCCGAGAATGCCTTCTGGTGAAACGCCGGAAGAATCATTATCGATGGACACCCACGGCTGTTGAAGCGCAAGGACCACATCGGGTTCGGACATGCCGGCGACGGCGACACTCGTGAAAGCATCGTCTTGGATCAACAGGTCGAAAATCGTATCCATAGGATCTTTGTTCCAGAGCTTGGCGACGTCAGCGATCGTTTTACCCTGAAGCGGCAAGAGCTTCGGATTTTGGACTTGGCCGATGAGGATGGATTCGGGGCCGGGGATTTGTTGCCATTCGTTCTCCCATTCATCGGATGGCGTGAGCATATCCTTGCGAATCCGTGCCCGCGCTGCGGGGTCCTTCAAGCGTTCGAGAAGCTTGGCAGTGCCGCCATCGTGAGCCCAGGGTGGAATGAAAGCGGAAAGGCCATTGCCCCAGGCTGTGTAAGCGTAAGTGTCCGCGGCGATGTCGACGCCCTGAGCGCGCGCGGCTTCGATCTTTGCGATGGCTTCGGGCATGTGTCCCCAAGACGGTTTTCCCGCAACCTTGAAGTGCCAGATTTCCACCGGGATTTGTGCTTCGCGGGCGATGCGAATCACTTCGTCGAGCGACTGCAAGATGGCCGTGCTTTCGCTGCGCATGTGGGTGGCGTAGATGCCCCCGAATCGCGAAGCTTCGGAGGCCAGCGCGATGAGCTCTTCGGTTTTGGCATAAGGAGCCGGCGGATATTCAAGGGAAGTGGAGACACCGGCGGCGCCGTCCAGCATGGCTTGGCGAACAAGCTGCTTCATCTGCTCGAGTTGCGCGGGCGTAGGCAGAACATCGTCATCGCCAAGAACCATGCGGCGAACCGTCGTTGCGCCGACGTAATCGGCAACGTTGATGCCGATGCCCTGTTTTTCCAGGCGCGCGAAGTATTCGCGGAACGTTTGCCAATCCGGTTGAATCCCAAGCAGCTCGAATTGTTTCTTAGCCGACCGGCGAATGAAGTCATTCATAGGCGCAATGGATTCGCCTTCGCCGGTAATCTCCGTAGTGATGCCCTGATAGAT
>DATDNK010000230.1:0-6377 GCA_036518275.1 Candidatus Acidiferrum sp.
CGAGGAGAATTGCTTGCGGATTGAGCGGGGCTTTTCCTATAATCCCAGAGTTTTCCGAGACAGAATGATTCGCGGCAGAAGAATTCCGGGTTGCACCGGAACACGAATGGATGCACGGAATCTCAACGAGGAGAAACCGGAATGAATGGAACAAGGAAATGGGCGTGTATTGCGCTGGTGGCGCTTTGTCTAATTCTTGGGAGCTCGAGCAGCCTGCGCGCGCAAGCGCCCACAACGGGGCAAGACAGCACGAAAGCTCCCCCATACACGCTGGTCGAGTACAACGCGGAACAGGCGTGCGCCGCGGAGAAGGTCCCTGCTACGCAGGCGAGATGCCTTGACGATTTTGTCGCAAAGTATCCGAATTCCGCGCTTCTCGTTTACGTGTATCCCCTCTACATCAACGCCTACAATCAACTCAAGAACCCGCAAAAAGTGATGGAGTATGCGGACAAGACTGTGGCGCTGGGCGACAAAGTAGAAGCGGTAGTCCGTTACCAGGTGTTGTTCGAGCGAGCGCGTGCTTACGCGACTCTGCCGCCTGCCGAGCAAACCTCTGGGGCCGCCAAAGCGCGCGAAGCGGCGTTGGCTGGCTTAAAGGCTCTGGACGGAGTCAAAAAGCCCGACAATGTGACCGACGAGGACTTTAAGAAACAAAAACAGCAGCCCATGATTCTCTTCAACTATACGGCTGCGACTGCGGCAATGGTGACCAAGGATTATCCCGGAGCCGTGGAATCTTACAAGGCGATTCTGGCGCTGAATCCCGACGACCTAAGCACGAATTACAACCTTGGAAAGGCCTACATGGCCATGACGCCTCCGCAACAAATGGATGCCTTCTGGTACTTTGCAAAAGCAGTGACCTCCAAGAGTGCGACGCAGAAACAAGCGGCTCAGGTGAAGGATTATTTGAAGAAATTGGTCGCCAACTACCAGGGCGGGAACGTTTGTGACAACTTGACGGATGGCGAGCTGAATGAGCTTCTGCAGCTTGCCGGCAGTTCAGCGGAGCGTCCAAGCAGCTACACTTTGCCGAGCGCCACGGACATCAGCGCCGTTCAAAAGGACATGACCATCGCTTCGGTCTTCACCGACCTCAAGGCGGGAGGTGACAAGAGCAAGCTGACTTGGCTCGCGGCGTGCGGTCTGGAGTTTCCGGAAGTTCCGGGCAAAGTCATTGAAGTCGTCCCAGGCGAACCGATCGTGTTGAAGATTGCCTTTGTGACCAGCGACGCGGAATTCGACGCCGCGACGATTCCCAATATGGACGTAAAAGTCGTGGGCCAGCCGGAAGCTGCACGCGTCGAAAAAGGCAGCCCCATCCACTTTACCGGCACCCTGGTCGCCTACGATCCTGACCCCGCCTTCTTCTTGCATTGGGACAAGGCCAAAGTGAAGGCAGAAGACATCCCGAAGGAGAAAGGACCTAAGAAGCCGCCTGTGCGTCGGCCCGCCAGGAAACCAAGCGGGAAGTCCAATTAAGCTTCTTTATGAAAGCAAGAAACGGCTCTCCCGCCGGGGAGAGCCGTCTTGTTTTGCGGCAGTTTTTTACAGATAAGCGGTAATTTTAGCGCGATCGCCGCCGGTGGCCATTCGTATCCAGCTTATACTCCTCGATCTTCCGACTCAGCGTATTGCGATGAATGCCCAGAAGCTGAGCCGCGCGTGATTGATTGCCGTTGGCGCGGTCCAATACGCGTTTGATGAACCGTTTCTCAAATTCTCCGATGGCCTCGTCAAAGTAAATCCCGCGCTCCACCATTTGATTGACAAGCCCATCCAGTTGATCTTTCACGATGACACGCTCCGCTTTTGTATTTTGCGTAGGGCCCCGGTTGCTATGTCAATTCACGACCGGTCAAAATGCGGTACGCCTCGCGGTATTTCTCGCGAGTGGCGTCGACGACCTCCGGTGGCAGTTCCGGCCCCGGCGGGGTTTTGGGCCAGCGCATCCGTTCGAGATAGTCCCGCACAAACTGTTTGTCAAAAGAAGCCTGAGGCCCACCGGGGCTGTAGTGCGCGGCAGGCCAGAAGCGCGATGAGTCCGGGGTCAACGCTTCGTCAATCCAGATCAGTTGACCGTTCAGCAGGCCGAACTCGAATTTGGTGTCCGCCACGATGATTCCACGCGGTTCGGCATGCTTCGCGGCGCGCCCGTATAATTCCAGACTGAGCGCGCGAACCCTTTCGGCGAGATCCTTGCCGATCATCTTCTCGGCCTGATCGAAGGAGATATTCTCATCGTGACCGCTTATCGCTTTTGTCGCAGGCGTGAAAATCGGCTGCGGCAACCGGCCGGATTCTTGCAACCCCACGGGCAGGGCAATGCCGCAGATTTTTCCAGAAACACGATAGTCTTTCCAACCCGAGCCCGAAAGGTAGCCTCGCACCACACACTCAATCGGGAGGGGCTTTGTTTTGCGAACCAGCATGGAACGCCCCACCAGATCATTTCTAAACGCGTCAAAGGGCGCTGGGAATTCCGTGGCACTAATTACATGATTGGGAATGACGTCCTTCAACAGCTCAAACCAGAAGAGCGACAGTTGCGTGAGCACGCGCCCTTTGTCGGGAATCGGCGTGGGCAGAATCACGTCGAAGGCCGAGAGCCGGTCTGTGGCGACGATGAGCAACTTGTCGCCCAAATCGTAGATGTCGCGCACTTTCCCGCGTGCGCTCGGCTTCAATCCGCCGAATTGAGTTTCGCTCAAAACTTTCATGGCAGGAGCAGTTGACACAGAGAACATCTCCCCGACGCAGTGTTTTGCATTCTAACGCACCGCATCGCGAAGTCAAAGGCAGCAGCGGTGGAAATCTGTGCGAAACGTGATTGAAAAATGTTATGGAAGCGATAAACAAGGCGCGAAGAAGATTTTCATTTGGCGATCGTTCTTTGTTGCGTGCGTCAGCGACACCGCACAAATTTTCTAGGCAGCCGAGGCTGCCGCGGCGCGCCGTCTGGAACTTTCATTCTCAGTTTCTTCCCAGCGCACGCTGACGAGTTTCGAAACGCCCGGCTCCTGCATGGTCACACCGTAGAGTACCGGCGCGATTTCCATTGTCTTGCGGTTGTGGGTGACCACAATGAACTGCGTCTGGTCACTCATCTCGCCGATCAATTTCGTGAACCGCCCGACGTTCGCTTCATCGAGTGGCGCATCGACTTCATCCAGGATGCAGAACGGGCTTGGCTGGTAGCGGAAGATTGCGATGAGCAGGGCCAGGGCGGTCATGGCTTTCTCGCCGCCGGAAAGCAGCAGCACGTTTTGCAGCCGCTTGCCCGGAGGCGAGGCCACAATGTCGATGCCCGCGTCGCCAGAGCTGTCTGGCTCGGTCAGGCGCATTTCCGCCATGCCACCGCCAAAAATTGCGTGGAAGGCGTCGGAGAAGCTCTTGTTGATTGCGTGGAACGCGTGCTCGAATTTCTCTTTTGTGGCCTGATCCAGCTCGACAATCGCCTGCTGCGTATCCGCAATCGATTTCAGCAAATCATCCCGCTCCCGAGTCAGGAAGGTGAAGCGCTGCTCGCACTCATTAAATTCTTCAAGCGCCATCATGTTCACGGCACCCATGTTCTCGATGCGCTGCTTCATGTCGCGGTAGTTCGCTTCCGCGGTGGCCAGTTCCTCACCGCTCATGAACGCCGCTTCCGTTGCGATCAAGTCTTCCGGTTGCGCGTTCACCTCGCTCATGCACGTTTCGCGCAAGTGCTCGCGGTCGGATTGGTTTTTCGCGCGCTCCACTTCCGCGTGATTGCGCTGCTCACGCAATTCCTGCAGCTCTTGCCGGCTCATGCGCACGTGATCTTCGGTCTGCGTGACGCGCGTGCGCGCGGATTCCCACTCGCTCTCAAGTTCTTTTTGCCGCGCTTCGAGCCGCAATTTTTCGCTACGCAAGCCTTCCAGTTGCTGCGTCAGTTCTTCATTTTGCTTCGCAAGCCCTGTGGTTTCGTCGCCGATTGACAGCACTTGCTGCTGCAGCGCCGTCTCGCGGCGTTCCATCTCCGTGCGTTCCTCGCGCAGCCGCGTCACCAGCGCTTCCGCCGCAGCTAGCCTCTCATTGATGGCAGCCAGGCCGGCGCGCGCGGTGGCCAACTCGTGCTGCTCGGTTTGCACCGACCCGCGCAGTACAGCCAGCTCCTCGGTCAGCCGAGCGCTTTCGGTTTCCGCCTCAGCGCGATTCATAGCCGCTGCCGCATGCTCGTGCTTCGCGCGTTCCGCACGCTGCCGCGCATTCTCAGATTCTTTCCGCACACGAGCGAGTTCGTTCTGGCAAACCGTCAGTTCCAATCCCAGCCGCGCCAACTCCGTCTGCATATGACTGTGGCGGTGCTGTGCCGAAATCACTTCGCGTTCGACGTCGCGTTGCTTCGCGTCAATCTCTTCCAACGCTTGCTCCGTCGCGCGCAACTCCGCAGTTGCCGCTTCGAGCGCCGCCTGCTTTTCGTTCATGTCGTGTTCGAGATGCATCACCTCGGCATTCAGCGCGCGCAATTCGCGCTTCATGCCCAGCGGCCCCGCTTCGTCCGGTCGCCCGCCGGTGACCATGCGCCCCTGATAGGACGTGCCGTCAGGAGTCACAAAGGCGTAGTGGGGATTGTCCCGGGCAAGTTTTTCCGCCGCCACGGCGCTGTCAGTCAAATACGCCGAACGCAGCCGCGGCAAAAACTGCTTCGCGGCAGGTCCCAGTGGATCGCGGAACTCGACTAGCTTGTCCATCCGCGAAATCACGCCATCTTCCGGGTGAAAATGCGCAATCGGCTCGTACTCGTTTGCCAGCCGCAACTTCTGCAGCGAATCCACGAAAAACGTTGCTCGGCCGCCGACTTCGTCGCGGAGCATGGAAATGCCGGTGCGCGCGTGGTCGAACGTCTCCACGACCACGAACTCGAGCTCGTCGCGCAGGAACTGCTCAATTGCCGTTTCGTGTTTCTCTTCGACTTCCGCGTAGTCCGCGAGCACGCCCACGGCCCGGAATTGTTGCCCCCCTCCGTGCTGGTTCGCAGCAAAGAGTTTCTGTACGGCTTCGGCCGTATACGATCGGTCGTTCAGAATCTGCGTCAGCGTCGAGTGCCGCGCGCGCGCTCCAGCCAGCAAATCGCGCAGCGCATCTGCTTCCTTCGTCAAGCCATCGCGCTGCTCGCGCAATCTGCCGAGCTTCGCTTGCAGCTCCGCCACGCTCTGCTTCAGCGCGCTGAGCTGCCCCGAAACAGCTTCCAGCTCATGCGCCGCGCGTTCCGCATCGTCGCGCGCGCGCATCGAAATTTCCAGCACTTCGTGCTCGTTCGCTTCCAGTTTCCGCAGCGCCTCGTTTTGATGCACCAGCGCTTCTTCTGCCTGTTTCTGCTCGCCGTGAAGCCGCAGCAGGCTTTCGCCCGCTTCCGAAGCGCGCTGCCGCAGCGCTTCGATCTGGCCTTCGCTTTCGCGAATCTGTTCCGCGCGCTGCTCGGCGCGCTGCAAAAGCTCTTCCACGCGTCCGTCCAGCGTGCCCGATTCCTCGCGCAGAAGCGTTACCGCTTGCACCTGCGTAGCGCTTCGGGTCTCCCATTCTGCCGCTTGCGCCTGGGCTTGCTTTAGCTCCGCGTCCATTTGCGCGTAGCGCCCGGCCAATTCCTGCGCGCGCTGCCGGTTGAACACAATCTTATTCTCGTTCCGATCCACTTCCAGAGTCGTCAAGTTCAACACATTCTGGTTCTGCCGGATTTCCGCATCGAGTTCGTAGATCCGCTGATTCAGCCGGTCCTGTTCGCCTTCCATCTGCTGAATCGCCGTGGCGCGCTGCGCCTCCGCGGCGCTCAACTCTTCGAGTTGCTTGGCAATCTTTTCCGCAGCGGCATCCAGTTCGCGCGCCTTGCCTGCCAGCATTTGGCGCACGATTCCGCGCATTTGCTCGCGAATCTCCGAAAACCGCCGCGCCTTCGCAGCCTGCCGCTTCAGCGAGCCAAGTTGTTTCTCCACTTCAATGACGATGTCGTTGACACGCGCCAGATTCAGCTTTGACGATTCCAGCTTCGCTTCCGCCAGGCGCTTCTTGGTCTTGAATTTCGTCACCCCAGCGGCTTCTTCGATGATGGCCCGCCGTTCCATTGGCTTCGTCGACAAAATCAGGCCGATGCGCCCCTGCTCGATAATGGCGTAGGAATCCGGACCCAGCCCCACGCCCATGAACATTTCCTGGATGTCGCGCAGCCGCGCCACGCGTCCATTGATGAGGTATTCGCTCTGCCCCGAGCGGTACAGCCGCCGGCTGACCATAATCTCGCCCGGCTTTGTCGCAGGTACAGGCTTGTCCGCGCCCTTTTTCTTCCTTTTTAGCTTCCCGCCTGTCTCTTCCGCGTCCTCCGCCGGAGCATCCGGATTCGCTTGAACGCCATC
>DATDNK010000231.1:0-3803 GCA_036518275.1 Candidatus Acidiferrum sp.
ACGCCCAATCGCAACGATGCGTAATTCAGCGCGCCCGGGCTGATCCAGCCGATGCGTCCTTGAATCGCATGGAGCACAGGGAGTAGCAGATGACGCTTCGAATGTGCCGGTTTGCCATCCAACGATCCACGGCCATCAAATGCAGCGCGGCCTTCGCTCTCAATCTTTCGCAGTCCTCCGCTCCAGCCCGACTCTGGCTTTCCGAGGATTGTGTCGACGGCAGCCTGCTCTTCAGGACTTGCTTTGGCCGCAGTCAGGTGAAGGTCCACTCAATTCTCCACGCACTTCTCGATGCGAATTGCTGTCGCTTTGAATTCCGACGTTCCGGATTTCGGGTCTACGGCGTCAATGGTGAGGTCGTTGGTCGCAATCTCGTCGTGAAAATGCACCGCAAGGAAAGCGAGACCCGGCCGCAAGCCAGGATCAAACCGCACCGGCGCGAGCACCGACCCGCGACGCGAACTCACGCGCACTTGTTCGCCTTCGCAAACTTTGTAGCGCTTGCCGTCTTCCGGCGACAAATCAATCGTCGCCGCGCGGCGCAACGGAGAGGGAAAGCGCCGGCTTTGCTCGCCGGTGTTGTAAGAATCCAGAATTCGTCCGGTGGTCAAACGAATCGGATATTCCGCGTTCAGTTCATCCACCGGCGGCTCGAACTCGACCACACTGAACGGAGCGCGCGGACCGATCAGGGGTTCGCGCCACAGCCGGCTGTGCAAATACATTTCACCGGGATGTGTTTCATCGTAGCAGGGCCACTGAATCCCGCCGAGTTCTTCGAGGCGCTTGTAGCTCATCCCCGCATGCATGGGACTCAACGAGCGCAGCTCGTTCCAGATGGCTTCCGCATCCGGTTTGCCCCAGTCGCGGCCAAACCGCTTCGAGAGTTCGTAAATAATTTCCATGTCATCGCGGATGCCTTCGGGCAGCGGCACGGCTGCGCGCACGCGCTGCACGCGGCGCTCGCTGCTCGTCACCGTGCCTTCGGTCTCGCACCAGCCGGCCGAACCCGGCAAGATGACGTGCGCCAACTCGGCGGTCTTCGTATAAAAGAGATCCTGCACCACCAGAAATTCCAGCCCGCTCATGAGCTTCACGGCGCGGTGACGGTCCGCTTCGGAATCGATTGGATTCTCGCCTAGAACGTAAAGAGTGGTGAGTTCGCCGCGCTCCATGGCTTCAAACATTCCGCTCAAGTGCAGCCCGCGCTTGGGATCGATCTTCGCTCCATACGCGCGCTCGAACTTCGCGCGCAACTCCGCGTTCTCCACGTGTTGAAAACCCGGCAACCGGTCGGGAATCGCCCCCATGTCGCCGCCACCTTGCACATTGTTTTGCCCGCGCAGCGGATTCACGCCGCTCCCATAGCGCCCCACGTGCCCGGTCAGCAGCGCCAGGTTGACCAGCGCCAGCACGTTGTCCACGGCGTTGTGATGCTCGGTGATGCCCAGCGTCCAGCAAATCTGCGCGCGCTTGGCTTTGGCATAAGCGTGCGCGGTCTGGCGAATCACTTCCGCGGGCACGCCGGTTTCGCGCTCGGCGCGCTCCAGCGTGTACTTCTCCACGCACGCGCGATAAGCGTCGAATCCGCTGGTCGCATGTTGAATAAACTTTTCGTTGGCGAGGCCCGAATGAATAATTTCCCGGGCCATGGCGTTGGCCAAGGAGATGTCACTGCCCACATCGAGGCCCAGCCACGTTTCCGCCCACTGCGCCGAACTTGTCCGGCGCGGATCAATCACATGAAGCTTCGCGCCGTTGCGAATCCCCTTCAGCACATGATGAAAGAAAATCGGATGCGTCTCGCGCGCGTTCGAGCCCCAAAGGAGAATAACGTCTGCCTCTTCGATTTCGCGGTACGAACTCGTTCCGCCGCCCGCTCCGAAAACCGTCGCCAGACCGACGACGCTGGGGGCGTGTCAAGTCCGGTTGCAGCTGTCAATGTTGTTCGTGCCGATGACCGAGCGAACGAACTTTTGCGCGACGTAATTCAGCTCGTTGGTGGTCTTCGAACAACTGAACATGCCAAATGTCCGCGGGCCGTGCTTCTCCACTTGCCTGCGGAATCCCGCCGCCACACGGTCCAGGGCCTCGTCCCACGTCGCCGGCCGGTGCTTCCCGTTTTCGCGAATCAACGGCGTTCTCAAACGCTCGCTGTGTCCGTTGTTCATGGCTTGCCTCTGCCTCTCACGTCTATTCTGTTGCTTCTGCGCCTCTATTATGCTCTTTCCTGCGCGCAAACTTCTATTGCGTCTGGATAGAAAGATAGGCGAGTAGTCTCAACTTGTGGCTTACGAATGAATGTGAAACAGCGGGGCTACATAAGTTGGTCTTCGTATTAAGTTCTTCACTGCTATTTGCTCGCCGCCTTGCCTCGCAACTCCGCGAGCTTGCTTTGCTGCTCGGGAGTTAATTTGTTTTTGATGCGCACGAGCAGCGTGATTTGCTCTCTTTTCACTTCGCGTTCCGCGGCGAGGACTTTGTCGAGTTGCGCAAGGACCTGTTGTTCGTCCACGTGCGGCTGCTTGATCAGCGAGACCATCTTTTCCATTTCGTCCTGCAGCTTCCACTGCAATTCCGTGAATTTTAGTTGCGCCTGACGGATTTCCGCCTTGAAGGCATCTTTTTGCTCGGCGCTTAGCCCAATGGCCTCTTGATGCTGAATCACGAGTTCCGGAGGGAAAAAGCTTTGCCCGATGGGGTCCTGGTCGGGCTGCTGCCCGCGGGCTACTCCGGGCCCAAGCAAGACCAAGGTGCAAATGCAGAAAACAAGTCCCGTTCTCATCTATTCCTCCTTCGCTTCTTTCACGGGGACACGCAAATAGGATTTGCCGAGTTTTGGCGTCGTTCTCAGAATCTCTCGGCCGGGAGTCGCCAGTAAGGAATCACTGGGGGCATGCCATTCCGCGAGTTGCTGCGCGGCCGCAAGCTCTTCGGGCTGAATTTTTCCTACAGCTGCGCGGCGCCAGACCGAACTGACCAAAAGTACGATCGCACCCGTGGCCGCCATACCTGCAAGTGTCCACGCCTGCCAGCGCGCCAGCCGCTTGTTTTTGCCGGCCGATTCTGTGGCGGCAAGGACGCGCGCTCGAAAATCCACAGAGGGCTCTGCGCCCCCTGCTATCTGAGGCAGCAAAACATCCAAACGTTGCCGGCGAGCCTCAAGCTCTCGCAGATCCGCAGAACAATGCACGCAGGTTTGCAGGTGCGCTGCAAGTTCCGGCGAACTTGCTCCTGTCAGCGCGGCCTCGCGCAACGCGTCTTTCCACTTCTCGCAAGGGCTTTTCATTGCATCACTTCCAACAAGAGTTTTCGTGCCGCATGTACGCGGGACCTCACTGTGCCGGCGGGAATCCCCAGCACCGCGCCCACGTCGGTGGCTTCCATCTCTTCCCCGAGAGACAGTTGCAAAGCCCGGCGAAGTTTCTTCGGCAAGCGCTCGATTTCTATGCGCAGCCGGTCCAGCATCACTTGCTGCTCCGCCTCTTTCACGCCATCCACCATGGCCGGTGATTCCACATTCTGCCAGGCTGCGTCGCGCGCCAGGCGGCGGCGATAACCTCTCTTGCGGTTCAGGGCGAGCCGGAAAACGATTCGGTTCACCCAACCCCGAAATTTCTCTGCTTCGCGCAGCGACTCCAGCTTCCGGAAGGCGCGCAGGAACGCTTCCTGGGCGACGTCTTCGGCGTCGGCGGAATTGCCTAAAACGCTGTAGGCAATTTGAAAGACGCGCCCCTGATTCTCAGCGACGCGCTCGGCAAACCCCGCCTCGGGGCTCTGCGCTTCGGCTCTGGCAATCAACG
>DATDNK010000232.1:0-8417 GCA_036518275.1 Candidatus Acidiferrum sp.
AATTATGGGTTCAGGTAAAGAGCCTTTGGACAGGGCCGCTGTCTCCGCGATTCGTTCGTCCAACCCCTTCGAGCCGCTGCCTCCAGCTTTTAGCGGCCCTTACATCGAGCTGCGGTTTATTTTCCTGTACAACTTGCCGATTGAAGCCGCCTACCAATGAAGCTCCAGCGCCAGCAGATTATTGGCAGTCTTCTCCTCGCGCTGTTTGTGCTCATCTTCATTTTTGTGCGCGCGCGGCACCTCCTGTTTCGATGAATCCGAAAAATTGGCAGCCATTTCTCGTGGCCATCGTTGGACCGACGGCATCGGGCAAGTCCGCGCTGGGAGCGTGGCTGGCGGAGCGGCTAGGCGGCGAGATCATCGCGTGCGATTCCACGCAGTTGTATCGTGGATTTGATATCGGCACCGCCAAACCAAAAGCTGCGGAGCGCCGTGGCGTGCCACATCACTTGGTAGATGTGCTGGATCCCCGCGAAGCTGCCACAGCCGGCGGCTACCGCGAAAGGGCACTAGCGGTCCTCGAAGATATGCGGCGCCGAAAACGCTTGCCGGTCCTCACGGTTGGTACAGGATTGTATCTCCGAGCGCTGCTTGAGGGCCTCGCCGAAGTTCCGCAGCGCTCGGAAGAACTGCGCGAGCGATTGCGCACAAGTGCTGAAGAGCATCCGTCCGGCCATCTTCACGGAATTCTGAAAAGATTGGATCCGCACACCGCAAACAAAATTGCTTCCGCGGACGAACAAAAACTGATTCGCGCCATCGAAGTTTGCCTGCTGGCGCGCAAGCCCATCTCTGAAGTGCATCGAACTGGGCGCAAACCGCTCGAAGGGTGGCGAGCGGTGAAAATCGGCTTAGTGCCCCCGCGCGAGAAGCTCTATGAGCGAATTCAAGCGCGAACAACTTCCATGCTTGAGCAGGGATGGATGCAGGAAGTTCAGAACCTTCTTAAGAGCGGTTTGGAAGAAAGTGCGAAACCGTTTGATTTTATCGGCTATCGCGAATTGCGCGCCGTTTTGCTCAACGAATTGTCGCTGCAGCAAGCACGCGAGGCCATTCAGCAAGCCACGAGGCGCTACGCCAAGCGTCAGCTCACCTGGTTCCGCAAAGAAGCGGCGGTACAGTGGTTTCCCGGCTTTGGCGATGAAACCGAGTTGCAAGCCAGCGTCTTCCGCTTCTTGCAATCTCAAGGGCTGGAAGCGCGTCACGGCGCAAGAGGGGTGTATAATTATCATTAGGATGGGCTCCTCCAGAAAGTGCAAGACCGTATCGTGACTCCTAGCCAGCTTCCGTGACAAAAGCACAACATCCAGTCTCGACAGCGGAGCGCGCGTTGCTGGTCGGCGTGGGGTGGAAGCGTGCGCCCCGCTTTCCCGGCATGCCCGCGGGCGAGCAGGGTCGCGAGTCCCTTTCCGAATTGGTTGAGTTGGCGCGCAGCGCGGGGGCGGAAGTTGCCGGAACTGTGTTCCAGTTGCGTGAGGCTGCCGATCCCGCCACTCTGGTCGGGCGTGGCAAGCTGGACGAGATTCGTGCCGAAGCGACCGCGCACAAGGCGCCGCTGATCATCTTCGACAGCAACCTCTCTCCGGTTCAGCAGCGGAACATCGAAACTGCCACGGATCGCCGCGTGATTGACCGTACGCAGCTTATTCTCGACATCTTTGCACGCCATGCCCGAAGCCGCGAAGGCCAGTTGCAGGTGGAACTGGCGCAACTGAATTACTTGCTGCCGCGCCTGACGGGGAAGGGCACGGCCATGTCCCGTCTCGGCGGTAAGAGCGGCGGCGGTGGGGCTGGAGGGACCGGAGGCGGCGCGGGTCGCATCGGTGTTCGTGGTCCTGGTGAGAAAAAGTTGGAAACCGATCGGCGCCGTATTCGTGAGCGGGTGCGCAAGATCGAAGCCAGCATTGACGAGGTGCGCAAGCAGCGGGCACTGCGCCGCGAAGCACGCAATGCCGTTCCGTTGGGAACCATCACGCTCGTGGGCTACACCAACGCCGGTAAATCGACGTTGTTCAACGCTTTGAGCCGCGCAGAGGTGCTAGTTTCCTCGAAGATGTTCGCGACGCTGGACCCGACCATCCGAGCGATTCGCCTACTCTCGAATCGCCGTGTGCTGCTGTCCGACACGGTGGGTTTCATTCGCGACCTCCCCAAAGGGCTGCTGACAGCGTTTCGCGCCACGCTGGAAGAAGTACAAGAAGCGGCTCTGATTCTGCACGTTAGCGACGTCTCGAACCCTCACTACGAGGATCTGGATGAAGACGTCGAGAAGATTCTGCTCGAGCTTGACGTTGCCGAACGCCCCCGGCTGCATGTGCTGAACAAGGTGGACCGCCTCAGCCCCGAAGAGCGACAGGCACTGGCGGCGAGCGCAGCGAGGGCCGGCGGCAATGCGCCAGTGCTTGTGTCCGCGTTGACCGGGGATGGAATCCCTGAATTGTTGCGTCGCATGGACGCTGCCATGCCCATCGATCCGCTCCTGAAGCTTTCTATCCGGCTGCCGCTAGCAGAGGCGCGCACGCTGGCGATGATCCATGCCTTGGGACGCGTTTTGCGCTCGGAAATCGACGATTCGCATATGCGGCTTGACGCAGAGGTTCCCTCTTCGGTCGCAAAGAAGCTGCGGCTGAACGACTATCGGGTGGATGGAACTTTTCTCGCTTCTCTATCGTAGTTCTGAGTGACTGGCGAGAGGCGTTGTGAGTGCGTCTTTGACTTTCGCAGGCTCTTAAGCGAGGTGGCCATGGCTGCGTTCTTTCTGTGGTGCATTTTGTTCGTCCTGTGCTGGCCTATCGCATTACTGGCTCTGGTGCTTTATCCCATTGTGTGGCTCCTGACTTTGCCTTTGCGCATTTTTGGTATCGCTGTCCACGGGGTCTTGACCCTGATTAGCGCCCTTTTTCTGTTGCCGGCGCGGCTGCTTCGTGGGCCACGCGCCATCTGATGACTTATTTTCCTTTGGATTGCTTACTTCAGGATAAACGGGAGAAAACCCCGTTAGTCCTTCATTTCGCAGCAGTTGGAACGTCACAGGACAGGCTTTTGTGATGGACGACTTGCCTGTGGAAAACGCTGTGGAAACTGCGTTTCCGGGTTTGCCACGTGCTGTCTCGAACCTGCGATGCAATCGGGGCCTCCGCTTTGTAGTCCTCTGTAACACGCTGAAAACAGATAGCTTATCTTCACCTCTCCCACGTTAACACTGCAAATTCTAGTGCGCAGTCTCTTAAGTATCGTGAAACACATTTGCACAGTCTTGCAGCATTAGCCACAAACCCTGCGATGGCTTCTTGGTGCAGTCAGCGGAACTAAAGTGTTAACCAGGCGGTATCTAAGCGGCGCTACGCGACCATCATACGCCCGAGTGACTCGTGCCCGTTGCAGGCGTTTAGACGTGTTGACGCGTCGGTAGCCGGAGTCTATAGTGAAATTGCGGTGGCGGTAGCCACAGGGCGGCTCCTCGCCGTCATTCGCCCATGAATCTTCCAAACTCATTGACGCTGCTGCGGATATTCTTCGTTCCTATACTCATCGTGATTCTCCTCACCCGCAGCCCGACCGTGGAGATGTTCGGCCTTACCATCCACTTCGAAGTCTGGGGAGTCCTGATCCTATTGCTGGCTGCGGCGACCGACTGGGCGGACGGCTATTTGGCACGCAGGCGCCTGCAAGTGACGACGCTCGGCATTCTTCTCGACCCCATCGCCGACAAATTGCTGATTTCCGCAGCGTTCATCGCTCTCGTGGACATGCATCTGGTCAACGCTTGGATGGTCGTGATCATTATTGGGCGGGAATTCACAGTTCTCGGCCTGCGCAATATCGCTTCCGCTGAGGGCTTCACGATTGAAGCCTCTACTCTGGGTAAAACCAAAATGGTCTTGCAGGTTTGCGCTGTGGCGATCGTGATCGTAGCTGCAAGACATCCCTCGCTAAATCTCCTGGGTCTCGCTCTCATGTGGCTCGTGGTGATCAGCGCCTTGGTGTCTGCCGCGCAATATTTCCTGCGTTTCTGGAACCACGTTGACGACAGCATTAAGCAGCGCCGCAAGTTGCGCATGCTGGAAGCCCGCAAGAAGTCTCAGGATGCCGTTCCTCTCTGAAGCGGAGCAGCGAGCCGCGCTGGAGCTAGCCCGCAAAGCTATTTGCGAAGCCGTATTGCACCGGAAACTGCCTGAGGTCATTCCGCGCCAAGGAGTCTTTTCCCAGTGCCGGGGAGTCTTTGTCACCCTTCATGTCCGTGGCCGCCTGCAGGGATGCATTGGGGTAACCGAACCCAGCGAACTCTTGGGAGAGGCCATCGTCCGTTGCGCCGTCAGTGCTGCCCTGGAGGACCCTCGTTTTACACCCCTGAAAGAGTCTCAGATTGGGGAGATGAGCATCGAAATCTCCTTGCTTTCCCCCTTGGAACCGATTCTCCCGGAAGCCATCGAAATCGGACTCCACGGACTCCTGATCATCAATCACGCACAACGGGGACTGCTTCTGCCTCAGGTCGCCATCGAACATCGGCTTACCCGCGAGCAGTTTCTTGAGGAAACCTGCCGGAAAGCCGGATTGACGCGTGAGTCATGGAAAGACCCGGAAACGTACATCTTTGGATTCACCTGCGAGGTCTTTTCGGAGCATTCACCCTCCGGAGAAACCTGACCGTCATCGTTGTAGCGATTGCTCGCCGATTGAGCCGCCATCTTGCAAAGAAAAGCCCGTGCAGGAAAAACGCACGGGCTGGAATCTTCTACGTTATGTCAGACTTTATTCGATTTCGATGTAATCGCCGGCGTAAATCTCGGATGAACTAACCGTGATCATTATCGTAGACGAATTGCGGCTGACATTGAACACCAGGCCCTCACCAAGAATCTCGCGAGGCAGGTCGTTCCAGCTGTAACGTTGCGGTGCGCTCCCGAACCCGTACATCTCGAATTGATAATTCTTAGTTTGCGGCACAGTCTCGGCTGTGGAGCCTTGATAGCGGAAGATGC
The DNA here is from genome assembly GCA_036518275.1 of Candidatus Acidiferrum sp. Lineage (GTDB taxonomy): Bacteria > Acidobacteriota > Terriglobia > Acidiferrales > UBA7541 > Acidiferrum. The sequence goes on from DATDNK010000232.1 coordinate 4,986, forward strand.
GCAAATAATCGCCAACTTTAACGCCTTGATTGGTCCCCAGGTTTATGTACACCGTGCTGTTCTTCCCAAAGGCCGCGGAATTGTCCTTCCCTGCAACTACCATCGCCACAGGCTTCCCGCTCACAGGCGCAAAATGATCAAACGCAGCCGCTTCTTTGAAAGGAGGTGTTGGGCGCTCTTGGTAGGGCAGAACGACATCTCCGCGCTGCATGTAGTCGCAAGAGAAAATGATCTGCGCTACGGAGACCTTCGGCTGCACATTGACGACGCGAACTTGTCCCGCATCGATATAGGGCGTACCCATGGCCCTCATCAGCTTGTCCTGCCACTTGAACCATGGCGTTCTTCCGACATAGTCATTGGCTCTCACCACGAAAAAACGATCGCCAACACGGACTCCCTTGTCCTGCCCGCGATTGATATACACGTAGTCGCCACTGGAAAATGTGAGCTTGTAGTTCGACTGCTCGCCCGAGATGAGCCGGAATTCCCCAGAGACCTTCTGGTCCGTCACAAAACCCGAACAATTGACCATGTTGTAGTCGGGCTCGGTTATCACCTTCGGGGCAGTTCGGATCTCTTGTGCTAAACCGGCCGCGGCACCCATCATCCCGACCAGCGACAAAACAGCTATTTTCGTGCGCATTTCACGACTCCTTCGAAGACACGCCCAACCGGCCGTGCAGAGACTTTTCTAAGCGAAACTATCAAGGCCGGTCCCCCGCGTCAACCAATAGCCTAGGGTTGCTTTACACTTTTGATACGGCATACTAAGGAGCCGTCTTTTCAGTAGCTTGGCGGCGCAGGATGGGGATGGCTCTGTTCGGTACGGGAGTCCGGCGGGTTTGCGCGGTTGTGGCAGCTTCCACAGCGGTGGAGATGTCCCGGCAGTTGCGTATGGGGTTGCGAAGCACTCGGACTGCGGAAATACGCCTTGATTGGTTACGGAGCGATGCTGAGCGCTCACGGTTTATCCGTTGGCTTAAGGGGTTCAACGCCGCAAGTGCCACCTTTCTAGCCACTTGCCGACGCAAAGAAGGTGGGGGAAGGTTTAACGGGGACATTGCTCGCCAGCTTTACTGGCTTACCCAGGCCCGCGGTGCAGGCTGCGAGTGGTGCGACATCGAAATGGAGACCTTCCGCGAATTGCCTGAAGGTTTGTTGCGGGCTTATCCCGTTCCTCCTCGCATTTTGCTCTCGATTCATGATTTTGACCGTATGCCCAGTCTGCCACCCAAGATCGTCGTGGCGCGCCATGGTTTGGTCGACGCCGTCAAAATCGCGGCGCAGGCTAAGACTATTACAGACAGCGTTCGCCTCTTGAAGGTGGCCCGGCGCTCCCGAGCCTTCGTGGCCGTACCCATGGGGGACGTGGGTCTGCCCGCGCGACTTCTTGCCTTGCGAGAAGGCAGCGCCCTTGCCTATGCCCCGGTGGCAGAAGCAACCGCCCCTGGCCAGGTTGGGCTCGACGAAATGCTTCGTCTGTATCGAGCCCACTTGCTCACACGCAAGACAAAGGTTTACGGTGTGATTGGTGACCCCATTGCCCATTCTCTCTCTCCCTTGCTTCACAATACGGGCTTCGCCGACCGCCACCTGAATGCGGTCTACCTACCGTTTTTGGTGCACAAGTTGAGCGACTTTCTTGAAGGTGTTCCCGATTTCGGAATCCGCGGGTTCAGTGTCACTCTGCCCCACAAGCAGACCATCCTAAGGCATCTGAAAGAATGCGATCCGCTGGCAGCGGAGATTGGCGCGGTGAACACCGTGGTGGTCCAACGCGATGGCTCACTGTACGGCTGCAACACCGATTATGTAGGCGTACTGCGCGCGTTGCAGAAGAAGCTGCGCATCCAGGACAGCCGCGTGTTGATCTTCGGCGCCGGCGGCTCGGCACGTGCGGCGGCGTTTGCTCTGGCGCATGCTGGAGCCAACGTTTTCATTTGCGCTCGGCGCGAGCACGCAGCAAAGCAGTTAGCTCGCGCTGTCGGCGGAGAAATGGTTCCTCGCCGTGCGCTCCACTCGGAATCCTTCGATGCCATCCTGAACGCCACGCCCGTCGGCATGCACCCTCGCGAAGGCATTTCCCCTTTGGCGGCTCGTGAGTTACAATGTCGCATCGTCATGGACCTCATCTACCGCCCCGAGAGGACCAAGCTCTTGGAGATTGCTGCGCAAAAGAGGATTGCTACGGTGTCCGGAGTGAACATGTTTCTGGCACAAGGCTTTGCGCAATGGGAAATCTGGACCGGAAAGCGCGCTCCCGAAGCTGCCATGCGCCGTGCTGTCCTTTCCGCCCTGCGATGGCGTTCTTAACTCCTCTTCCTTCGACGCTGTAAATTGTCTGCCATTACGCTCGTCTAATAAGCACGATTTCAACTTTGGACTTTCAATGTTGCGCCGTAAACTCATTCATCCATGATTCAGCCCGACTTCCGCGAATTCCAGCGCCTGGCGAAACAGGGGAACCTTATCCCTGTGTACGACGTATTTTCCGCGGACTTGTTGACTCCCGTGAGCGCGTACCTGCGCATTGCGCAAGGCGCGCGCTACTCGTTCCTTCTCGAAAGCGTCGAGGGCGGCGAGAAAATTGCGCGCTACACTTTCGCTGGCGCGCATCCGGAAGAGGTATTTCGCTACGGTAACGGCGCGTGCGTTCTTGAAAGCCGCGACCGCATCATTTGGGAAGAGCGCGATTCCATTTCTTTCTTGCGCGAGCGCGTCGAGCGCTTCCGTCCCGTGCGGCTTCCTGGCTTACCGCCGCTCGTCGCCGGAGCCATCGGCTATTTCAGCTATGACATGGTTCGGTTGATCGAGCGTCTTCCTAAACGCCTGCGCGACGAAATCGGCCTCTACGACGCGATGCTCATGTTCTATCACGGCCTCATTGCCTTCGATCATGTGCAGCACCGGTTGTGGATCGTCCGCAACGTTTTCACGGAAGGCCATGGCAGCTTGCGCGCTAAATATGACGCCGCCGTGCGCGAAATAAAGCGAACGCGCCAGCTTCTCGAAGAGCCGGTTGCTTCGGAGCGTCCGAAAAAATCACCCAAAACTTCCAAGCGCGCACCAATAAAAGTGAACTCGAATTTCCCCCGCACCGAATACCTCGATGTCGTTCGCAAAGCCAAGCAGTACATCCGCGCGGGCGACATTTTCCAGGTCGTGTTGAGCCAGCGCTTTTCCGTGAAAGCGCAGGCCGATCCATTCGAAATCTATCGCCAATTGCGCGCTCTGAATCCTTCTCCGTATCTTTTTTATCTTCAACTGAACGATGTAGCGGTCGTCGGCAGTTCGCCGGAAATGCTTGTCAAAGTGCAGGGACGTGACGTCTTCTACCGTCCCATTGCCGGCACACGGCGCCGCGGCAAAGACGAAGCCGAGGACCAGCGCCTCGAGCGCGAAATGCTGGCGAGCGAAAAAGAGCGCGCC
>DATDNK010000233.1:0-3279 GCA_036518275.1 Candidatus Acidiferrum sp.
GACCCAAATGGTCCTAGCCTTTACGATTGCAGCGCCGAAATAAGCCTCTCACCCCGCGGAACAAAAGGAAGGTCGTTTTGGGGAGTTTGCGGATGGTTGGGTTCTTCTTACAACTGACGCACGGCCGAAACTTTTCCAGGATTATGCTTCTTCCGCTGGTTTTGGCCCCCGCCTGTTGTTGATTCCCTAAAGATCCGCCAACTTCTTTTGCGTCAATGCTTTGTGTGAATGTTTTTTCTCTGTTACAGGATATTCACAATCAGTTGACGCAATTGTAAGACGCACTGTTTACCTTTTGCCGCGGGGTGACACGCATATTTTCGGTGGCAACTCTACTTTTGCTTAAAAGAGAGATGAAATGAAAAAACTAGCCGCACTCACACTCTTGCTGTTCCTCACCACGGGAATGGCGCTCGCTGACACACGAAGAGAAGCTGATCCAAAGCCTGCTAAGGCGCCTGCTCCTGCTAAGCCAACGGCGGCCAAAAAGGCGGAGAAATCCGACACCGCGATCGCTGCCGAGATTGAGGAGCTTCGCCAGGCCATTCAATCGCAACAGGAGCAGCTCCAGTTGTTGAAGGAGGAACTCGCCAAACGCGACCGCCAGATTGACGAAGCGCGCGAAGCCGCTGCGGCCGCGAATGCGCGAGCTGCCGAAGCTAGCGCGAAAACCAACGTAGTGGCGAACACGGCCGCCGAAGTTAAGTCAACACCGGCTGCGCTCAACGCAACCGTGAGTGAATTGAAAGAAAGCAGCGGAGCTGTCAAGGTCCCCGTTAGCGCCGCCACCGCTTTACCAGCGCAGGGGAATGAAGGCGCCGAGAAACCGTCGCCACTCTTCTTTAGAATTGGCTCTGCGAACTTTACTCCGGGCGGATTCATGGATTTCACTTCCATCTTCCGCTCCACCAATGTCGGCAGCGGGATCGGTACCAGTTTTGCGGGCATCCCCTACAACAACACAGTACCGGCGGCTCGCTTGACCGAATTACGATTTTCTCCCCAAAACTCGCGCGTCTTCCTGAAAGTGGAGGCTCCCGTTTCCGAATCAACCAATGTGACCGGATACGTCGAAGGCGACTTTCTCGGATTTCAGCCGCCAAACGTCTTTCAGTCAAGCAACAGCGATAGCTTCCGGTTGCGCCTGTATTGGGCAGATGTCCGTCACGCAAAGTGGGAAGTCTTAGCCGGCGAAGCCTGGACCCTCCTGACGCCGAACCGCGTCGGACTATCTCCAATGCCCGCTGACATTTTCTACTCTCAAGATATGGACACGAACTACCAGTTGGGTCTGACTTGGGCTCGGCAGACAGCATTTCGCGTGATTTATCATCCGTCGGATACATGGGCGGTTGGCGTATCCGTAGAAAATCCTCAACAATTCGCACCTACTTCCGTCATTTTCCCCAACAGCTCGTTCGCCGCTCAGTTGGATAACGGCAGCGGAAACCCCAGTTCGGCAACGGCCGTGGCCAACACCAGTGTTCCGAACGTTAGACCGGACATCATCGTCAAGAGTGCCTGGGACTGGAAATGGCGCGAGCGGGCCATGCATCTGGAAGTTGCGGGTTTGAGCCGCAGTTTCAAGGTCTTCAATAATCTTGCGAGCCCCGCAACCACGAACACGATCGAAGGGGGCGGCGGCTCATTGAACTTTAACCTCGAGCTGGTCAAAAACTTCCGTCTGATCGGCACGTCCTTCTACAGCTGTGGGGGAGGCCGGTACATTTTTGGCCTCGGTCCCGATGTCATTGTGAAGGCGAACGGAACCCTTTCCTGCGTGCACGCGGGCTCGGGGATCGGCGGCATCGAATGGCAGGCCACTCCAAAGTTAATGGTTTATGGCTACGACGGCGCCGCCTATTTCGGCCGCAATTGGGGCTTTGTTGCGGCTCCGCTTGGGTCAGCCTGCCCCGCTGCTAACCCGCCCGCAGGCTCCAACTGCGTCGGGTACGGATTCCCCGGCTCGTCAAATTCCGCAAACCGAGTCTTGCAGGAACCGAGCGTCGGTTTCGTTCCAACGCTTTGGAAGAATCCCAACCATGGGGCCTTGCAAGTGATCTCCCAATTCTCGTACGTGCTCCGCAGCCCATGGTTCGTCGCTGCAGGTGCACCGAAGAACGCGCATACGACCATGGTTTATCTCGACGTTCGGTACGTTTTGCCCTAAGCGCTCGGTGATCCACGTTTAGCGGTTGCGGGCCTGGATTGCCGCCCATCCAGCAATCTGGGCCGCGCTTCTGAGAACGGATAAAGGGCAGCTCTTCATCAAGCTGCCCTTTTTTTCGTTCAGGTTCTCCGACGCGGAACGTAGCAACAATGCTTGCTGGTTCTTACCAGCCGGGTTCAGCGACGAAAATCATTTCAGGGGAATTGTCGCGGATAGGTGAGCGGTCAAAATCTCCGTACTCTTCAGTGATGCGGAAGCCACAGCGCGCCAGGAGGTGCTCGATTTCGTAGCGGAAGAAATAACGCAGCGGCCAGGCAAACACCAGGCGCTCTTTGCGCCCGTCGGGATGCTCGACCGCGTAGATCATCTCGACGTCGTTGCGCTGCTCGGCGCGGTGAAACGCCGCGACGCGTTCAGAGATGCGAACCAGCCGACCGTCGTGTGCTCGGTACTCGACGAGCGGCGATTCGCGCATATGAACCGGGTCGTGCATGCGCTCGGCGTCGGTCTGGAACACGTCCAGGATCAGCTTGCCGCTGGGCCGCAAGTGCTTGCGGGCGCGCTCCAGGCATTGCACTTGGTCGCGCACTTCCAGCAAGTGCTGAAACGGCCGAAACGGAATGATGATGAGCTGGAACTTTTCGCTGAGGTCGAACTGCTTCATATCACCCTGGACGAGATGGACGCGCTCGCGCTCTTCTTTGTTGAGTGCGGCCCGCTTTCGAGCCGCGTGTTCCAGCATCCGCTCGGAGAGATCCAGCCCGGTGACGCGCTTGCCCATTTGCGCGAGCGCCATGGTCATGCGGCCGGTACCGCAGCCGAGTTCCAGGACGGGGTCGCCGAATTCGCGCACAGCGTCGCGATAAAACGCGACGTCCTGCGTGCGCTGGCGCACGATAGGCGATTCGTCGTAGTAGTCCGCGATGAACGAATCGTACAGAGCGGGCGACATGTTTTTTTCGTTGGTAGGCAAGGGCGATCCTTAGATACGCGAAAAGGTTTTCTTGATTTCAAATCGTTTTCAAGAGACGACGGCGTCGGCTTCGATTTCGACGAGCATTTCCGGAGAGATTAGCTTGCTCACTTCGACCATGCTTGTCGCTGGGCGA
>DATDNK010000234.1:0-4462 GCA_036518275.1 Candidatus Acidiferrum sp.
GTGAAAAAGAATGTGCCTCCAACAAAGAAACATAGCAGAGCAAGCAGATAAACTGCTCCTGGAACCGAGTGGCCTTTCGTTTTGGTCGTGAGCGAAGCCCACGTAATCGGAATCGCAATCGCCAGTAAGGCAAGAAGAATAGCAATGGCCGTGTGGCCCAGCATGACAATCCAATGCAGCTTGGTCTCGTACTGGACGGACTCACCCGGAATCAAGTGCTTTTCGACGTAGCTCAAGGACGCTCCTCGAGAGGGCTGGCGCCGCTTCTTGCGTTCACTAGCTATCGTCTGCTAAGTTCCCGTTCATGCGCCACAGTTTTTTAAGGCTATTTTCTCTGTCGGTTCCATCGATTCTGGCTCTGGTTGCTTTGGCGGGATTCGCCGCCCGCGGCCAGAGCGATCCAAAGGCATGCCGCAAGCCGCCTACTATTTTGAACCAACCAAAGACGCCGGAAGAATACCGCGAAAGGTGGAAGAAAATGAGGGCGCAGGGCAAGGTGGCGATCACCATAGGCGAAGACGGGCACGTCTCCGACGCAAAAGTGCTTGAAGCTTCGCCAAAGGACGCGGCTGACGCCTTGCTTGCGACTGCCAAGACGATCACCTTCAAGCCACGCTCAGGGTGCGGCACATTCAAAACTGAGATGGTCTTCTCTTTGAATAAATAGATGCGAGCTCGTGGTTACTCAAATCTCGGCGCAGTAAGGATTTGGTAGCGCTAACGGGAATCGAACCCGTATTTCGGCCTTGAAAGGGCCGCGTGCTAACCGTTGCACCATAGCGCCATTTGCAGGTATTACAACTTATCTAGAATAAGAGAATTAGTCGGTACGGACAAGCAGTCTTGCAGGAAACTCAGCCGAATTTCGATTTTCCATCTTCGAATTTCGCTTTTCTAGCATCAGCCTTGGCGATCCTGATATTCCTCATGCCAGGCCATCTGGATTGCTTCGAGCTTCGATTCGTTAGATCCGGTGGGGTCGCCAGTGAAGCCGGGAAGCTCGGTGATCCACTTGTGCATGTCCGTGAAGCGCACCGTCAGCGGATCGGTGCCCGGATATTTGTCGGCCAGCGCGATGGCGATATCCTCAAAATTGTCCCAACTAAATGTCTGCGGCATATCTCACCCTCATTCCGTTCTCAGCCTTCTTTGTAGTCCGAGCAATTCCCTTTCGTTTCAAACGAGCAAGAAAGAAATCCATTTTTTTTTCGAGTCTTTCTTTCTTTTTTTGACTTGGTACTTAGGACTGACAACTAAGAACTGCTTTTCAGTGGTCCGCTTCTTTCGCGTAGTTCTTGTTCCAATCAGGGATCTCCACCACGATGTCGGTCGTGCCGTCGGGCACGGTCTGGCAGCCGAGGCGCGACTTCGGTGTAATCCCCGGCGCTTCGTCGAGCTCATCGAACTCCGCGTCGGTAGCTTCGTTGCAGGACTCGAGGCCCTGTTGAACGATCACGTGGCAGGTCGAGCAAGCGCACACTCCACCGCAAGCATGGTCAAGCCCCATTTTGAAGCCTTCGGAAATGTCCAGAATGCTCCCCGGCAACCCATTGTGGCCGTATGGGATTTTTTCCGGATCGACTTCAATGGTCTTGCCGCTGGGAAGAAACGTCACCTTGTATTTCTTCGTGGCGGGTTTGTACTTGACTTCTTCGATGTATGGATTTGTTCCGCCCATGACTACCCCCCCAATACCTTGCCGTCATCACAAAACCGAAGAGAGGTTTCTCGCTCCGCTCGAAATGACGGAATCCTGCGCCGCTATACTTCCGCGAGCTTGCGACCCTCCAACGCCGACGAAACCGCGCTGCTCATCAGCAGTTCCGCCAGGTGCTCGGTCGCGTGATTCAACTCATCGATGCGCTTGCGGATGAGCTTGTAATCGTTGCCCGCAACCGATTCCTTGAGCGCCGCCACGCTTGCATCAATCCTCACGCGTTCCGCGGCAGCCAAACTCGCCGACTGCGGATTCGTCAGCGCTTTGGCGGTCGCAGTCAAAATCGACTCTGCTTCCGTGCGCGCCTCAATCAACTGGCGCTCGGCGAAATCCTGCTCGGCGTACTCGATGGACTCTTCGAGCATGCGCTCGATTTCCGTGTCGCTGATGCCATAGCTCGGCTGCACTTCAATCGAGTGTTGCTCTCCCGTCCGCAAGTCTTTTGCGCCGACTTGCAGGATACCGTTCGCGTCGATCAGGAATTTCACTTCGATGCGCGGCAATCCCGCTGGAGCAGGTGGCACTTTCAGCGTAAACCGCGCCAGCGACCGGCAATCCTTGGCCAGTTCGCGCTCGCCCTGCAAAACATGAATTTCGATCCCCGTCTGATTGTCCACGCCTGTTGTGTACAGCTCCTGCGCGCTCGCGGGAATGGTCGAATTGCGCGGAATCACTTTCGCCACCGCGCCGCCGTACGTTTCGATTCCCAGCGAAAGCGGCGTCACGTCAAGCAGCAACATGTTCTTCACACCGCGATCCAGAATGTTGGCCTGCACCGCCGCACCTAGGGCAACGACCTCGTCGGGATTCAGCTCCGTGTGCGGCCTGCGGTCAAAATATTCCTGCACGGTCCGGCGAATGAGCGGCGTGCGCGTCGCTCCCCCAACAAGCACCACTTCGTCCATGTCCGCGGGCTTGAGTTGCGCGTCCGCCAGCGCTTGCTTCACTGGGCGCATGGTGCGGTCGACAACGGGCCGAATCAGCGCCTCCAGCGCTCCGCGCGTGAACTCGTGCGTGAAGACCTTGCCGTTGGGCAACGAAAACCGCAGGGTGGCACTTTCTGTTTCAGAGAGTTCGTGCTTCACGTTGATCAGCGCCTTGCGAAGTTCTTGCGCCAGCTCACCGTGAGGCGAAAAATCAATCTGGTCATGTTGCAGAATCCGTTCATGGACAAACGCCTGGAGGAGATTGTCGATATCATCGCCGCCGAGGTGCGTGTCGCCGTTCGTCGAAAGCACCTGATAAATGTCGCCTTCGCTCGTGGAAATGAGCTTAAGTACAGAAATGTCGAAGGTCCCGCCGCCAAGGTCATAAACCGCAACGCGTCCGCGTTGTTTTTCATGCAATCCGTAAGCAAGCGCGGCGGCCGTGGGCTCGTTAACCAGACGCAAAACTTCAAGCCCCGCGATTTTTCCTGCGTCTTTGGTAGCTTGGCGCTGTGCGTCGTTGAAATACGCAGGCACGGTGATGACCGCGCGGTCCACGGTTTCTCCGAAAAAGGCTTCTGCCCAGTTTTTCAATTCGCGCAGAATGAAGGCGGAAATCTCCGGCGGCGTGAACACTTTGTCGCCGAGCCGCACGCGAATCACATTCTTGCTCGCAGCATCAATGCGGAACGGAAAAAGCTTCAACTCGTCCTGGACGTCCTCCGGCCCACGCCCCATCAAGCGTTTCACCGAATAAATGGTGCGTTCGGGCTGCGTCAGTAAACGCCGCTTCGCCGGTTCGCCCACGATGATGCTGCCGTCCGCATCAATGCTCACCACCGAAGGACACAAAGTCGATCCGTAAGGCCCTGGGATACACTTCGGCTGTCCTGTCTGCGCATCCGTGTATGCGACGAGGCTGTTTGTCGTCCCCAGATCGATGCCGACGATTCTTCCCATGCCTTCTTCTAAACCTCTGCCAATTCTTTGGCGACGTTTGTAACCAAGTTCCGAATGTACGACCGGCGATTCAGCAATTCATTGAGCTTCGCCATGATTCTCTTTCGCGTTGCGTGGTCCGCTCGCAGCGCCGCATCCCATTCGCGCGCGGCGGCCTGAAGTTCACCATCAACTTCTTGAAGCTTCGCTTGAAAATTCTTCTCCGCGGATTCCAACCGCGCTTTTAGTCCCGCCAAATCCTCGCCAGCGGCCTTTGCCTCTCGCAATTCATCCAGCGATTCGTTCAGCTCGAAGACTTCTTCGAGCAATTCCGGCGGCGCCTGCTGCTTCTTCTCGCCCTCCTTGCGCTCGCCTTCGATGGCCAGCAAATATTCGACGCGCGCGATCGGGTCGCGCAATGTGCGGTAAGCGTCGTTCAACTCCGAGCTGCGCTTGAGAGAGAGCTCCCGCTCCTGCTCTGTGGCATTCACAAAATTGTCCGGATGCAGCTTCCAGCTGAGCTGCAGGAATTTCTGTTCCAGCGCGCCCATTTCAATCCACAGCTGGCGAGGCATCTCAAACAACGCGAAGTAGTCAATCCCTTGCGGCAATTGCAGCAGCTTGCCGCAACTCGAGCAGAAGTGCGTGCCCAGCGTGCGCTCGTGGCAATTCCAGCAGACCAGCGGCGGATTCGCGGATGTCGGAACCGTGCTCATAAATTCTTCAGGAACTCCTCATAATGCGCAAACAACTAAACCAAAACCGAAGAGCACAGACTGAGGTCTGTGCCACTCAAGAGGCATAAAAAAAGTGGCTGGCGATAGCGGCTGCCAACCACTTGTAAGATTCGCCTGGGCGCTGCCCCCGCCTCGACCTGACC
>DATDNK010000235.1:0-13649 GCA_036518275.1 Candidatus Acidiferrum sp.
CTACCGTAAGGCAGCGCCAGAAAGAATGCTAGCGAGGCAGAGGCGGCTTAGGCAAGAGGGACCCGGCGAGCAAGCTCAGAGCGCCGACGCCGAGATGGATGAAGTTGAAGTGCAGGTTTAGGTCGAGCTTGATGGAGCCAAGATCGCGCAGGCCAGCGAAGCCTGCAATGGTGAGCAGCGTGTAAATCAAGCCAAAAACGAGACCGAAGCGGCGTGGCCCGGCGGCGTTCTTGCCAAATCCGGCAGCCAGAGCGATCACCCCACTCAAAAGGTGGAACAGATTATGGGCCGGCGGAAACGTAAGATTGAACATTTCGTGGAGGAAGAATCCGGCAACGCCGACCACCACCAAAATGAGGCCGCTTAAGACGATGTAGGCTTTGGCGAGGATACCTTTCATAGGTCCTATCCATGGAGTACAGACACGCTTGGTTGCCCCCCGTCGGACTTATGGGGCGAATGCATGATTTTCCAGGCAACAGGAACCTAAAGAGCCTTAGGCGCACGCAATCTCCCCTGGGAGAGATTGCGCGGCCGCCACAAAGCCAAGGTTAGTGACAGAGTTGTTAGAAATGAATGGCCAGTGCAATGGAAGCGCGGGTGCAATTGGTCGTCGTGCCGGAGTCGCGGATGCCTACGTAATCTACTTGCGGGCGAATGGCAAGGAACGGCGCGATTGGGAGGTCCACGCCGCCGCCAACGCTAAAGGCGAAGTCAGTGACAGAAGGGAATCCGCTGGCGGTAAGCCGCGAGCCGCCGACCAAGGCTTGCACGAAGGGATTGATTTTGGTCGGATTCTTTGCCATCAAACGTGGGCCCGCGAGGAACGTGTAGGTGTTGGTTCCTACGCCTGCGGGAGACGCGTGGTAAACACCAAAATCACCGGCAAGGCCAAACCAATGGTGGTAAACCGCGACGGAACCGCTGACGCCGTTTTCATTGAGGCCATTGGAGTTACCCAAGCGGAAATAGGAATAGCCTATGGAAGCGTCGGCGGACTGCGCATGCGACGGAATCGCGAAGAGTACTAGGCCTAGCGCCAAGAGAGCGAGTTTTTTCATCGGTTCCTTCCTTTCGGGGGACATTCGAGAGTTCGGAATGCGAGGCCCCCGCGACACCATGGCTTTTAATAAATGGCTGTTGGGGAGGCTCTTCCTATTGTTGAACGGTTTGTGCGAAAAACAGGAGGGAATCGCGGAGAGATTTCTATGCCCGCAATAGCCGATTGCCGCACAAGAGATGGCAGAGGAGGGACGCCCAGGAACCAAGAGGTTTGGAGGACCAAAGTCTAACGCGCGGGATTCTGAGGAGTCTATATTTGTGGGCCGCCGGGGAACTTTGTCCTGATTCAAATCGTTTTCTGCGTCGAGGAGGATTCATGAGGAACTTGCAGATTCTTGGGGAAAAGCGCGTCAGCGTGGCAATGACCTTGATGCTGTTTAGGGCGGTGCTTGCCGGGTCTGCGACCGGGGCCTATGGGCAGGCGGCGGGGCAGGAAGAGCACATCCGGAAAATCGAAGCAACGGCGGTGGACATTCCGATGGGAAATAAGGAGCCGCTGCGGCTGAGCCTGGCGCAATTGATGGAGTTGTACAAGGTCCCGGCGCTGAGCATTGCGGTGATTGATGATTACAAAATTGCCTGGGCCAAGGGATACGGAACAATTGGGATGGGAACGAGCGCGCCGGTGACGACAAAAACGCTCTTTCAGGCGGGATCCATCAGCAAGCCCGTTGCAGCCACAGGTGCGCTGTATCTGGTGGAGCGCGGCAAGCTAGCACTGGACGAAGATGTGAACGTGAAGCTGAAAACGTGGAAGGTTCCAGAAAATGAATTCACGAAGGAACAGAAGGTGACGCTGCGGCGTTTGATGTCGCACACCGGCGGGTTGACCGTGCACGGATTCCCAGGGTATGACGTGAACGAAAAGATTCCGACGCTGGTGCAGATTTTCAACGGCACCCAACCGGCGAATACAGCGCCGATTCGGGTGGATGTTGTGCCTGGAACACTCGAACGGTATTCGGGCGGCGGCGTAACCATCGAACAGCAGTTGATGATCGACGTGACGGGGAAAGCGTTTCCGGAATTCATGCGCGAAACGGTGCTGGACAAGATTGGCATGACGGACAGCAGCTACGAGCAACCGTTGCCGACAGCACGCGCAGCGATGACGGCCATTGGAACGCGCGCCGACGGGAAACCGTTACATGGAAAATGGCACATCTATCCGGAAATGGCCGCGGCGGGACTCTGGACAACGCCGACGGACCTGGCGAAGTTCGCAATCGAGATTGCGAATTCGAGACACGGGAAATCCAATCGTGTGCTCTCGCAGAAAATGACAGAAGAGATGCTGACGCCGGTGATGGATGGAGCCGGATTGGGATTCTTTGTGGAGAAGGAGAATCCAGGACAGTTCGGGCACGACGGAGCGGACGAAGGATTTCAAGCGCTATTGACGATGAATTCGGAGACGGGCAAGGGCGTGGCGATTATGGCGGATTCCGACAACGGAATCGCGGTCGCCAGCTACGTGTTGCGCCGAGTGGCGCAAGAGTACGCCTGGAACTACAAGTTTGGCCGCGAGACGCCGTCGCTGGTGATCCTCGCGAGAGTGCGTGGAGTGCAGGCGGCATTGGACCGGTACGCCGAGTTGCGGAAGTCTGGTGAACTTACCAACGAACATGCCGAGGGCACGATCAATCAATTGGGCTACTCGCTGCTGTACTCCGGCCATGAGAAGGACGCCATACGTGTGTTCCAACAAAATGTGCAGGAGTTTCCCCAATCGTCGAATGTGTATGACAGCCTGGGTGAGGCATATATGGTGGCGGGAGAAAAGGACTTGGCGATTACAAATTACCAAAAGTCGTTGCAATTGGATCCGAAAAACCAGAATGCCGTGGAACGCCTGAAAAAGCTGCGGGAAACGAAATAAGAAACGCAGGCAAGCCGCAGCCGTTAATTTGGCCGAGGATTCAACGGGAAGCAGGAGGAAGCCCGTGTCCCCAAACGGGATTCGTAACCGCGAATCTTTCGAAATTCGCGACGAGTGGCTTGGCTTGAGGGATGGCGTTCTTTACCTGCGGCAAGGATAGCGAAGCGTCGTGACTGGCGGCGCTGTCCCAGACTTCCGTGACCCAGATGACGTTCTCATCGGCAGCGTCTTTGGCGACGACGTAACTGAAGCAACCCGGCATATCTGCGGCGCTTTCTTTGAGGACGCGAATCATCTCCTCGCGCTTGCCCGGAACAATGGTCATTTTCACGATGAGTCCGTACATCTCGTTTGCTCCCTGCAAATCGGAAGAAACATACGCGGACGCCAGCCCGTAGGCGACTACGTACCTCAGAAAATCGCGGCGGTCGATTTGCACGCTCCAAAGAATAGCATCGGATCGCTGAGATACGCCGAATGGTTCCCTGCCTGTGGCTGGGATCGTATTTTCTTACGGGGAAAGCAGCCTGCCGGGAGCAAAAATGTTTTGGGGATCGAAGGCGGATTTGAGGCGGCGAATGAGGGAAACGCCGCGACGAGCAGCGGCTGAACCTGAAGAAGAAAGATCCCGGCTGGAAGCCGGCGCTACAAAATCAGGGCTCCAAATATTGATTTGGCGTTTGAGTTGAGTCGGGCACCAGAGGAGAGTGGCTGAGGCGTTTTCCTCGGCGCAGAGAGTGAAGACGGCGGAAGCGGCTTCGGCGAGGCTCTGTAGTGGGGCAGTGTTCAATGATTCATGCTCATTGGAAGGCGGAAGAAGTGCGAAGTAGATCACGCCGGCGGCGCGAGCGACAAGAGCGTGGGGCAACGCGGAGCGATCGGCGATTTCGGAGAGATTTGTAAAGAGAGCGGCGTGTTGCGAGGGCAGGGCGCTGAGCTTGAAGATGGCGGCCGCGGGAGAGGTCTCGAGGAGCATGGAAACAGTTTCGCGGAGGCGGCCCCAAACGGAGGGGCGAGCAGAGTCGTCGAGGATCGAGATTGAAGTGGCCTTGGATTCCTCGGCGAGGCGCGTGAGATCGCGCCCATAGCGTCCGAGGACCTCCGGAGCGCCGCCAAAGGCTGCGCAGAGTTGCCATTCATTAGTGCGAAAGAAATCTCCGATTGGTGGAAGAAACGTTTGAGTCGAGGTGTGGTTCTCACTGGAGAAAACGGCGACTTCCGGAGTGCCCGGGGTGCGAGAGGCAAAGATTTGGGCCAGTCCGGGACTAAGGATGTCATGCGTCAGCGGGGCGAGGGGCGATTCGGCAATTTTGTGGCGAAGAGTGAGTGCACCAGCACCGGCAGGAAAGGAAGCCACGAAGCCGCGGCTGGCAGGTGGCGCCGGGAACGTGCGGAAATTGAGGCGCGTGATGACGGCGAGCGTGCCGAGAGAGCCGATGAGAAGTTTGTGGAGGTCGTAGCCGGTGACGTTCTTGACGACGCGGCCCCCGCTTTTGCAGGGGCGGCCGGTGCCGTCAACGAATTCTGCACCGATGAGGAAGTCGCGGGCGGTGCCGTAAGCCTGTCGAAGTGGCGAATCGATGCCGGAGCTGATGACGCCACCGATGGTGCTGCGCGAATACCACGGGACAAGAAGCGGCAGAAACTGATGGTGTTCGAAAAGAGCGGCATTTACGTTCGCCAGCGGGAGGCCCGCGTCGACGCTGACGGTGAGGTCACCGGGGTCGTAGTGAGCAATTTGGTGGAGACCGGACATGTCGAGAGCGATGTCGTAGCGGGAAGGAGGCATGCCGATCGCGAGTTTGGTGCGATGGCCGCAGGGGATAAGAGCGAGCTTTTCGAGCGCGGCGAAGCGTACGATTTCGGCGACTTGTCCGGCGGAGGCTGGCTTGGCAACGACGGACGGAATGATTTCATCAACGGCGTATTGGGAGCAGACTGCTGGGTCGGCCACCACATGAGAAGCGCCAATGGCGGATTCGAGGCGGGAGGCGAGACTTGATGAGATGTTAGTCATTTCGAAGAGCAGAAGAAAAACCAAGAATTAACACAGAGGACACGGAGAAAGAAAGCACAGAGGGCACAGAGAAGAGACTGCAACTAAACGCAGAGCTATCGCAGAAGCAAAAGAGACAAATAAGCTGAAGAACGAGGCGAGGAATCATGCGGCGCTCGAGCGAGAAGAGGATTTAGCACGGACGCGGATTTCGCCGCAGCCCTTGCTGAGCGGAAAGATTTTGCCGGGATTGAGCAGACAAGCGGGATTGAAAGCGTCGTGTATGCGGCGCATGAGGTCGAAATCGGCGTCGGAGAAAAGCAGCGGCATAAGCTCGGACTTTTCCATGCCGATGCCGTGCTCGCCAGTGAGCGCGCCACCCGCTTCCACGCAATAGCGGATGATTTCGGCGGAGGCTTGCATGGCGCGTTCAAATTGGGGTTTGTCACGAGGATCGTAGAGAACAATGGGATGCAGGTTGCCATCCCCGGCGTGGAAGATATTGCAAATGTCGAAGCCATATCGCGCGCCGATTTCCTGGATGCGGCGGAGGGCTTGAGGAAGTTTCGTACGCGGAATGACGCCGTCGAGGACGTAGTTGCTGGCAGCGAGACGGCCCAGCGCGCCGAAAGCGTTCTTGCGTCCTTTCCAGAGAAGTTCGCGCTCGGCATTGTCGCGAGCAAGGCGGACTTCGCGGGCGTGGTGAGTATTGCAAACCTCAGTGATTGCGGCGGCTTGAGCGGCGACGGCCTCGGCGAGGCCCTCGACTTCAAGGAGAAGGACGGCGGCGCTGTCGCGGGGAAAACCCGCGTGGACGAAGTCTTCTACTACGCGAAGGGTCCAGCCATCGAGCATTTCGCAAGCCGCGGGAATGATGGCACGAGCTGTAACGTCAACGACCGTTTCTGCGGCGTCATCAACGGAATCGAAGATGGCGAGAAGCGTTTTGACAGCTTCGGGCTTGCGGGAAAGCTTCACAGTGATTTCGGTGACGAGAGCCAGTGTGCCTTCAGATCCCACAAAGAGGCCGGTCAGGTCGTAACCCGGTGCGTCGCCTTCCGCGCTGCCGACGCGAACGATTTCGCCGTCGGGAAGGACAAGTTCGAGGGCAGTGACATGATTCGAGGTGACACCGTAAGCGAGCGTGTGAGGACCGCCGGCGTTTTCGGCGACGTTGCCGCCGATGGTGCAGGACTTTTGGCTGGAAGGATCGGGCGCGAAGTAGAGGCCATAAGGCTCTGCCGCAAGAGAGAGATCGAAATTGACGACGCCGGGCTGGACGACGGCGCGCTGATTTTCCGGATCGATGGAAAGAATGCGGTTCATGCGCGCAAAAACGAGCATCAGGCCACCGGTGCGAGCGAGCGCGCCACCGGAGAGGCCTGTACCGGCGCCACGTCCGACAATGGGCACGTTGTATTTGGCGGCGAGTTTGACGATTTGAGAGACCTCTTGCGTGGAGGTGGGAAAAACAACGATATCGGGACGGCCTTTTTCGACCGAGCCATCGTACTCGTAGAGGAGAACGTCTTCCGGCTGGAAAAGAATAGAAGAAGAGCCGAGAAGTTTTTCGAGTTCGCGAAGAAGGGCAGCATACATTGGAGCGCCTTTGAATGGAACCTTGCACTATAGTGAGGTTTCCTGGAGGCGCGCAACGTCAACTTGCACGCAGGGTAAGCGAGTGTGTTAGTGTGAATCCCCCAGATTCCGACTGAGGGCAAATGGCTAAACCGAAGGTTTTTGCCACACACAGATTGTTTGAACCCGCGAGAAAAATCCTGCAGGAAAACTGCGAAGTGGAGTATTGGGAGAAGCCCGAACGTCCGCCGCGCGAAGAAGTGCTGCGGCGCGTAAAGGACAAAGAGGGGTTGATCTGTCTGCTGACTGAAAAAGTGAACGAGGAGTTGTTGCAGGCCGCCACGAAATTGAAAATTTCGGCAAACGTAGCGGTCGGATTCGACAACATTGAAGTGGCTGCCTGCACCAAGCGCGGAATAGCGGCGACGAATACTCCGGGTGTGCTGGATGAAACGACGGCGGATTTTGCGTGGGCGCTACTGATGGCGGTGGCGCGGCGGCTTATCGAGGGTGATGCGCTGGCGCGGTCGGGGAATTGGAAGGGCTGGGACTTGGACCAACTGGTGGGGACCGATGTGTGGGGAAAAACGCTGGGGATCGTGGGATTCGGGCGCATTGGAAGAGCAGTGGCGCGGCGGGCAAGCGGCTTTCAGATGAGAATCATTTACACGGACGCGGTGCGCGCAACAGCGGACGTGGAGAAAGAGCTGAGGGCTGAATATCGAGACATGAATGCGCTGCTGGCAGAATCGGATTTCATTAGCGTGCATACACCACTGCTTCCGGAAACCCGCGGGCTCTTTGGTGCGTCGAAATTTCAGCGGATGAAGCCGACAGCATTCCTGATTAACACCTCGCGGGGGCCGGTAGTTGATGAAGCAGCGCTCGTTGCGGCGCTGGAGAGCGGAAAAATTGCGGGCGCCGCGCTGGACGTATTTGAAAAAGAGCCGGTAATTCATCCCGGCTTGAAGCGTTCAAACGTGGTGCTGGCGCCGCACATCGCATCGGCTTCACTGGAGACACGGACGAAGATGGCGTGGATGGCGGCGCAAAACGTGATCGCGCTTTTCAAAGGGCAGCGTCCTGCCAACATTTTGAATCCGGAGGCACTGAAAGGGTAGACGAAGCTTGGGGCCAACCTTCCCATGGCGGACCTGAAACAACTCGCCCGCCAGATTTTCCATGAGACCCTGGCTGCGATTGATATCCCTGCGACGATGCAGAGGAAGTTGCGGCGGCGGGGTACGCGAATCGTGTGCGACGAGATAACATTCGACCTGAAGGATTTCGGAAAAATACGAGTCGTAGCCGCAGGAAAAGCGGCTCATGCCATGGTGGAAGGGCTCGTTCTGGCGCTTGCGCCGTTCGTCGGATTTGAAGGAGTGGTGTCAGCGCCGTCGCTTCCACGAAAGATGCTGCCCGGGTTGAAGTATTTTGCCGCGGGACATCCCGTGCCAAACGAAGAGAGCTGGAAGGCGGCAGAAGCGATTTTCGCGTTGCTGAAGAAATGCGATGAAAAGACGCTGGTATTCTTTCTGCTGTCGGGCGGGGGATCTTCGCTGATGGAACTGCCGCTCGACTCGAAGGAGACTTTGGAAAACGTGCAGCAGTTGCACAAAACCCTGGTGACGTGCGGGGCGAGCATCGATGAAATCAACACGGTGCGGAAACACCTATCGGCGGTGAAAGGTGGGCGGCTGGCAACAGCCGCTCCCGGAGCTATGAAAATCACGCTGGCGGTCAGCGATGTGCCGATGGGAAAAGAATCCGCGCTGGCGTCCGGGCCCACGCTGCCGGATCCGACGACGATTGCCGACGCGAAGGCCATTATCGAGACGTACTCGCTGGGCGAGAAATTTTCTCCCTCCGTGCAAAAGTGGCTCGCCGAAGACAAAATGCTGGAGACGCCCAAGGCCGACGACTTCGCATTCCAGAAATCACATTTTTCGCTGACGCTTGGAATGGATGACCTGTTTCACCCGGCGCACCACGCGGCAGAGGCTCTGGGGTTCATGGCGTGCTGCGATAATTCTACGGATGATTGGCCAGTCGAGGAAGCGGCAGGGTCGCTGCTGGGACAGCTGGAAGAATTGCGCGCGATCCACCAAGGGCATCGTGTGGCGCTGATCGCAGACGGGGAAGTAAGCTCACCGGTGACGGGCAACGGGATTGGAGGAAGAAACTCAGCGTTCGTGCTGGCCTGCGTCGAGAAGATTGCCGGGAGGAAAGTGGCGGTGCTGAGCGCGGGGACCGATGGGGTTGACGGCAACAGCACCGGTGCGGGCGCTGTGGCCGACGGAGAAACGCTGAGGCGAGCGTGCAAGGCGGGGCTCGATCCGAAAGATTACTTCCGGCAAAGCGATGCGTTCACATTTTTTTCACAACTGGGAGATGCCATTTTGACGGGGCCAACAGGAAATAATTTGCGGGATTTGCGGATACTGCTCGCCGATCGGTAGAAAAGAATTAACGCAGAAGAAAGGGAGACGCATGGAGAGCGCAGAGCGAGTAAAGCGGCAAAGATTATCGTCACGCGGTGAAAACAAGGAATCTCAAACTGACAGCAAATGCTGAATTGGATCAGTTGAGATCCTTCGCTCCGCTCGGGATGACATTTCAATAAGCGACTGGGTCATGCGTCGAGGCGCTCAAGGTTTGGGCGGCGGAAGGCGCGATTCGAACGACTTGAGTCTATCGTTCATTTCCTGAACGAGGTGTTCTAGCTTTTCCAGGCGCTGCAGGACGGCTGCAAGATCGCCGGACTTTTCTGAAGCCAACCCAGTTCCGCCAGTGGATTCCTCCTGACTTCCGGTCGCGGCGGATTTGGCACCTTCAGGCTTTTTCAGGCGCGCGATTTGCCCCTTGATTAGAGGAGCCACTTCGATGCTGAGGTCGTTACTCTTCAAAAGGGCTTCGAGTGCAGGGACGGCCGTGGCGTCGCCGCGGCCGCCGAGAGCAAAAATGGCCGCCATGCGAACCGGGAAATGCGGCTCGCTGAGATAGCCGGCGATTTGCTTGGTGATGCCCTGATTGCTTTTCTCGAGGCTCGCCAAGCTGCGGATTGCGGCGGTGCGGGAGTCGATAGGCTTGCCGGGAGCGGACCATTGCTCGAGGAGCGGAACTGCTTTGTCGTCATTGAGCGGGCCAAGGGCGCGAAGGGCGGCGTTGCGAAGGTAGCCGTCGGGGGAATCGCCGGAAACGGCAGCTTCGAGAGTAGCGAGCGCACCGGGAGATTTCAGCCGGCCGAGGACTTGGAGTGCGGCCGCGCGAGCACGATAGGAGCTATCGTCTTTGGCGATGGAGTCGAGTTTCGCGACCATCGCCTGGTCATCCTTGAAATTACCGAGGGCGGTCACAACGCGGTAGCGCACCCAGGGCTCGTTGGCTGAATTTAGCGCGTCGAGGAGTTGTTTTGAAGCTGAAGCGCTGCCGATTTGGCCCAGAGCGTCTGCGGCGATGGCGCGAAGGCCCCAGAATTTGTCGTTGCGGAGCGCATTGCCCAGGGCGATAACTACTTCATCGTCGTTCTTAGTTTTCTCGAGGGCGGTAACGGCATCAGCGCGATCGGCAAACTCGGTTGCATTTTTCAATTGATAAAGCCATTCCTTCTTTTCCTTGTGAAATTCGGCAGATTTGAGGACCTGGCCGCCTTTGTCGAAGAGCACCATGAGCGGCGGGGAATCAGCGAGAAAAGTAAAAATCTCTTCGGCTTTCGAGACGGCGATGTTGTAAAGTTTCGGCCCTGAGGAGGTGGTGATTTCGACGTCCACGGGAACGCGGAAGACGCCCACGCGACCTTCGACTTTTTGCGTTTGCTTGACCGTGAGAGCGACTTGATGCTTCTCGTTGTCGTAGGAATAGCTCAGGTCGAATTTCGGCGCACCTGCGCCATAGAGCCACTGGCTGAAAAACTGGTCGACGTTGGTGTGTGAGGATTCTTCAATGGCCTTGGCAAGGTCGGCGGTGACGACGTTCTTGCCGCGGTTCACTTCAAGATAGTGCTTGAGGCCACGATAGAAGGCATCTTCGCCAAGTTGGTGCCGAAGCACGTGGAGGACCCAGCCACCCTTGGTGTAAGCATTACCATCGAATTCGCTGGAATCGTCAAAATCGTGGCGGACGATGGGCTTGTTGTAAAGATTGCTTTCACCGAACCATTGGCGAGCACCTTCCCAGCGCTCATAGTCGGCCTGATCCTTGCCGTAATGCGCCTCCATCCAAACGTTTTCCATAAACGTGGCGAAGCCCTCGTTGAGCCAGACATCGCCCCAGTCTTTGCAGGTCACGAGGTCACCGAACCATTGGTGGCCGAGCTCGTGCGAGATCAGGCCGTCTTCATCCGTGAGGATTTCGGCGGCGATTTTGGGATGATTCAGGGAGCTGCTGGTATTGGTGGTGGCGCTGGAGTTTTCCATGCCGCCTGCCACGAAATCATCGACCATGACTTGCGCGTATTTTTCCCAGGGATAGTCGACGCCGAGTTTTTTGCTGAAGAGATCTATCATCGCGGGAGTGCGGCCGTAGTTTACTGAAAGACGATCGCCGCGGCCCTTCGGAGCGTAGTAGGTGACCGGCATGCTACGCCACGAGTCCTTCACTTCATCGAATTCGCCGGCCACAACGGTAATGAGATACGTCGAGCTGGGAACGGATTCGCGCCAAGTCCAGGTCTTCAAGCCTTTGCCCGCGTCGGAAACGCTGATGAGCTTGCCGTTGGAAACGGTGATCCAGGACGCGGGAACAGTGAGAATGGTTTCCGTCGTGAGGCGATCGTTGGGATAGTCGTAGGTGGGAAGATAGTAGCGCGTGTCTTCGGATTCGCCCTGCGTCCAGATTTGTTTCGGATGGTCAGGATAATCCTTGTCAGGAAGGATGAAGTACATGCCCTTGGTAGGTCTGCCTTCGTAGCGGATGGAAACGTCGAATTTCTCGCCGGCTTTGGGGGCAGACGGAAGAGGAACGATGAGTTTGTCCGCGGTGATTTCGAATTTTGCCGGGGATTTGTTGACAGTCACGGTTTCGATGGCAAGGCCGACGGAATCAAACGCGATTTTGGAGGCGCCGTTGCGGAGAATGGAAAGAGTGTGCGTCACGTCGCCGAGAACTTTCCTGCGCTCGAGATCGAAGCGCAAGGAGATGCGAGAATGCTGCAGATCGTAGTCGCGGGAACGGGCGTACGGCTCGTCGGCGTGAAGCTGTGGGGCCGCGGTGAAAACGGCCAGCAATGCGGCGAGCAAAACGGCGGCTGCGCGCAGACGATTGGACCTGCAAAGGGATGGCTTGATCATTCTCTTTAGCTCCTTATGAATCTCATGCCCTGCGCGTTCGAGTGCGGTAATGGCGGGCGCAGGCGTTTCGGAAGCGCAGGGCGTGTGGGTCATTGCTGGTTAGAGTAGGCTCCTCACGAGGCCACCGTCCACGGCGATGGAAGCACCGGTGACATAGCTGGCGCGCTCGGAAGCAAGAAACGCGACGACGGCGGCAAAATCCTGCGGCGTGCCAAGGCGACGGGCGGGGATTTCGCGTTCCCAACCCGCAAAAACTTCTTCGGGCTTGGAACCGGTGCGAGCGGAGATAGTGGAAGCCAAGCCATCGAGGCGAGCAGTGCGTGTGTAACCGGGGCAAACGTTATTCACGGTGATGCCGTCGGCGGCGTATTCATTAGCTAGCGTGCGGGCAAGTCCCGTGACGGCAGCACGCACAGAATTGGAAAGCAGGAGGCCATCGACGGGTTGCTTGACGGCCGACGAAGTGATGGTAATCAGACGTCCCCACTTGTTTTTCTGCATGCGCGGCAAGACTTCCCTGGCAAAGAAGATGGTGCTCATCAGGAGCTGTTCCACCGCGGAGCGCCAATCTTCCGGCTTAGTGTTCTTAAAGGAATTAGAAGGAGGACCACCGGAATTGGTAATGCAAATGTCGAGGCGGCCAAAGCGGGCTTCCACCGCCGCGACAAAGGACGCCACGGCCGTGGAATCGGTGACATCGAGGGCCTGATGAAAAATTTCGCGGCCGGTGGACTTGTGGATTTGCGCGGCTGTTTCAGCGAGGGTGTTCAGAGTGCGGGCGCAAATGGCGACGTGCGCGCCTTCGCGGGCGAGTTCTTCGGCGACGGCGCGGCCCAAGCCTTTGCTGGCGGCCGCGACAATAGCGACGCGGCCATTGAGCCCCAGATCCATTTCTGCCCCTCGTGCAAACGTGCAATCCTCTCGCAGAAGGTGGGAGACCGTCAACGCCGACCTGGGCGAAGAATTTTATTTGCGCGACGCGCAGTGCGGAACTAAGATGCAGACAATTCCACCATTGCTGAGGCTGACCCTTCCTCAAGGGGCATGGGAGGCATCGTATGCGACACATCAAGTGGTTGACCGGGGCGGTCATTCTGCTGGGAGCTTGGGTTCCCGCCGCAATCGCACAGCAGATTGGAAAGTATGTGCCGATTCACGCCGGTTCGGACGTGGATCACGCGCTAAACGAAATCAACGCGACCACCGATCCGGCGCAAAAGTTGACGCTGATTCAAAAGTTTGCCGACGGACCAGGCAAAGAAGGCGACTATCCACTCGTCGCGGACGGCCTCTTTGTGGATTATTACCTCAGCCAGAAGAATTACGACAAGGCATTCGAATACGGCGACAAGGTCTTTGCGCTGGATCCAGACAGTTTTCAGAATGCGATCAGTATGGTGCGGGCGGCAGCGGAGAAAGGCGACGTCGATAAGCTCTCCTCTTACGGGGAGAAGGCAGGCGGGATTATGCAGCGGTACAAAGCAGCAGCCGCGCCTGCAGACACGTTGGCGGGAACGTGGGAAGAGCAGAAGAAACGCACACTGGAAGCAAACAATGACAACTACACCTATATCCAGCAGTTGGTGTTCAGAGGAGTGTATCAGGCAAAAGATCCCGCGAGGCGAGCAGCGCTGCTGGTGAAGTTTGCGCAGGCTTTTCCGGATTCGGCCCACGCAAATCAGGCGCTGGGCGTCGCAGCGACGGCCTACCAGCAGGCACAGAACACACCGAAAATGCTTGAGGTGGCCAACGGATTGTTAGCCAAGGACCCGAACGATATCGGCATGCTGCTCCTGCTTTCGGATTACTATGGCGAGAAGGGCGAGCAACTGGATAAAGCCGAGAG
>DATDNK010000236.1:0-4401 GCA_036518275.1 Candidatus Acidiferrum sp.
ACTGGCACGGTCACCGATCCTTCCGGCGCGGCAGTTGCCGGAGCGACCGTGACAGCCACAAACACGGGGACGAACGCAACGTACACGGCAACGACCACGGATTTGGGTGCGTTCACGTTTCCGCAAATGACCGTCGGCACCTACGAAGTTCGCGTGAAACACCCGAGCTTTAAAGAGTTCGTCACGAAGGGCGTCGAAGTGCACACTTCCACGGCTGCCGAGGTTAACGTAAAACTAGAGATGGGCGCGACCACGGAGATGGTCACCGTGGAAGCCACGGACGTACAAGTGCAGACTACTTCGGCACAGGCTGGCGAGGTAGTCGAGGGACAGCAAGTCCGCGAACTGCCGCTCAACGGCGAGAACTTCATGCAGTTGGTTACTCTCTCACCGGGAGTCTCGGCTGCTAACAGTTTCAATGGCCGCGACAAGGGGCTGACAGGTGGCAGCGACTTTTCTGTGAATGGGAACCCCTACAACAATAACCTGTTCTTAGTGGATGGAGTCAATAACAACGACGTCGGTTCGAACCGTACCATCCTGGTTTACCCGTCTGTTGACGCCATTTCGGAATTCAAGATGCTTCGCAACTCCTATGGCCCGGAATACGGTCAAGCTGCGGGCGCGATTATCAGTATCAACACTCGCTCTGGCGAGAACCAATGGCATGGCGGTGTCTTCTACATGGGCCGCAACGATGCGCTGGACGCAGCGAAATGGTTTGACAATTTTAATAAGACAGGCAAGAGTGAGCTGCGACGTAACGATGTCGGGTACCACGTTGCGGGCCCTGTAAAAAAGGACAAGCTTTTCTTCTTCTTTAACCAGGAATGGAACTATGAAATCCGCGGACAGTCCTTCGCCGCTTGTGTCCCCACTGCCGCTGAGAAGAATGGAGATTTCACTGCAGGCACCAGTTGCGGGGCCTCTCTTCCTGTGTTTCCTGCAGCAGTTGCAAACGAAATCACGGGCGGCACGGTAAACTCCAACGGAACTGTTACAGGTGGCAAGATCAACAGTCCCGACGTTGCTGGCAACCTGCTTTCAAACTTCTACCCCGACCCGAATCGGCCGGTTGATTCCAACGGAAACAACTGGGCAAAAAGCGAACCCAACAAGAATAATTGGAAGGAAGTCAACGTCCGCGGAGACTACGATCTTTCCAAGAAGCACCGCATTACAGCGCGCTACACCAGAGATTGGTGGACGAACCCGGCACCCAATGGTGGAGCGTTTTGGGGCGATTCCTTCTTTACAAACGTCACCTCTGATTGGGCGCAGCCATCGCGCAGCGTGATGGTAGGGTTGCGATCTCAGCTCACGGACACGCTGATTAACGACGTGCATTTCGGTTGGGGCTGGAATGCCATCATTACCACTCTGAATGGCGACAAGAAGGATATAGTTACCCAACTCGAAACGGCCCTGCCGAATGTTTGGCCCACCACGAAAGACAAGGGCGCACTGCCGGAAGTCGGCTGGGGTGGTTGGGGCGGCTTAACGCCTTATGGCTCTTCCCAGACGATTTGGAACATCGCTCCATACGGAAACCACGAAGATCTTTACACGATCCAGGATAATCTTTCGAAGGTCCACGGAAACCACATCTTCAAACTTGGGGCCTTCTATAGCACCAATGCCAAAATCGAAAACAACAACGGAGGCACGGATCGGCCAGTGGTTACACCCTTTGATCCGTCGGTTACTCAGCCTACCGGAAACCCACTAGCTAATATATTGCTGCCTGGCACAGCTGCGACTGGTCCGGGTACCGCTCCGCAGATCTTCAGCCTGTCTGAAAACAGCATAGACGCCACTGCACGCGTCCACTGGCACGACTTCGAATGGTACTTGGCAGATTCGTGGAAAATTCGCCGCAACCTGACTCTCGAATACGGTTTCCGCTGGTCGTTCTACCGTGAGCCGTTTGTGGACGGTAACAAACAGGCGGGCTGGAGTCTTGCAGCGTGGAGCGCTTCCCGGGCCGCCGCTTTTCCCGCTGACGCTTGCAATGGCGTTATCATCGTGCCAGGAACGCATCCTTGCCAGGACCAGGTGACTGCCCTTGCCGCTCTCGGTATCAACCTGCCACTCTCAAATGGCACGCCTGGGGTGAACTCCGCGCTTCTCAATAACAACAATCACGCTATTGCCCCGCGCATTGGCATCGCCTGGGATGTGAAAGGCGACGGCAAAACAGCTGTCCGCCTAGGCGTTGGTCAGTTTTATACTCGAGAGGAAGTTGGCATCGATGAAAGGCTTTCGGGCACGGCTCCCTTCGTCCTCAACGCCACCGTCAACCGCCCGCTTGATAACATAGGTGGAGGGTTAACCAGCAATATTGCGGTCTCACCCAGCGCCGGAAGAGATCCGCGCGGCGTGGTGCCGAACAGCTGGCAATGGAACCTGTCCGTCGAGCGTGAACTAGCTCGCAACACCGCGCTGGAAATCGGGTATGTGGGCAACTCTGGCATACACCTCACATCCATGGAGCAGGGCAACCCTGTGTTGCCTGCCAATTATTTGCAGTCTGCATTTGCCTGTCAGACACCGAGCAATTGCAATACCACTGCAGCGATCAATGCGCTCCGCGGTGCCACCAACTTCGGTCAGATCAATGACTTCGCCAGAACCGGCAAGGCCAGTTACCACTCATTACAAGCCCTGTTCCGTGCGCGGACAAGCAATTCTTCGAACTTCCAGGTCGCTTACACATATTCCCACTCCATTGGGAACGTCGAACTGGACAACTCGTCAGGTGGGGTGAACCAGGAAGCGACCACGGACCTGAGTCACGGAGCACTGGACAAAGGCAACACAAACATTAACCGGCCGCATATCTTTGTGGCTAACGAAGTGTTCTTCCTCCCGAAATTCACCAACCATGGGGCTTTCGCGCAGAACACCATTGGCGGGTGGGAACTCAACAGCATTATAACCGTGGAATCCGGCACGTCCTTGAGCGTTTTCACCAGTGGGGCAGCCGCTAAGCTAAACGCTTCGGGATCTAACCTGAACTCGCTGATTGGTACCGGCTTCAATTCTAACAATCGGCCTCTGGTGACTGGTATCAATTGCAACGCAGGCGAAAGCGGAAATCAAATTCTGAACCCCGCTGCGTTCACACTAGTCGGCTATCACCTTGGCACTGTGGATCCGAAAATGGCCGCTCGGGGCGTCTGCTATGGTCCGCCGACAAGGGTTTTCGACTTGCAGATGGTTAAGAACTGGTATTTCAAGGAGAGCCGCTTCCGATTGAAGTTCAGCATGGACGCATTCAACATTTTTAACCATGCAAACTTCAACACCAACGGCTTGCAGAATGGCTTTGATGCGACCAATAACCCATTGGTATGCAACGGGCCACTTGGTGCCTGCTCTCCCGCAAACAACGTTGTCGTTTCAGGAGGAAACGGTTCGGCGTTTGGTCATACTTTTGGCTTGATCGCTGGCCACGAGAGCCGCGAAATCCAGTACGGTCTGAAGCTCACGTTCTGACGGGCTACAGACACAAACCAAACCTTCAACCCAACGGCGGGGCTTGCTAATTCAAGCCTCGCCGTTTACTTTTAAAATTCACATGCTTGGACCTCGAACGCCGTGATTGAGCAATCCTTTAGGCCACAATTCTTTGCGTCTCCTTACACCGGGACTCGTGCCCGAATTGTGCGAATCGCCGTCCACACCTTCCTCTCGTTGTTCTCTCTCGTGCTCGTTTGTGCGGCGTCGGCCGTTGCATCCGCCCAATCGCCAAAGGCCCAAAAGAGCACACCAAAAACGGCCCCAAAACGGCCCGCCGACCAGGAATTGGACAAGCGCATCGCTGTCGCCCGTTCCGCGCGCGGCTCCTCCGACCTCCTCGCCGCTGCAAGGGCCAACAAACAAGTCATCTCGCTGGCCTTACGCCAGCTTGGCCGTCTTCGTCTCGTCGAGTCGGCGTTTCCCCAGGGCATCGAAATCTACCGGCGGTCCCTGGACTTTGAGGATTCGCCGGAAACGCGACTCGACCTGGCTATGACTGAACTTGGGGCCAATCGCCCGGACGAAGCCATCGCCGACGCGAAGCGTGTGCTCGCTTCCGAACCGAACAACGCCCGCGCGCTAACCATTTCCGGCAGGGCCGCCATGTCCAAGCAGGACTACTCTAAAGCGGTGGAAGCTCTTTCCCGGGCGGTGCAGCTCGCGCCTGACGTTGAAACGTTCTACTCGCTGGGCATCTCTCTTCTCTCCACGAAGAACCCCGCTGACAAGGAACGCGCCGCTGCTGTCTTCCAACAAATGGTGCAATTCGCGGGCGACAACGCTTCGCTCCATGTCCTCTTTGGCCGCGCTTATCGCGACGCGAATGACATGCCCACCGCCGAGCGCGAATTCCAGCGCGCCATCGCTCTCGACCCGAAA
>DATDNK010000237.1:0-23533 GCA_036518275.1 Candidatus Acidiferrum sp.
AGCGTCAATCGAAAGACCTGATGCAATGAATCCAAGAAAATGGGGGTTGTGGAAAAAATCGCCGGCAAGGGGACAAATTGGAAGCCCGCCGAGTTTCCACTTCGGCGTGTTATTATTTTCTATCCTATTTATTTATGTAGGGCGTAACAGCCATTTCTCGAAGGGTGGCTGAACCTATGGATCCCAGCGTCGTTCTCGAGCAAATCGACAGAATCCTGAACAGCCAGAGCTTTGCCAACAAGGCCCAACTCAGGAAGCTTCTGGAAGTCCTGTACAAGAATATGGATTCGCAAACGAGCCTGAAACCTGACCAGGTTATTCAGGAACTATGGCCCGGCGAAATCAGAACAAAGCGATCCGCAGACGTAGCGACTGAGATGAATCGTCTTCGTCACGCGCTGGAAGCCTATTACGACGAGGAAGGCAAGTCCGACCCCTTCACGATTTTTCTTCCCAATCGTTCTGCAGCTTCTGCCAACGGCACTCACGAAAAGCGTTGGATTGATGCGAAACCTCGCGAGGCCGACCCGGAACTGGCGGCGAATCCTTTGCCGAGTCAGCAAGTGAATTCGCGCAGGGGGTTGAAAAGAATCGTTCTGATCATTGCGGCTGCCGCGGCTCTGGGCTTCCTGGCGTACACTTCCTTCCGGCTTCTACGGGTGCCCGACCAGCCCAAGCTTAGCCGGCTCGACGGTTCGGCGCTGGTGATTATGAATGCGGAAGGAAAGGAACTCTGGAGAAAGACCTTTCCCCACGGGTTCGGTCCCGACTCCTACTACGCGCAAGGCGTGGGCTCGCGAGTCTGGTTTGCCGACCTCGACGGAAAAGGCCATACCAACGTCCTGTTTTCTTATGTGCAGAAACCCGACGCGCAACCGCACTCTTCCACCCTGCTCTGCTATTCCGACAGGGGTAACGAGAAGTGGCGTTGGACCCCTGGACGAGTCTTACCGGAAGTGGGGGAGCCTGCAACGTACAAAACTCTTTCTCTTGGGCTACTCAAGGCAACGCAAAAAAGACCTCCCCGTATCGTCGTTATGAGCGACCATGATCCGTGGTGGGGAGGGCCAAGCCAGATCGCGATTCTCGATTCCACAGGCAAGACCAAATCGGAGTACTGGCATTCGGGGGGCTTCCGCGACATGGTGGTGGCTGAGCCGGATGGCGGCGGCGGAGAGGAAATCATCGCCGCAGGGGTTGCGCATGGGTATGACTCGCAAGCAACGCTGGTGGTGCTTGATCCGGACCGCGTGTCGGGGGCCTCGAAGGAGGTAGTACCCGAGTTTCAAATCCACGGGATGGAGGCTGCCCACGAAAAGCTGCGCCTTTTATTTCAGCGGAGCGATTTGAACCGAGGGTGCTGCCAGTACAACGTCGGCATCGATCCCACCTTCCAGCAAGGCAAGCTGCAGCTTGCGCTGCAGGAATGCGCCGCGCCCCTCGGTTGCCCCGTCCGTTACGAATTCGACAGAGACCTTCATCTGGTTGCCGTCTATCCCGAGGGTGACGAATTCCGAAGCACCCATGACCGGTTCTACCAAAACGGCAAAGGCGCGCACGCGTTCAGCGCAGAAGAACAAGTCACATTCCTGAAAGTTCGCTGCCTGGTGGGATGCAAATCGGAATTCGTCCCCGTGGCAGAGAGGTATCAGCCTGCGGCCTCCTTCGAGAGAGGTTGGACCTCGCGAAGGAACCCGAACGGCGTATGGTCGTATGGCTACTCATCCGGCTTCACGAATCCGATTACGATCTACGACAAGGCGGTGCAGAACGGCATCAACGGGCCCAACGCGCAGTACTGGTTATCGTCGTCACCGGACACTGTCGGCACATCGCCCGCCGCAGAGTACAACAATGGGCCTGCCATGAACGATGGCAACATTGGGTTCTTGCCGAACGAGTTTCTGCTGGTGGCTGGGATTCGCGGCCAATATTCCGATCTCATCTTCACCGCCCCTGCCGAGGCCGAATACTCCATTGCCGGAGATTTTCGCGGCGCACAGTACGGTGTCGGCACCGTCGTTGGTATTGTGGCCGGCGGGAAGGTCCTGTTTAGTTCCAGGGTCACTTCGATGGACGAGCATGTGCCATTCCAAATCACGCTTCCCTTGCAGGCCGGGAATACGGTCGTGTTCTCCGTAGGTCCAGGCGGGGGCGCCCAGAACACTGCCCTCTCCTTAACCATTACCAGGCCCTGCGCCCCGACTGACAGGCCGACCTCCACTGCGACAGGAGAGATTACTTGTTTAGAACGGCCAACTGGTGAATAGGCGGCCTCGGTAATTTGAGTTGCAAAACGGAGTCATTCCCGTCGGCGATCTGGTCCCCTAATCCTGCTCGCAACCGAGGACGGCTTCAGGGAATAGCTTAAAATCAGCCTAATTTCATACATATTTCATATCATCTCTGCTCCACACCCATTGACTTGGCTTCGGTCTGTTGCCAGCATCAGCCAACTGCTGTTCAGTCGACTTCTTGAAAATTCGCGATGAGCGGGAAGTGCCGTACTTGCGGCGCTAACTTCGGTGATACCGGCCTGGTTCTGTTTCTGTCGGGACAACCGAGGCGAAGGTTTTCTTTGTAGGGGCGATTGGACGACAGAACAACTGCGGGCAGGTTCCGGCCTTTTGTGGAGAAAGAAAAATTTTGGAGGCTACTATGCACCAAGAGATGCTGGCATTTGTTGTTTTCGGTCTTTGCCTGGGCGGCTCTTGCGTTTACGGACAAACCGCGGGATCAAATGGCGAAAAAGTCGAAGGAGCAGTGGAGCCGTCCGTTCGGCCAGCAACATACAGCAAAGGCTCGGGAGATTCGGGAGTATTTGGCTTTGGCATAAAAACGTCACTCCTTGGGGTGGGCTCCGAGATTGCTGTCCGCACCACACATCGCACCAATCTACGCGCCGGCTTCAACGTTCTCGGTTACAGCCGGACGTTCGGCAAAGATGGGACTGATTACCACGCCCATCTCGACTTCCGGACTATGGAAGCACACTATGACATATTCCCTTGGGCGCGAGGCTTCCATGTCAGCCCTGGCTTACTCGCATATCTGGGGAATCCGATCACTGCGAATGCTCTGATAGCCGGGAACAAAAGCTTTACCTTAGGCGGCCACGCTTACTTTAGCGATCCTACAAATCCCACAACCGCGAACGGGCACATCAACTTCTATCAGGTTTCACCTACAGCAACGGTCGGCTGGGGCAATCTGGTTCACCGCGACAGGAAGAGGTTCACAGTTTCATTCGAAGTAGGAGCGGCCTTTCAGGGATCGCCCAGGTTAACATTGAGTTTCGGCGGCAATGTGTGCGATGCGCCCGGAGTCAATTGCAGGAACGCGGCTGCGGACCCGAACGTTCAAAGCAACGTCGTTAGCGAGCAGGGAAAGATCAATAAGAGCTTGGCACCGTTTAAGGCGTATCCCATTATCTCTCTCGGTTTCGGATACAAGGTGCACTAAGCGCGACCCCGATTTCATACCAACTTCATATCATCTCTCTTCTAGACCCCTTGACCGCGACTGCAATCTGTTGCAAGCATCACGCCAACACGTGACCGCGTTTTTGCGGCATAACCAGGGGGAAGCCAATGGAAAAGCGATTCTCTCCTCTCTATTCAGTTTCTCAGTATGTATTTCGTGAGATCAAAGAGATCTTTGAACTGCGAAGGGCTCGGCCGGTGGCCTTATTTAGCTTGGCTGTGCTTGCTGCGGGAGTTATGGGTTTGGCGCGAAATCCGGTCTCACGAGAAGTGCTGCGGATAAGCGCGCACCGAGCGGCAACCTTCTTTCACTGGTGGCCTGTGCAGAGCGTGCAGGCACAGGGCGGAGGTGGCACCACGTTCACCGTCTTCGACGCTCCGAATGCTGGCACCGGCATGCTGCAAGGAACGATGGGCACCAGCATCAATGACTCGGGGGACATCGCGGGAATCTACCTGACTGCGCCAAGTGTGACCGTTCCCAACTTAGCTCATGGGTTCGTGCGCATTGCCTCGACGGGAATGATAAACGAGTTCGACGCGCCGGGCGCGGGCACAGGACGGAACCAGGGAACGTTCCCCGCAAGCATCAATGCGGGAGGAGACATCGCGGGAATGTACTTTGCTGCGGACAATTCGTACCACGGTTTTGTTCGCGCCGGTGCGACCGGCTCGATAACGCAGTTCGATGTCCCAGGCGCACCTACGAGCATTGGTCACCGTGGAACTCTGCCCATGAGCATCAACACGGGAGGAGAAATCGCCGGGTTTTACGTGGATGAAAACGATATTCGGCATGGATTCGTGCGTCTGGCTAATGGCACGTTCAGCACGTTTGATGCTCCAGGTGTAGGAACACTGCCCAAGCAGGGAACCATTGCTTTCAGCATCAACGTGACAGGCGATATCACGGGATTCTTTATTGACTCAGGCGGGACGGCGCACGGCTTTGTGCGTGCTGCCAGCGGCACGATCACCGCTCCGTTGGACGCTCCAGGTGCGGGGACTGGACCAGGTGGGAAGGTTTCATTTAGAGGAACTCTGCCCACCAGCATCAACGATTCAGAAGAGATCGCCGGCGCCTTTGCGGACAACAACGGTGCGGACCACGGCTTCGTCTGCACGGCGGGGAGCGCCCCGCCTGTCTTCACGACCTTCGATGTTCCAGGTGCAGGCAAAGGATTAGTCATTCAGGGAACCGCTCCCGTGGGCATCAACGCGGGAGCGGACGTTTCGGGAGTCTACGCGGACTCGAGCGGTGTGGTCCATGGATTCTTGCGCATTGGCTCGACCGGAACGATCTCGGCCCCCATTGACGCTCCGAGTGCCGCGACCACCGGGATGTTTGCGGGAACCATCCTGATTAGTATCAACTCCACGGACGAAATGACTGGCACATTCGAGGACACCAACGGAGTCCTTCACGCCTTCCTGCTGACCACTGCCCCGCCTCCGCCTCCAGCGGCAACGCCAACATTTTCACCTCCGCCAGGAAACTACACATCGGCGCAAATGGTAACGATCTCGGATACGACGGCTGGGGCCAGCATTCACTACACGACTGACGGATCAACGCCCACCACTTCGAGTACTACGTTCACTTCGCCGATTCCCGTCAGCTCCACGGAAACGATCAAAGCTATTGCCGTAGCAACCGGCTTTTCCAATAGCAACGTTGCAACGGCGGCCTACACTATTACGCTTCCACCTCCAGCGGCAACGCCCACGTTCTCGCCCGCGCCCGGAAACTATACCTCGGCGCAAACAGTGACGATCTCCGACCCGACTCC
This sequence comes from Candidatus Acidiferrum sp., assembly GCA_036518275.1. Taxonomy (GTDB): domain Bacteria; phylum Acidobacteriota; class Terriglobia; order Acidiferrales; family UBA7541; genus Acidiferrum. The sequence continues at coordinate 5,273 of DATDNK010000237.1, forward strand.
TGGGTCCACTATTTACTACACGACTGACGGATCAACGCCCACAACCGCGAGCACGAAGTTCACCACTTCTATCCCCGTTAGTTCTATGGAAACGATCAAGGCCATCGCCGTAGCAAACGGCTTCTCCAATAGTGCCGTGGGCACCGCTACTTACACGTTCAATCCGGATTTCCAGGTGTCGGTGAGCCCAACAACACTCACCATTGTGGCTGGGCAAAGCGGGACAGCGACATTCACTGTCACGCCCCAAAACGGATTCAACTCGCCGGTGAGCTTTGCGTGTAGCGGATTGCCGTCCGAGGCATCCTGCAGCTTCAACCCTGCTTCGGTCACGCCCAGTGGCGGGGCAGCAACCAGCACCCTCGCTGTAAAGACTACCGCACCAAGTGCGGCTCTGCGACTACCCTTGATATCTTCCGACCGTCCCGCTTACGCCGTGCTCTTTCCGCTTCTAGGGGTGATGCTTGGCATCGCAGCCCGACGGAGGAGTGCGCTTCGCGGCGCAAGGCTCCTAGGCATGCTGGTGCTCTTCATGGTCGCTATGGCCGTCGTTTCATGCGGTGGCGGGAATAGTTCGTCGAATCCCGGGACGCCACTCGGGACGGACACCGTGTCGGTGTCGGCATCCACAAGCGCCGCTGGTGGACCCAACCACTCGGCCACTCTTACGATCACCGTTACGCACTAGCGTGCCGGTCCAAGCAGGGCTGGGGCCGCCTCTGAATGTTTGGATCAAGGCATTTGCTTCCGCCAACGCGGGGCCACGCATTGAATTGCGTACGCTGATTTCATGTCAACTTCATATCATTTCTAGTTCGCACCTGTTGACATGCAAGGCTCATTCATCTTTAGCTGTCGGAAACGCAAACGGCAGGTAGAGAAGACTCCCAACATGAAACCGGCGAGGATCGCCATATTCAGACAGCGCGGCGTGCGTGTGGTTGCCCTTTCATTTTGTTTCGCTCTCGCCGGGTGCAAAAACGGACTCTTCGGCGGCGGCGGCGGAGGCGGGAAGAATATCAACCCACCAGTAACGGGGCTGACCGCTACTGCGGGCAATGGCGAGGTAACTCTGAGTTGGAACGCCTATCCGGGAGCAACCTCCTACAACGTCGCTCGCGGGACAACGAACGGCGGCGCTTGCCCCAGCGGCTGCAACTACATAAACACTGCCAATTCGAGTCCAACGACCACAACTTCTTACACCGACCCGGGCCTGACGAACGGCACGACTTACTACTATCAGGTGAACGCCAATTACAGTGCCGGGCTCAGTGGCTTGTCCAATCAAGCCTCCGCGACCCCTTCAGGGCCCACCAAGAACCTTGCGGTGACCGTTGATGGGCTCTCCAACACACATGGAATCAGCGGGTTCATTTACGGCGGCGCTTTCCCCAAAGATGTGTCCACCATCATGGGTGTCGCTGCGTTTTCCGGTCCATACATTGTGAGATGGGGCGGGAATGCCAGCTCAACCTACAACTGGCAACTCGGCACCTACAATGCAGCCAGCGATGATTTCTTCGAGGATTTCACCTTTTGCGGGCTCGGCGGCCCGGCGACCAACAGCCCTTGCGCTGACAGCGACTCTGTGCAGTTCCTCAAGGACGTGCCGCCCGCCGGCGGCACGCCGCTCATGACGATGCCCATGCTGCCTTGGGTGGCGCAAAGTCCAGAAAGCAATGGGAACGGGCACTGGAGCTTCTCTGTCGCAAGAGACGGACCGCAGTGTCATTTCGATCCCCGCAACTCCGATGCTGGAGATGGCATTGCGCTGACATCGACTTGCGATACCCAGCCGACATACCTGACGGCGAACTCTACCGACATCAACGACGCTTATGTCCCCTTGCTGGACGACCACTCCCAGACCTGCCCTTCGGGAACGACTTGCGTGTACCGTAGCGATTGGGTTGCCGCACTCGCTGGCGCTTTTGGAGGCTCCCGGCACTTTTATGACATGGACAACGAGATGGACATGTGGGGCGTCACGCACCGCGACATTCATCCGAGCCCTTCCCGATATGATGAAATGGCCAATGCGTATCTCACGGAGGCAACCAAGCTGAAAGGCTGGGACCCACAAGCCGTGCGCTTCGGACCGGTCAGTTGTTGCTGGCAGTTGTATTGGAATGGCGCGAATAGCAATGATAAAGCCGCACATGCGGGCTTGGATTTTCTGCCTTGGTGGCTCAACGAGATTTATTGGCAGGACCAGATTTCCGGCATGCGTTCGCTCGACGTATTCGACATCCATGCGTTCCCGGACGCGACGACGACTGACAGCAGTGGTAATCCCCTGCCAAAACCACAACTGCAGTCGCTAGCCACCAGCATTTATCGCGACTACTGGGATCCAACGTTTGTCAGCCCTTCCACGACGATCAACCAGCCTAACGCGACTAACATCCAGCCAAACAAGACCATCCCATTCCGCATCCCGCGCATGCGCGCTCTTGTCAATACGATTTACCCAGGGACTCCGCTGGCTATAACTGAATGGAACGCAGCCTTTGCCGGTGAATCTGATTTCTCCACCGCCCTGGCTGACGCCGATGCTTACGGCATCATGGGCCGCGAGAATGTTTCTCTTGCGACGCGGTGGACCGCCCCCAATCCCGCGAATCCCAACTACCTGGCCCTCAAGCTTTACAGAAACGATATTGGGTCCACTTCGGTCTCCGCCACGAACAATGGCGATCCCAACCTGTTCAGCAGCTATGCCGCGCTAGACGTCGCTGGGGCGCTGACTATCATGGTGATCAACAAAGACCCGCAGAACTCGGCGCAAGTGCAGTTCACACTCAAGAATTTCAATGCAACGTCATTCACAAGCTCCATTCTTGCCTCAGTGGCTCCAACCACTATTATCGCCACGAATATCGGCCCGAACCCGCAACCCTGGTCATCCGTCCAGAACTTTGCTCCCTACAGCGCCACGATGCTCGTGATCAGGGGAAGCCTCTCCAGTAGTCCCGCCACGTTTTGGGACCTCAACCCCGATACGATCATGGTGCCTGCCGGAGGAACGGTTACCCTGCAGCCGAGATACCTCGGCTCGGCGCCGAATGTCCCGGTGTCGAATGTCACGCTGTCCTCCGGGGTTTTCGATGCTTATGAAGGCGCTCCTGCCTGTGCCGGAAATATTGCCCTAACGAATCCCACAATCACTACCACCCAGCCTGCGCAGCTCACCGTGACGGCAGGCAACACACCGGGCTTCTGCCACTTTACGGTAACCGGAACTGACACCGGCGCGACCCAAACTAAAGGTGGATGGATTGTGGTCGGAAATCCTCCGGCAACTCTGACGATTACCAACGGGAATAACCAGGTCGCTGTGCATGGAACGACTTTGCCCGTGTCCCTGGCGGTGAATCTCGCTCCGGGCAGCTCCGGCGGCGCAAACCCAGCCAGTGGGGCAAGCATACTGTTCAGCACCAACGCCGGCACTCTATCGAACGGCTCGGGCAGCGGCTCGAAGGTGATTGCGACTACGAATGGCTCCGGTGTCGCGTCGGTCACGCTGACGCTGCCTCCCGCGGCGCAGACTGTCACGGTTACCGCCGAGGGGCCTTTCGGCCTCGGTCATCCCGTGGTCACGTTCACCGAAACTTCGCAGTGATTGTCCCTTTTAGTGAATGCCCCCCTTAAGGTCCGCTTCTCTTGGTCTGAGATTCTCAGCTTGTAATTTGGAGATTTGGCAGCGATACCGGGATTCGAACCCGGATTTTAGCCTTGAGAGGGCTACGTCCTAACCCTTAGACGATATCGCCAGGGACTTTATTAGACAGACTAATCTCCGGACAGACTAGCCGCCGGCAGTTTCCCGGGCACGAGCATTTATTTTCGCATGGACGAGCGAGACGAGCAAGCAAAGGGAACGAGTGGGTTAGTCTCCGGCAAGGGTGTTAACCAAGAGTTAGGCATTATTTTGCCTCTTTCGGAATTGTTTCTGAATTGCCGACCATACGTGAGTAATCGCGTGGTGACTAAGATCAAATTGTTGAGTACGTTGCGCTTTTAAGTACCAGTGGCAGCAAAGGCTTGCGGGGATGTCTGAGCAGTCCATATGCCTGGTGGGGCCTAGCGAAAGGAATAGAAGATGAAACTTCCGAGGGGATGATTCGCTGCAGGGTTACCTGGGTTATAGAGGATAATGAGCTGCGCCCCTTTGTATAATCCGCGTGCACCCCAGCCCGTCTCTCCTGTGTACGTCTTTTGATCGAAAGCCACGAAAGAGTATTTGATTCGCGGAACTTCCGGTGAAAACTTCGAGACAAGGAAACGAACGATCCGAGGGCCGCTTCGCAACGGTATGCGATAGTCCGTTACGACGCCCGCCGCCGAGAGACGGTTATGGACAATTGCTCGTTCTCTGGAGTACTGGACAATCAAGGCCAGTGCAGTCAGACCAGAGAGGCCGCCGTAGTAAGCTCTGTAGACTCCGTGCTTCGTAAAGCTGAAGAAACCCAAGATGATGATTGCCAGGATAAATACCGCGGCGATGCGCAGATGGAACTTAGGCTGTAGCGTTTGCAACCGCATGCCAGCATCATTGGAGTGAAAGTTTCCAACCATAAAAGCGATTTACTTTTCCTGGAGTGTGTGGGTGATTGTCTCGCTCGTTCCACAACAGCTCACGGTGAACTGAACCTCGCGTGGAGAGACCCAACGGCCATCGTGATGAACACGTGCTGGATCATTCGGCCCAATTGCCTTGGTGACGACGTAATCCGGCTTTCTTTCGCGTGTAAGATAGTCCTTCAGCTTCTCGGTGGCTACCACATGATAGGGACCATAATGGCTCTGAAGAAGCAGAACATAAGCTCCGTCGGGCGAGAAGATATCAAAGTTCCAGTCACTGAAATACAACTCGCCGTCCTCTCCCGAAGCGGGATAGCCGTAATTCGCCGGATCGCCCTCAAAGGTGAACCATAATGCTACTACACCAGACCGTAGCGGAAGGTTCTTTGGGAGTTCTTGCCCACCGAAGTGCGCGGTGACCCCGCGGGCGGTCACTGTGCTGATCTCGTGGGGCCACTTTGTTCGATCACAACTCTGCGAAAGCCCGCATCCCACAAAGTCAGCAGGACTGTGGCCGATGCCCATCAGCCGAAGCTCTTGAAACTGCTCGGGGAGTTTTCCCGAAGAACTTGGGTCGAGCTTCCAAGCGTCGCCCCTCAACAAGTACCAATCCAGTGGAAAAAACAGGTGGAGTGACAAGAAAGAGCGGCAACAAAATGGCTACCCGAGACCACTTCATGGATGACCTCATTTCCAGGAATAGCGAAGAGGTCGTTCACAACCCGAGGTATCCCAGCTTTGACACCCCGCTACGCTACCCTGCCAGCGGATGGTAGGAATCGCGCGGACTCTAACGCCGGCATATTTCCATGTCAAGACTCTCTTGCTCGCGGCGCGGCTAGTGAAGCTGCCGTCTCGAGCAGCGAGCAAGAAAAGAAAAGAAAAGAGTGAGGACGACTACAGGGGAATGGGTGAGCCCATGGAGCATTGTTGCCTCCTACCTAGGCCGCAAGTTTGCCGGATTCTACTCCTCTCACAATCCAACAACAACACGCGAATGGGCTGTCGCCGTCAAGCTCGCCTCACTCAGCTTCGGGGAAACAGCAAGTCAAGATCGTTCACGTCGGCATCTCATGTGAAGTGCGAACACATGAGGAAACTTCACACGCAATGTGCAAGACACCAGAGCGATAAGACTCCGGGTTGCTCTCGGGATGGTGCCCGAGTGACGGGCAACTCGGAAGTAATTCCACGGCCTGGTTAGTTAGTTCACGGATCCACCTACGAGAGAGTCGGTAACTCTGTTGAATGCGGCGAACTGCGTGTGATTGAGTTTTCGGTTGTATAGTATGCGTGAGAAACCGAGGAAAGTCGTAGGGGAAGGCCGCCGGAGCGACGTTGTGTATAATGGAACGGTCTGGGGGATTCCCAAGTTTTCATGCCTAGGGGCTTCGGAAAATCGCATGCTCCGCTGAAGGTGTGGTTCTGGCGCGCGGAGCGCTTCTTCCACACGCGTGTGAGAGAGCTGCGCGCGATCGCCAAGGCACTGGTTTCGACGAAGCATCCCTTTCTGGCGCATATCATCCCGATCCGGCGATGCAACCTGGCTTGCACATACTGCAACGAATTCGACAATTTCTCGCCGCCTGTGCCCCTCGAGGAAATGAAGAAGCGGCTGGATATTCTGGCGGACATGGAAACATCCATCATCACCATCAGCGGCGGCGAGCCGCTGTTGCATCCGGAGTTGGACGACATCATCCGGCATATCCGGCGGCGCGGCATGATCGCCGGTATGATCACGAACGGTTTCCTGCTTAACCAGGAGCGTATCGAAAGGCTGAACCACGCGGGTCTCGAGCACCTCCAAATCAGCATTGATAACACTAAGCCGGACGACGTTTCGCTCAAGAGCTTGAAAACGTTGGATCAAAGACTCGAACTGCTGGCGCTCTACGCGTACTTCCAGGTGAACATCAATTCGGTCCTCGGGAGCGGCGTGAAAGACCCGGAGGATGCGCTGCGCATCGCCCACCGCGCTGTCGACCTGGGGCTGACCAGCACCGTGGGGATAATTCACGACAACAACGGTCAATTGAAGCCGCTCGGGCCGCGCGAGATCGAAATCTTTGAAGAAATCATGACGCTGAGCAAGCGGTCCTTCTCACGCTTCAACAATTTTCAGCATAACGTGGCGCGAGGGAAAGAGCACAGCTGGCGCTGCCGGTCGGGCTCGCGCTATTTGTATGTTTGCGAGGATGGGTTGGTGCACTGGTGCTCCCAGCAGCGCGGGTATCCGGGGATACCGCTGGCGCAGTACACGCCCGAGATGCGGCATCGCGAGTTCTATACAGAGAAGTTTTGCGCGCCGCTGTGCACGGTTTCCTGCGTGCAGCAGGTGGGAATCTTGGACAATTGGCGTGGTCCGCAAACGCTGAAGCCGATGCCTATGACGCCACCTGTGGCACAACCGGAACTGGTGCAAATCGGACCGGCACGCGGCGATTCCTAATTCGAAATGTCCTTCACTTTTTTCCCTGACTGTTTTCACTCCACGCACATTTCTTCGTTAGCACGATTGACGCTATTAAGCCGGTTGCTAAGAATGGTTGCATGAGCGCGCCAGCGATTGAAACAGAAAACTTGACCAAGGAATATCCTTACGGGTTTTTGAACCTGAAGAAAAGAGCGTCGCTCGAAGGGTTGAATATGCAAGTGCAAGAGGGCGAGGTCTTCGGGTTCATTGGGCCGAATGGCGCGGGCAAATCGACAGCCATCAAGTTGCTGATGAGGCTGATCTTTCCGACTGCTGGAAGCGCGCGGATTCTCAGCAAACCCGTGAGCGACATCCAGATGCACCGTGACGTCGGCTACTTGCCGGAGCAGCCCTACTTTTACGATTATCTGACCGCCGCGGAATTGCTGGACTATTTTGCACGGATTCATGACTTGAGCGCTGCGGAGCGGAAAGAAAGCGTGCAACAAATGCTCAAGAAAGTGGGGCTGGAAACGGCAGGTAGAATTCAGCTGCGCAAGTATTCGAAAGGGATGCTGCAGCGCGTGGGAATGGCGCAGGCGGTTATACACAATCCGAAAGTAGTGATTCTGGATGAGCCGATGTCAGGGCTGGACCCGGTGGGCCGGCGCGAAGTTCGCGACATCATTCTGGAATTAAAACGCGAGGGTAAGACGGTGATGTTTTCCACGCACATACTTAGCGATGCGGAGATGTTGTGCGACCGTGTCGGCGTGATTGTGGGAGGAAAACTGCGCGGAGTCGGCGCACCGGAGCAGTTGGTGGATGTGAAAACGCAGGGTATGGAGATTCTGTTCGAATTGGCGGGACAGACCGCGGCGCCGTTGCTGGCAAAAGCGACCCGTACAGGCGACCGTTACCGGTTGCAGGTCGCCGAGCCTGAGTTGTATGGCGCGATCGAGCAGTTGCGCGCGGCGGGAGCGAAAATTCTTTCCGTGGCGCAAGTAAAAGCAACGCTGGAAGAGTTTTTCTTGAATCTTGTGGAGGCGGACCGTGCACAGGCAGCGGCGGTCGAGGTGAGTGGCCGATGAAGCGCGTCGGCGTGGTAGCGTTGAATACGTTTCGCGAGGCGGTGCGCGACCGCGTTCTTTACAATCTTTTGTTCTTTGCACTGGTGATGATGGCAGCGTCGATCATCGCCGGACAGATATCGATCGGGATCGAACAGACCGTGATCGTGACGCTGGGGCTCAGCGCAATTTCCCTCATCGGGCTGCTGATTTCTGTATTTATTGGCGTGGGGCTGGTGTCCAAGGAAATGGACAAGCGCACGCTCTATGCGCTGCTGGCGAAGCCGGTGCGACGGTGGGAATTTCTGTTGGGAAAATTCGGCGGGCTGGTGCTGACGCTGGCGGTGAACACCGCAGCAATGGGACTTGGTCTTTTTCTCGCGCTGATGTACGCCAAGCAGACGCTTGAAAGGGGCGATGCGGCCGTTTTCGTGGCGGTGTATTTCATCTGGCTCAAGCTGGCGCTGGTAGTGGCGCTTGCACTGTTGTTCTCGTGCTTCACCACGCCGCTGCTGGCAATTCTTTTTACCGCAGGCATCTACGTTGTCGGGCTGTACGTCCAGGAGCTGCGAGATATGCCCATGCAGGTGATGAGTCCGGGGATGAACGCATTTACGAAATGGCTCTCATACCTGCTGCCGAATTTCGAGAATTTCAACATCATGGCTATGGCCGCGCACAGTCGGCAGGTGCCCGGGACGCTCATTGCGCAAAATACTTTGTACGCAGCAATTTATTGCGCGATCGTGCTGACCGCAGCAATCCTGGTCTTCTCCAGGCGGAATTTGAAATGAAAACGACGAAAATCATCTTGCTCGTACTGGTGATCCTGCAGGCGGGATTCCTCGGGATCTGGAAGCTGCAGCACAGCATCGACAAGCAGCGGGCGGCATTGAGCGAAGAGCGAGATTACGTCTTGCTGAGTTCAGCGAAGCTGGTGAAAGCCGTTAGCCTGGAATATGCGCCGCTGATGGCGGACTTTTATTGGACGCGTGTAGTGCAATTCTACGGAAACAAGCATGTGCGGGGCGATGCGAACCTTGTGGAACTCTGGCCGCTCTTGGACATTACCACGACGCTCGATCCGAACTTGATCGTGGCCTACCGGTTTGGCGCGATTTTTCTCAGTCAGCGTGCGCCGGCGGGCGCAGGGAGGCCAGACCTGGCCGTTCAGCTGATTCAGCGAGGCATAAAAGCAAACCCAGACTACTGGCGGCTTTATGAGGATTTGGGATTTATCTACTACATGGACATGAAGGATTACAAAAGGGCTGCTGAGGCATTTCGGGAAGGAAGCAGAAACCCCAACGCATTGATTTGGATGAAAGTGATGGCGGCGAAAATTGAGGAACAGGGAGAGTCTTATGAAACCTCCATGTTTCTGTGGAACGACGTTTATACAACGACAAAGGATCCGCAGATCAAGGAAAATGCCAAAGCACACCTACAGCTGCTAAAGGCTCACGAGGATTGCAGGCAGCTCGACTTGCTGGCCGACGAATACGAAAAACGCTTTGCACGTCGCCCGAAGCGCGTCAGCGAGCTGGTTCAAGCCGGAATGCTTCGAGGCGTGCCTGTCGATCCGCTGGGCTACACATACGTCTTCGACGATGATGGCAAAGCCGTACTGAACATCAATAGCCCGCTCCTCGACAAACAATTGTTCTTTGAGCGTTTCAAGTAGGCTTCTTTTTCGCGGCCGCGCAGGCCGCCTAATCTGTGGTGCACAGTAGCGTCATTTGCGGATCGATGAGGATTTTGCGGGGAAGGCCGGAAGTATGGAAGCTGAAGGAAGTTTCCGGGCCGGCCGCAACAACGTGTCCGAGGAACGAACGGCCACCAGCGCCGCCGGTGGCATAGATCGGAACGCTGGCAAGAAAAGAGCGCGGGACGCCGGTTTGGAAAAGTTTGCCGCGGACGGTGTATCCCGCCTCGTCGCGGTGCGCTGTGAACTCGACACGATAATGCGGGATGCCCGTACCGCGCACCCATTCGTCGAAAAACCAATCCATGGAACGGCCGCCTTCAAGATCCATGCCGGGAGTCATCACCGATTCCACTTCATGCTGGAAGTCATCCGTGGAGAGCGCGCGGTAGGCGTACTTAGTCGCGAGCTTCTGGAGCAGGGCGGTAAAACGCGTGTCGGGCTGCTTGCTGCCCGGCTGACGAAGCATCTCCCGCAGCATGTGAATGATCCAGGAGCCTTTGCTGTAGACGAGGTGCTCATAAGCATGGGGCGATTTTGAGGAGTTGAGGCGCACACCAAGAGTCAGCGCTCCGATTTCACCGGTGGGCTCGTCGGCATCCGGCGATTTTTCGGTGAGCTGATGCCTGTAGCGCGAAAGCCAGGTGCGAAGCGCGTGCTCGGGATTTCCGCGGCTGTCTGCGAAGAGCAGCGCCAGATAGTTGGAGATGGCCTCGTCAATCCACTGGTCGCGATAGCTGGACCAGCCGACCACGTTGCCCCACCATTGATGAGCAACCTCATGATAGGGAATCAACTCTGTAAACTGCTCCTGGCCGGTCGGGCTAAGTCCCGCGCGTTGTTGAGCCTCCGTCGGAAGAAAGGAAAAGGTGGAAACATAAAGAAGGCCAGGCCATCCCTGGCCGAAGGTTCCCGGAATCTGCGAAACGCTAAGATTGTGAAACGGAAATGGTCCGGAGAAGGTCTCGTAAAAATGTACGGAGGAATCGATTTCTTTTCCGAGCCGCTTTAGAGCATCCGCAGGACTTGGGGGAGGCGGAGGAAGCGTAACGGGCAGTCTTGCCGAAGGAGCACCGACAGTGCCGGAAGCAATGGGAATCCCTTCTGGCGACGAGGCCGTGAGGCGATTCATTAGACTTTGTTCAAGTTCGCGGTTGGCGTAGACATCGATGGAATGGCCACCGGAAGTGACAGAGGCCGTGGCGTATTCGCCCAGATTGAAGCCCGCAACCGCAACTGGCTTTTCAGTTTTCCAGTGGCCTACGCGGAATTCGCCATCTTCGTGATTCTCTAGTTTGGATCCGGTAGCGACGAGTCGAAGCTTGCGCGGCCAGCGGATGGTCAGATCATACGATGCAAACGCCGCGGGATCGCCGAGATGGGGGTACCAGCTTTCTCTGGCTCCAACGAACAAGACACCGTTTCCCGCATCTTCAATCACATTGCCGTGATAGTGAAACTGCAAGGTGAATTCCTGATTCTGAGCCGGAGCGGCAGGGAGGATCACGTACAAATAGTCGTTTCCACGAGCGCTGCGCTCTTGCGGACTCATGCCCTCGTTCTGAAAAAACGCCATGGGTTCGCCATGCTCTCCGGTCACGCGATCGATGGTCAGGGCACGAGCAAGATGAAACGCCATGGTACGCGCCTCACCGCTTTGTGCGCGGACCCGGACGGACGCGGTCGCATCGAGAGAATTGTTGGGGAGAATGGACAATTCCAGGGAGTAGTTCAGAGCGGTGAAGGCTGCGGGGTGAGTCGGGAATGCCCGGATTCGGTAAGACGCCCACACGTCGTAAAAGCTTCCAGCAGCGGTCTTGGGGCTCTGACCGAGCAGGAATTGCTCATCGAGCCGACCGTCCAGGATGATGTCGAAAGGGCCGGTGGATGCGCCGTCGAGGCTCGCATAGAAGGCGGGCTGGGGATCCGGTGAAAGGAACTCGACGAGAATCCGGAGAGTGTAGACCGGATTGATGCGAGCGAGTGTAGGGTCCCACTGGGATGCGAAAGAAGTATCCGTCTGTGGCGCGAGATTGACCTTGCGGAATTGCGAGAGCAACTCTTCCGCAGTTCCGTCCGTGAAGCGGAGATAGGCGCTGGCAAATGTTTGATCGAGTACAGGCGCGCCGAGGAAACGTCCCATCTGCTGTTTTTCGACAGGGTCCCGGGGCACAGCGAGTGCATGACCGCGGCCGGAAAAAACCGCGCCCGTGACTCGGCCGTCGAGCGCGTTAAAGAAGGCGAACGTTCCCTCGTCCAGGGAAATAAGCGCATCGCCACGGCGAAGCTCGACGCGGTTTGCCTGGACCAAGTGATAAACCTGGGAAGGATCGACAATCAGCGTGTTGATCGCATCATACAATTCGTGCGGTGATTGCTCCGCCGCCGCAACGGCCACTGGTGCCAGAGAACACCAGAACGCGAAGAGTCCGACCCCAACCCTCATACAAGCAGTGTAGTCAGATTCGGCATGGGCGAACAAGGCGGGGCGACTCAAAAAACTGGGAGGAACTAAAATAATAAGATGGCCCTTGCTGCAATCTTCCGCAGAATACTTTTCCTTCTGATCAGCGTCGCACTCCTGTTGGTGGGTACACAGGCTGCGGCGGATACGATTGTCCTTAAGAATGGCCGCCGCATTGCCGCCTTGAGTGCAGTCGAAGACGGAGACAAGGTCAGATACACGACCTCGGCCGGAGAATTGAGTCTGCCGAAGTCCATCGTCGATCACATTGAAAAAGGAGGATTCACGGCCACCTCGGGGCCACCGGGAGATGCCACTGCCAATCTGAGCATCGCACCGCCAGAGGTCCCTCCTGTGAGCGGAATGGAAGAAATTCAACGGGCCGCGGTGCACGACGGATCGATTGACCGCGAGTACATTGGGAAACTGGAAAGCGAGGCGCGGCAGGGGAATGAGCGTGCGAATTTCAATGCCGCCTTGGGCCATCACGCAGCGGCCACCTTTGAATTGTCACGCGGCGATTTGGAGCATGCGCTTTCCGACGAGCGCACGGCAGTGACCTACGCTCCAGATGAGCCGGCGCTGCTGATGAACGTGGCGTACATTTACTTGCGGCGGAACGAATACAAGCAAGCCTTGGATTATTTGGAGAGAGCCAAGCGGCTTGTTCCGGAGAATCCGGACGTTGCGAAGCTCGCAGGCTGGGCTTATTACGGGATGAACAAGCTCGATCAGGCTGTTGCCGAATGGAAACACGCTCTGGCGCTGCACCCGGACAAAGAGCTGCAGGCGGCCCTGGAAGCGGCGCTGCGGGACAAGAAGGAAGAAGAAAGCTACAAAGAAAACGAAAGCGCTCACTTTAAATTGAAATATAACGGGGCGGCCGAACCGGAGCTGGCGCGCGACGTGCTGCGCACTCTGGAGACGCACTTTGCCGCGATTGAATCCGAGCTGAACTATACGCCGCCGGAATCAATTGGCGTAGTTCTCTACACAGATGAGGCGTTTCGCGATATCACCCGGGCGCCTTCGTGGTCGGGCGCCCTGTACGATGGGCGCATTCGTGTTCCGGTGCAAGGATTGACGAACGTCGACGCGGAACTGTCGCGCTCCCTGAAGCACGAGCTCACCCACAGCTTCGTGGCACAGAAAACAAAAACCGCTTGCATGGGGTTGGCGGTCAGTTGCGGAAGCCGCGCGCCGACATGGATCCAGGAAGGTCTGGCGGAATGGATGGAAGGGTATCGAAGCGGCAATGACGCATCGGCGCTAGCGCAGATCTTTAGCGAAGGTCAGGCTATCCCGCTGGGCCGGTTGGAGGGTTCCTGGACGCGTTTTGACCGGACCACGGCGCAGTATGCATACGCCTGGGCGCTTGCCAACATGGAATACATCATTCAAACGGACGGCATGGGCGACATCGAGCGCATTCTGGACCGCATTGGTTCAGGCATGGCCACCGAGCAGGCGCTGCGCGAAGTGCTGCACAGCGATTACAGCGATTTGATGGAATCCACTGTAGGGTATCTGCGGAAGAACTACCTGCACTGATGGGGCGAGTGCGGCGTTATTCCTTTCATTCAGTGCAATTCACCGTTCCACATTGGCTTCTTGAGATTCCCTTGCGTTTCAACAAGTGGCAAGAAGGGCCGCCAACAAAGCGGCGCGGGCGGGCATGGTGTGGACGAAGACGTATTCGTGGTCAGAATGCGCTGCGTCGCCAACAGCGCCAAGGCCGTCAAGAGTAGGGATGCCCAGAGCGCCGGTAAAACTTCCGTCTGATCCGCCGCCTGCGGTGCATTGACCTAGCGAAAGATTCATTTGTATCGCCAGGGACTTTGCGCGAGCGAAAAGGGCGGCGCACATCCTGCCTTCAAGGGGAGGGCGGTCGAAGCCGCCCGTGACTTTCAATTTTGCTCCTTTGTGAATAGGGCGAAGCGCACGAAGGCGTCGTTCGACGCGGCGCATGTCGGAAGTTCGCAGGGCCCGCAGATCAAGAACGGCGCGGGCGCGTTCCGCAATCACATTGGTGCGCGTTCCGCCTTCGATAATGTCGGCGTTGATGCTGACGCCACGACGCGAGTCGTTCCACTTTTCAATGCGCGTGAGTTGGGCCGCCAGTTCATGCACGGCGTTGATGCCTTCTTCGGGGGCAAGGCCCGCGTGGGAAGCGCGGCCTTGAACGAACAGTTCGGCCTCGCCGACGCCCTTGCGCGCGGTCTTCAACAGGCCGCATGGGCCGAAGGAAGGTTCCAGAACGAAGACCGCATCACTGCGGCGCGCTTCGGTTTCAATCAGTTTGAGCGAGGATTCACTACCGATTTCTTCGTCCGAGGTCCAGAGGAAAACGATTTGTTTTTGCAGGGGAAGATTAGCTTGCCGAAGCGCTTGTAGCGCAAAGAGCGCCTGAACGAGGCCGGCCTTCATATCGAAAATTCCCGGGCCGTAGGCTCTGCCGCTTGAGATGCGGAAGGGCATTTTCTGCAGAGTTCCCGTGGAATAAACCGTGTCGTAATGGCCGAGCACGAGGAGTTGACCGACAAGGTGAGATTTGTAGGGAGGGCTAGTCACGCGCAGATGGTCACCACGATGCTTTTGGGGAATTCGCTCGACGTGCAGGCTTAGCTTCCGCCATTCCTTGGCGAGGATACTGCAGCAACGGTTCGCCGCCTCCTTTTCGAGGCTAGGCGATTCCGTCGTCACGAAGCGCCGCAAAACCCTGAGCATTTCCGGAAGCCGCGGTTTCAGGGAGTGAAGAAACCGCAAGGGCAAAGGGGTGTCCGCCATGGCGCGGACATGCTAGCAGCGCCTGGAAGACAGGGCAACCGGCGTTGCCTTGCTATGGAGGGGGACTTAACTGTGCGATAGCGTAGGCACTTAGTTTCACCTGAAAGCGCGTATCGCCGGCGCAGCGGTTCGCTTATAATTGAAGTTTTCCCGGGGAAGTGCCAGACACCGCCGAGCGGGTGTGCGGCCACGGAGACCGCGAATGATCATGGACGTCGTGGAAATACAGAAAATCTTGCCGCATCGCTATCCGTTTCTGTTCGTGGACGCCGTGGTGGAAATGGAACGCTTGAAGAGCATCGTGGCCGTGAAAAACGTGACTATCAACGAGGCCTACTTCCAGGGCCACTTTCCAGGCGCGCCTGTGATGCCCGGCGTGCTGATTATTGAATCCATGGCGCAAACCGGGGGATTGCTGCTGCTGCAGGAAGTTCCGGACCGCGAAAAAAAGCTGCTCTATTTTGCGGCGGTGGATGGCGCGCGCTTTCGCCGGCCGGTTGTGCCGGGAGACCAATTGCGCGTGGAGATGAAGGTGATTTCGTGGCGCGGCGATTTCTGCAAACTGGAGGGGCGCGCAACGGTCGACGGCCAGTTGGCTGCTGAGGCGACGTTGATGTGCAAGATGGTGGACCGCGTGCCTGTCGCTGAGGCGGAAAAATCGGCAAAATGACCAAGCGCGAAATTCATCCGCAAGCCATCGTCGCGGCAAGCGCGAAGCTGGGAAAAGATGTTCGGGTTGGCGCATTTGCTGTGGTCGGCGACGACGTGGAACTGGGGGACGGTTGCCTGCTGCACGCGCACGCCGTAGTGCAGGGACCATCGCGATTTGGCGAGAACAACGTTTTTCATGCATTTTGTGTGATTGGCGGCGATCCGCAAGATTACACGTTCCGCGCCGAGCAAGTTGAGTTGGTTGCCGGTGACGAAAACATTTTCCGCGAATACGTCACCGTGAGCCGGGGCACGCAGAAGGGTGGCGGCAAGACTTGTCTGGGGAACGATAATTTTTTTCTTGCGTACTCGCACGTCGGACACGATTGCCAAGTTGGCAGCCACACACTTTTCGTGAATGGAGCGACGCTGGCGGGGCACGTCACGGTCGAAGATTTTGCGACTGTTGGGGCATTTTGCCCGGTGCATCAGTTTTGCCGGATCGGTCGTTATGCTTATATTGGCGCGTCGACCGTGATTACGCAGGATGTTCTGCCCTTTTCGAAAGTGGTGACCGAACGCGAGACGAAGAGCTTTGGCATTAATACCATTGGCCTCGAGCGAAAAGGGTTTTCACCGGAGCGCTTGCAGGCACTGAAGCGCGCTTACCGCTTGCTCTTGCGCTCGAAACTGAATACGTCGCAGGCGCTGGCGGAGATGAAAAAGACGCTGAGTGGTTCGGCAGATGTGCGCGAACTGATTCAGTTTATTGAAAGCGCCGAACGCGGCATCGTGAAATAAGCAGGCAAGTTCCTTTCATGACTGATACGAACGCCAATCCGACAAGCTGGGGACTCATCGCGGGGAGCGGGCGGTTTCCGTTCCTGGTGCTGGAAGGGGCGCGCAGCCAGGGAATTGATATGGCGGTGATTGCGCTGAAAGAAGAGGCTTCGCCGGAGCTCGAAAAAGCTGCAAAACGGTTGCACTGGGTAAGCCTGGGCGAACTGAGCAAGACCATCGACCTGATGCACCAGGAAGGCGTGACGCAGGCAGTGATGGCGGGGCAAGTGAAGCACAACAAAATCTTCAGTTCGATCCGGCCGGACTGGAAGCTGGCGAAGCTGCTGTTTTCCTTGCCGCGAAAGAATACGGATTCGCTGATTGGCGCAGTGGCTCGCGTTCTCGAAGACGAAGGGATCCAATTGGTGGATTCGACACTTTTCTTGAAGCCGTTGCTGCCAGAGGAAGGTGTGCTTACACGCCGGACGCCCAGCGAGCACGAAACGGAAGACATTGCCTACGGGCGCGGACTTGCACAGCAAATCGCGGCAATGGATATCGGGCAGACCGTCGTAATTTCCGACCGCGCATGCATTGCTGTGGAAGCCATGGAAGGCACCGACGAAGTCATCGCGAGGGCGGCTCGCATCGCTGCAGGCAAGCCGCTGCTGGTCGTGAAAGTGAGCAAGCCAGAGCAGGATATGCGCTTCGATGTACCCGTGATTGGTTTGCCGACCATCGAACAGATGAGAAGCGCCGGAGCCACTGCTCTGGCCATAGACGCGGGGCGAACGCTTCTTTTCGATAAGGCCAAGCTAATCGAGTTAGCGGATGCTGCGGGAATCGCGATTCAGGCGTTTCCTCCCGCAACGGCGGCGGAACCAAATGACGCTGCCGGGGGAATCAACAAAGAATGAGTACGGCGGCAGAAGCCAGGAAGGTCCGTGTCGCCGTCGTGGGCACCGGAGAGTTCGGACGCAACCACGTGCGTGTGTATCGCGAGCTCGATGGCGTGGAGCTTGTCGGCGTATACGATCAGAATCCACAACGAGCGGCGGCTGTTGCGAAAGAATTTCAAGCGCCTGCTCTGCAATGCATCGAAGAATTGCGGGGCCGCGCCGACGCCGTGAGCGTCGCGGTGCCTACCGTGGCCCATGCGGAAGTGGGATGCCGGCTGCTGGAAATGGGTCTGGATGTGCTTGTCGAGAAGCCGATGGCCGTGGATTTGGCAGAGGCCGATGCTCTGCTCACAGCCGCAAGGAAGAACAAACGCATCTTACAAGTGGGGCACGTCGAGCGCTTTAATCCTGCAGTGCGGGCGGTAGAGCCGATCCTGAACCGGCCTCTTTTTTTCGAA
Organism: Candidatus Acidiferrum sp.; assembly: GCA_036518275.1. Taxonomy (GTDB): domain Bacteria; phylum Acidobacteriota; class Terriglobia; order Acidiferrales; family UBA7541; genus Acidiferrum. Next base: position 23,090 of record DATDNK010000237.1, read on the forward strand.
GTTCACCGATTGGGTGTGTTCACTCCACGCAGCCTGGATGTGGACGTAATCTATGACTTGATGATTCACGACCTGGACATCCTGCTGGCTCTGGTCAACGAACCAGTAACAGAAGTGAAGGCCGTCGGAATACCTGTGTTGACGGACAAAGTAGACATTGCGCACGCCCGGTTGGAATTTGCGGGCGGGGCCGTGGCTAACGTTACCGCGAGCCGGGTCTCTACCGAGCGCGTGCGCAAAATGCGCTTCTTTCAGCAACACGAGTACATTTCGTTGGACTATGCGCGGCGCGATGCATTGCGTATTAGCGTGAAGAAGCCTGGCCCGCAGCCGGAATTTGGGTTTGAAAAGCTGAATGCTCCGGCGGAGGAGCCTTTGCACGCGGAACTGGAGGCCTTTGTGCAGGCTTCGCGCACGCGCAAGGAACCGCCGACCAACGGCACT
>DATDNK010000238.1:0-8963 GCA_036518275.1 Candidatus Acidiferrum sp.
GCACTTTTTCGCCGCGGCGCACGTTGTGCACCAAGTAGAACGAATTCCCTTTGCGGCGGACAAAAGCCATGACCTTACCTCATCCTCCACTTAGCTCGCGTAGTGTAAATACCTTCCACTACGCTCTGCAATATTAGACACAGAATTTCACCAAAAGTTGCTGCGAATCAGTAACGCCTTCCCAGTAGACGCAAACCAGGGAGGACCCGGATCACTTTTTTTGCTTCGCTCGATTGATCGTTCGCATCCTTGTTTCTTCTTCACGTTTCCGTTCTCCCAATTCGTTCGCTTGATTGGTCTACAACCATTTGATGTTCGGAAATCCTAGCCATTTCTTTTTCGTCTGCCAGGAACGGCTACTTCATTAAACCCCGCAATGGCATTTTTCTCTTGTTCTTCCAACAGCACACACCTACGATGGCCCATTCGCCATTCTAGAGATATCAGGTTTGGGGAGTCGTGAAAATGTCCTGGGATATCGTCTACCGACTTGTACAACGAATTCCTCGCGGAAAGGTTCTAACTTATGGACGGCTCGCTAGAGTCCTGCACTTGCCCGGTGGGGCACGCACAGCCGGGCGCGCCATGTCCGTGACTCCCTCTGGAAAAGGCATTCCCTGGCACCGCGTAATCGGTGATCGCGGAAAGATCCTCATTCGCGGACCGCATGCTTTGCTCCAGAAGAAGCTTCTCGAAAGCGAAGGCGTCCCCGTCGTCGAATTTCGTGTGGACCTGAAACGCCATCTTTGGCAGCCGTCCAAAAAAAGCAGACCGAAAGCCGCTATTCCGCGAACGCGCTCTCGTGGGAAATGAGAATCGCAAGCGGGTTCGTTCAGATGACCTGCGGATTTGAGGCGTTTTAGGTAGTGTGCTTCAACAAGGGAATTGTTCAATCAACAATCTCAACCTTCCGCGGAGCTTTACAGAAACTCTCTCACCCGCTCTACTCCTCGCGCAGGACCTGCATGGGCTCCACTCGCGCGGCGCGAATCGAAGGCACGAGACAAGCAATCCCTGCAACAAGCAGCACCAGAAAAATGACCGCCGACAAGGTCGCGGCGTCCGTCGGCGAGACTCCGTAGAGCATTCCGGAGAGCACTCGCGCGGAGGCCATGGCGAGTCCCCAACCTGCCACACAGCCTGCGGACGCCACAGCCAACCCCTGAAGGAGAAACTGCTTTACGATTTGCTCCCGCAAAGCTCCTAATGCAAGACGCAAACCGACTTCGCGTTGCCGCATGTTCACCGTGTAACTGAGCGTTCCGTAGAGGCCGACGCACGCCAGAGAAATCGCTGTCAGCGCGAAGAAGGTCAGCAGAATCGTGCGCAGGCGATTTTCCCCAAGCGCATCGGAGAAGCGCTGCTCCAGCGGAGCGAAATCGTAAGCGGAGCGCATGGGTTCGATGTTGCGAAGCCGGCGGCGAACGGTTTCGGCCATGGTCATCGGAGCGTTATGCGTGCGGACGAGAAAATACGTGCCGGGCTCGGCCAATGGAGCGCACCAATAGGCCGTCGGAACGGGAGGCTGATCCACCCCGGATTCGCGTGCATCGCCGGAGATGCCGACGATCTCCGCGGCTCCCGCGTAGCCCATCCCGTTTATGGATTGCAAATGATGGCCAATCACGGACTTGCCCTTGAAGTAGGCGTCAGCGAAAGCGCGATTGACTACCACCGTCGGGGGGCCCTCGGTTTCGAGGCAAGTTTCTCCAGCCAACAACGGAATGCGCATGGTCTCAAAATAGCTGGCGGAGACAAATCGATTATCGACCATGAGCTTAGGCTCGCTGTCGGCGCGGCCTTCGACCAATTTGAGTTCCGCCGGATACTTCAGGGGTACTCCGGGCGCGCCAACAGAGATGGCGGCGGCTTCAACGCCAGGAGTAGCGTGGAGACTTTCGAGGATGCGGTCGGTGAACTGGCGCAGTTTTTTCAGGTCGCCGGTTTCGCCGTAGTTCATGCTGAGCTGGAAGCTCAGCACGTGGCTGGAGTCAAATCCGGGTGACACGCGCCCAAGCTGCTGGAAGCTGCGGAGCAGAAGTCCAGCACCGGCCAGCAGCGTCACTGCCAGCGCGACCTGGATGCCGACGAGGAACCATTGCAACGGATTTCGTCCCGAGACTTGCGAGCGGCTTGTCTGCGCCAGCGACCCGGAAAGGTTGCCACGCGTCCCGCGAATCGCAGGAATTAAGCCACAAAAAAAGGTCACCGCGACGGAACAAGCGAGCGAGTAAAGAATGATGCGCGTATCGAGGTGAATCTCTTCGACACGAGGAAGCTGGGCGGCAAGCGAGCGGAAAATGTCCGATGCGGCGGCGGCCAGGAAGAGGCCTAGCCCTGAGCCGATCAAAGCGAGCGCAAAAGTTTCAGTCAGCAGTTGCGAAATCAGCACCCCACGCGAAGCTCCCAGGGAAAAGCGAACGCCAATTTCGTGCTGACGTTGCGTCGCGCGAGACAATAGCAGCGCAATGATGTTCGTGCAGGCAATCAGCAAGAGCAGAGAGACCGAACCGAACAGCAACCACAGCGAGCGGCGCGAGCCAGCGATGGTGGTTTCCTTGAGTGCATCGACGGTGACCGACAGGTCGCCATCGGTTTTGGGGAATTCGCGCCCGAGTTGCGATTGGATCGTCGTGAGATCGGCCTGCGCGTGCGTGACAGTGACGCCCGGCTTAAGGCGCCCGGTGACGATGAACCAGTTGTTTTCGCGAGCGTTACCGTAGGAAACGCCGGCCGGGATGGGGCACCATAAATCTGTCTCGCGATTCGGAAACAGAAAAGACGGCGGCATCACCCCGACAATCGGATAAAGATGCCCATCGAGTCGCAGGTTTTTCCCTACGACGCTGGTATCCGCGTTGAAGCGGCGGCGCCAGTAGCGGTCGCTAATGAGGACGGCAGCCGGTCCATTGAGCGTCTCTTCCTCGGGAGAGAATTCCCGGCCGAGGGTCGGTGACATCCCCCAGACCTGGAAAAAGCGGGGCGAAACCCATGCACGAGTTACTTTTTCCGGGAGCGGACCGGTGGACTCGGAAACGTCCTCAGTGTAGTAGCCCGTAAGGCCCTGGAACGTCGAGTTGAGGCGGTCCCAGTCTTCCAGACGCACGGGAGCAACGAAAGTGCGAAAATTGGGGTCTTTGGGATTGTGTTGCTCGACGAGCACTAGTTGGTTGGCGTCGGGAAATGGCAGAGGCCGCAGGAGAATGGCATCAATGGCCGAAAAGACAGCGCTGTTCGCGCCGATCCCTAGCGCCATAGTCACAATCACCGTGGCCGAAAACGAAGGCGATTTGCGAATGAACCGTATTGCCGACTTCAGATTGGCCACCGCGCTGTCGATGATTCGCACGCGGTACACATCGCGCACTTCTTCTTTGACCTGTTCTTGCCCGCCAAATTCCAGTATGGCTCGGCGGCGGGCTTCGTCTGGGGACATTCCCGCCGCGATGTTGGTTTCTGTCAGTTCCTCAATATGAAAGCGCAGCTCGGAGTCGAGTTGCGCGCTCGAGGCTTGCTTGGGGAGAAAAAATTTCCACCAGGACATGGCACGCTCCTAATGCGCGGTTTGAAGAATCTGTGACACGGCGCCAGCCAAGCGATTCCAATTGGATTCCTCACTGGCCAATTGCTTGCGGCCCTTCCCCGACAACTTATAGAACTTCGCCTCTCTCCCGTTGCTGGATTGGCCCCACTCCGCTTCGAGCCAGCCGCGCTTCTCCAGGCGATGTAATGCGGGATACAGCGAGCCTTGTTGCACCTGCAAAACTTCTTTGGAGATTTGCCGGATACGCTGCGAGATCCCGTAACCATGAACCGGGCCAAGCGCCACAATCTTCAAGATCAGCAAATCCAAAGTGCCCTGCAGGAGATCCGACTTTTCGATGGGCATGCTCTCTCCTAGACACTCGACAGATATACATGCCCATATGTAGATTGTCAAGGAGAGAGGCAAAGTTTGGGAGGAGTCAACCAGCGAAATCTCCCACGCCGGGATCGTCCATCTTTCGCCGCGTAATGGTCGCACGCAGATTTCGTATACGTTTGTGAGGGTCAGCGGGATTCCTGAAAGTGGTGTACCGAAACACGAAGGGAACAACTAGGGTATCCTATACTTCTCCCTCGAATCACAAACAGGGACTATGGACAACGCCATCCTTCAAGTGGAAAACCTGGTCAAGCACTACGGCGATGTACAGGCCGTGCGTGGCGTCAGTTTTTCCGTGGAAGAAGGCGAAGTTTTCGGCCTGCTTGGGCCCAATGGCGCGGGAAAAACGACGACCGTGGAAATCCTGGAAGGGTTGCGCACGCTCGACTCCGGCCGCGTTTCCGTGTGCGGGCTGGATCCGCAAGAAAAAGCCCAGGAACTCAAGCAGGAAATTGGTGCGGCCCTGCAATCCACTTCTTTGCCCGACAAGCTCCGCGTGATGGAGGCACTGCGACTGTTTGCCAGCTTCTACAAGCGGCGGCGCAAGCCGGAGGATTTGCTCCTGCGTTTCGGCCTCGAGGAGAAGCGCAACACTTTTTACCATCAGCTCTCCGGCGGGCAAAAACAGCGGCTGGCCCTGGCGATGGCTCTCGTGAACGATCCAAAAGTTCTCTTTTTTGACGAGCCCACCGCGGGCCTCGATCCTCAGGTGCGCCGCGAAATCTACGACATCATCGAGGAATTGAAGAGCGAGAGAAAGACAATTGTTCTTACCACACATTACATCGAGGAAGCCGAGCGCCTGTGCGACCGTGTGGCCATCATCGATCATGGAAACGTAATCGCTTTAGGCACGCCTCGCGAGCTCAAATCGCGCGCCGGCGCCACCACCCGCGTCGAGGTTCGCCTCTCCAAGCCCGAATCGAACGGGGCAATGAAAAGCCTCGAGGGCGTGGTGGATGTCCGGGAAGTGGACGGGGCGTACGTCTTGCATTCGCAGCGTCCGCCGCAGACGATTGTCTCTCTCGTCAAGCACCTGGAAGCCCAAGGCAATGAACTGGTCAGCCTGGAAATCGCTACGCCTTCGCTCGAAGACGTTTTCATTGAAATGACCGGAAGGAGGCTCCGCGATTGAGTAATTTTGCCAGCTTGACCCACATGCGCATCCGCCTTGCTCTGCGCAATAAAATGTTTTTCTTCTTCAGCATCGTGATGCCGTTCATCTTTTTCTTTGGCTACCTCGGCTTTTTTGGCAAGAGCGTACCGGCTGGCGCTGCTTATTTTCTCGGTCCGGTTTTGGCTCTCAATGTCATGGGAAGTTTCTGGGGCCTTAGCGCCACCATCGTGATGTTCCGCGAACAAGGCATTCTGCGCCGCTTCCACGTCTCTCCCGTCACCGCCAGCGATATGCTTGCCGCCAGCGTGGTTGCCAACCTGGCCCTCACGCTTCCCACCGTGATTCTTGAGCTCCTCCTCGCCGGCCTCATTTTCCATGTCCGCACACTTCACAACCTCATCGGCATTTTTGTTCTCGTTGCCATCGGCACAATTTCCTTCGCCTCTCTTGGATTGGTCATCGCGAGCATCACGAACACCATGCAGGAGACGCAGGTCCTGAATCAGCTCATTTGGCTGCCGCTGATTTTTCTTTCCGGGGCCACTTTTCCGCTCGCCTATCTTCCTCGCGTCGTACAGCGCGTCGGCCTTTTTCTTCCCGCCACCTACCTGGTGAACGCCTTTCAACAGGTCATCGTCAATTCTGCCAGCGTGCTGAGCCGTTACACGGAGATCGCCTCCCTGGTTTTCTGGGCGATCCTTACCTTCTTTCTCTCCATGCAGCTCTTCCGCTGGGAACCGGAAACCAAGATTCCGCGCCGCGCAAAGCTGCTTGTCCTTGCCACCGCCATTCCCTTTGTCCTCCTGGGCATCTGGGAAAATCGCACGGACCGCATCCTCAGAGAATCTCAAACGGCTTTTGTTGCTTTTCAAGGCGCGCTCGACTCCCTGCGGCCGGCCATGAGAATGACCATTCAACCCGGCAACGCCGCCAATCCATCCAACAAGTCCGCCAAATAACGGCCATGGGCTTCCCGCCAATTTGGATTTGGCGTTCTCTGCTTCAAGCCTTCGACGCACGTTGACGCTCCCTTGCCTGTACCGTATTCTGAATTCGCCGCTGCCTTGCGGGCCCTCTTCGACAAGGAGCATTTATGCCGTTTCAAGCGACTGAAAAAATCTGGCACAACGGAAAATGGATCAACTGGGACGACGCCAAGCTGCATGTCCTCTCTCACGTAGTGAGCTACGGTTCCGCGGTTTTTGAAGGCATCCGTTGCTACGAAACCCGACAGGGGCCGGCGATTTTCCGTCTGCGCGAACACATGCAGCGCCTCGTTAACTCCGCTCGCATTTACCGCATGGAGCTTCCCTATTCCGTCGACGACTTTTCGAATGCCGCCTGCGAACTCGTGCGCCTCAACAAAATGACTTCCTGCTATGTGAAGCCCATTGTTCTTCGCGGCTACGGCGAAGCCGGCGTCAATCCGCAGAAGTCTCCCATCGAAGCCTATATGGCGTGTTGGACCTGGGGCGCATACCTCGGTGCGGACGCCCTGACCAAAGGGGTGGATGTGGGCGTCAGCTCCTGGACCCGCATTGCCCCGAATACCCTCCCTGCTATGTCCAAAGCCGCGGCCAACTATATGAACTCTCAGCTCGTCAACATGGAAGCCCGCGCGAATGGCTTCGTTGAAGGCATCGCCCTGGATGATTCAGGCCACGTCAGCGAAGGGTCCGGGGAAAACGTGTTTCTCGTCCAGGACGGAACGCTCTACACTCCGCCACTAGCTACCAGCATCCTGCCGGGCATCACTCGCAGCAGCGTCGTACAACTTGCCGAGGATCTTGACATCCCCTTCAAGGAAGCGATCATTCCCCGCGAAATGCTCTATATCGCAGACGAAATCTTCTTCGCCGGCACCGCCGTTGAAATCACGCCGATTCGATCCGTGGATCACATTCAGGTAGGCAAGGGCGTTGCTGGGCCGATCACGCGTAAACTCCAGGAAGAGTTTTTCGGCCTGACCAGCGGCAAGAGCCCCGATCGTCACAACTGGCTCACGCCGGTTGGCGCGCCCGTCGGTGCGGCAACGCGTTAGAACGGACTCTGCGACATCACAGTTGGCCCTGGCTTCCAGGGCCAACTTTGTTTTTGTGCGAGGGTCACTTGGGGCATAAAAGAGCTTGGAGAGGTCAACCATGTCTAATGCAGTTCAGATCGGCGTCATCGGGGATTTCGAGCCGAGTTATCACTCGCATTTTGCGACCAACGCGGCACTCTACGACGCCGCTGCGAAGCTGAAGGTGCCGCTGACGGTGCGCTGGCTCCCCACGCCTTCACTCGACAATGCGGACGCGCCGAAAATTCTTAGCCAGTGGGATGGGCTGATCGCTGGACCCGGGAGTCCCTACAAGAGCTTCACGGGAATGCTGCGCGGAATCGAGTTTGCCCGCGCACAGAACTGGCCCTTCACCGCAACTTGAGGCGGCTTCCAATATACTCTGTTAGAGTATGCGCGAAATGTTTTGAAAATTAGCGATGCGGACAGCGCGGAGAATAATTCCGGCTCCTCCCACTATGTGATTACCCCGCTTTCCTGCAGCTTGCCTAACCGGCGTGAGGGCGGCCCAAAAGCGTCAGGTGAAGAGCGCTTGAAAATTCTGCCCGGGACCCGCCTTCATTCCATTTGTGGTAGCGAAGACGACTCTGAACAGTACTACTGCAACTACGGCGTGAACGAAGACTACGAAAAGCAGTTTCAAGCCGCTGGACTTCGCGTCAGCGCGCGCGGCATCCAGGGCGAGACTCGAGCGGTGGAACTTCCGGACCATCGCTTCTTCATCGCCACGCTGTTTCAGCCGCAGCTTTCGTCGCGACCGGAAGCGCCGCACCGCTTTTGGCTGGCCTTCTTGCGTGCCGCCATGCAATTCCAGAAAGCGCGTTTCAAGCGCACCGCGAATCGCCCGGGGCAATCAAAACGCGGCAAATCCTAGTTTGGGGTTTCGATTCTCGAATTTCGAATTTCGAGGCCTCGAGTTTCAAATTGGGAGCTCCTATTCCCGAATCTTGATTTTCCATTTTCCCTTTTCCAATTTCTATTTTTCGTGCCATCCACTGTCAGTTGTCGACTGTCGCCTGTCAACTTCTTCAGCACTGGCATTCCACGGCGCATTGCAGCTAGAATGCACCCGTTCGATTCAGGTGCATCTTCCTTTCCAGCTTGGGAGGAACTCTTCATGTACAGCATCACGCAAAAACTCGTCGCGGAATTCATCGGCACCTTTGCCCTGATTTTCTTTGGCGCCGGCTCCATCTGCGCGGATCAATACCTGCGCAGTTCCGGCGGCATCGGCCTACTCGCTATCGCCCTCGCGCACGGCCTCGCTATCGGCATCATGGTCTCCGCATTGGGCCATATTTCCGGCGGCCATTACAATCCCGCAATCACCATCGGCGTCTGGGTCACCAAGCGCATCAACACCATTGAGGCCCTCCTGTATTGGGCCGCGCAACTTGCCGGTGGCATCGTTGCTGCTTACGTCCTGAGAGCCGTCATTCCCGATGACATCTGGCGGGCCGTCGCTCTCGGCACGCCGGAGCTCGCGCGGGATTTCCCGGTGCTGGCTGGAATGGCGCTCGAGGCAGTGACCACGTTCTTTTTGGTGCTGGTGGTTTTTGCTACCGCTATCGACGAAAAAGGCGCATTCAAGGCCATCGCCGGCTTCGGCATCGGCCTGACCATCACAATCGGCATCTTGGTTGCCGGGCCACTGACCGGCGCCGCACTGAATCCCGCCCGCGCGTTTGGACCGGCGCTTGCCGCGAACCACTGGGCGCACCACGGCGTTTACTGGATCGGCCCCCTGGCGGGAGGCTTCGTTGCTGGCCTGCTCTACGACACCCTCTACCTGAAAAGAGCATAAAATGGCGGCTCCCCGTCCTTCGGTCAGGTAACTACCGCGCAACCAGTCTGCCCGC
>DATDNK010000239.1:0-3398 GCA_036518275.1 Candidatus Acidiferrum sp.
GCAAAAGTGCAAATTTACCAAGCTCTGGACGGCCGGGTGTCGCTGTACTACGGCGACACCCGCCTGGATCATACTGCCGTGCCCCCAGGGTGACATTTTTATGTTGCCGTTAGGGTGACAAATTCACGTTGCTACAACAGGAGAAACACCGAATGGCAAGACCACCTGTTTGTGAGAGTGGCGTTCCTTCTGCCCAGCGCTCGTGGGGCTGCGTCTATTCTCTCGCGACTCTCGCCTTCTCTGCCGCCGGCGCGATAGCTTCCACGTTATTTTTCTTCATCAATTCGTTCAGAGCCACTAGGTCTTTGGATTGAATCTCATGCCAGGCCGTCAATTGTGTTTCCAATCTTCCATTCAATTCGTCGAAAACCACGTACGACTGCGCCGTAGGCGCGGTGTCTGCGCTCTCCACCGTTTCTTGCAGGTCCATCAGTTGGTTGGTCACCTGAATCGGATAATTCAGCGGATCTTCCAGGCTCTTGGATTTTGGTTGAACGATTTTTTCTTCAACAGCATCGATCTTCTTTCTTAGCGCGTCCGCGGAATCCAGCACCGCTTTGGCCCCGCTATCCGCCCCGAGCCGTTTCTTTAGTCCGTCGAGCTGCTCACGCAAGCTGCGCATCTGGTTCACAGCTTCATGCCCGGCGCTCTCGCGGTCGCGAATCCGCGTCGCCAGTTCGTACTGCTTCTCCAGATCCGCTTGCGAGACGTTCACGCGAGGATCCTTTTGGATTTCCGCGGAAGCCGTCTGCGACTTTCCTGCCACAGTCAGCTTGACCTGGTAAGTTCCCGGCACCACCAGCAGCCCTGCGATGCGCCCGCCCCAGTTCACTGCTCCAGGGACGCGTGCCGGAGCCTCGGTGCGCATATCCCAAACAAAACGGTTGAGCCCCTCTTCCATAGGAAGTTTTTCTGCCGCACGGGCAACTCCAAATTCCTCTTCTCCCGGGGAAGCGCCCTCAGCATCTTTCTTGTTTGAAAACTTGCGCACCACCTTGCCCTTGGCGTCGAGGATTTCCATTTCCACAGCGCCTTTCGGAGCACTCTTCAGAAAATAGTCAATAATTACGCCCGTCGGCGGATTTGCACCCACGGGAATGTTCGCGGGTATCGTGAACCCGGGGCCGCGATAGCGAATGGCGGTAGCGGGTTGATAGAGATGGGCTTCCTCGCTCATCGTCGTCGCGTTCATCTGTCGAAGCGGGGAAATGTCATCGAGAATCCAGAACGCCCGGCCGTGTGTTGCCACGATCAAGTCGTCGTTTTTCACCGTCAAATCGTGAACCGGCGTTGTCGGCAGATTCATCCTTAGCGACTGCCAGTGCGCTCCATCGTCAAACGAAACATAAATTCCATTTTCTGTGCCCGCGAACAGCAACCCTTTCCGCTTCGGGTCTTCCTTCACTGCGTGCACGTAACTGTTTTCGGGCAGCCCCGTCGTGATCTTGCTCCAACTCTTTCCATAATTGGTGGTCTTGAAAGCATAAGGCCGGTAATCATCGAGCTTGTGCCGGTCGATGGCCACGTATGCGGTGCCAGCGGAGTGCGGTGAGGCGTCGATCAGGCTCACCAAGCTCCACTCTCCAAATTCTTTCGGCGTGACGTTTGTCCAATGTCCTCCGTCACGCGTCACCTGTACAAGCCCGTCATCCGTACCTGCCCAGATCACTCCTTTCTCTACGGGAGACTCCGCGATCGTAAACACAGTGTCGTAGTATTCGACGCTGGTGTTGTCTTGCGTGAGTGGCCCGCCCGAAGATTGCTGCTTGCTCTTGTCGTTTCGCGTCAGGTCGCCGCTGATGGCCGTCCAACTCATTCCCCCGTCTGTGGTTTTGAAAACGGCTTCCCCGCCGTGATACAGCGTGTTCGGGTCGTTCGGCGAAATCAGAATCGGTGCGGTCCATTGAAAGCGATGTTTGAGTTCGGCGGCGCCCGCTCCCATGGGATTCAAGGGCCATGAGGAAATGTCCTGCTCCTGCCCATTCGCTTTGTCGAAGCGCGTTATTAATCCGTCGTACGAACCGGCGTACACCACATTCGGATTGCGCGGGTCAGGAACCACGTAGCCCGATTCGCCTCCGCCAACCGCATACCAGTCCGGACGGTCAATCGCGCCGCCGTCGCTGCGGGTGGCGATGGCTATCGTCGAGTTGTCCTGCTGCGCGCCATATACCTTGTACGGCGTCGAGTTGTCCGCCGCCACGTGATAAAACTGCGCGGTTGGCTGGTTGGCTTCGGTCGTCCAGCTTTTTCCTGCATCGTGTGAAACTGTGGCGCCCCCGTCATTCGAAAGGATCATCCATTGCGGATGCGTCGGGTCGATCCACAAACCGTGATTGTCGCCGTGCGGCGCGCGAACGAACTCAAAACTTTTGCCGCCGTCAGTCGAGCGCGAAACGCTGGTGTTGAGCACGTACACGGTGTCCACGTTCTTCGGGTCCGCAAAAATGTGATGAAAATACCAAGCGCGTTGGGTGAAGCGGTGATCCGGATTGATAAGATGCCAGCTCTCTCCTCCATCTTCACTCCGGTAGATTCCACCTTTTTCCGCCTCGATAATCGCGTACACGCGATTCCCATCGGCGCCCGAAACCGTCACGCCGATGCGCCCGAGCACGCCGCTCGGCAGCCCATGTCCTTCGAGCCGCTTCCACGTTGCCCCATCATCGCCGGAGCGATATAGCCCGCTCCCGGGACCGCCGCTAATCAAGGTCCATGGTGTGCGTTGCGCTTCCCACAGCGCGGCAAACAGAATGTGCGGGTTATTGGGATCGAACACTAGATCGATCGCGCCTGTTTTATTGTCTTTGAACAATATTTTCTGCCAAGACTTGCCCCCGTCGTTCGAACGGAACACGCCACGCATTTCGTTTGGCCCGTAAGCGTGTCCCAGCGCCGCCACGTACATAATGTCAGGATTCTGAGGATGCACTACGATCTTCGCGATGTGCTGCGAATCCTCCAGGCCGATGTGCGACCACGTCTTTCCGCCGTCCACGGACTTGTACATCCCATCACCATAAGAAATGTTTCCGCGAATGCAAGACTCGCCCGTTCCCACGTAAATCACATTCGGATCCGATGGCGCCACCGCGATCGCGCCAATGGACATGATTCCGGTCTTGTCGGTCATGGGCGTCCACGTCAATCCTCCGTTTTGCGTTTTCCAAACGCCGCCGGCGACCGCACCGAAGTAATACGTGTCCGGATCGCCCGCTACTCCCGCCACGGCCAGCGCGCGCCCGCCACGAAATGGCCCAATCTGCCGCCATTTCATGCCCTTCAGCGCCTTTTCGTCCAATGTCTGCGCATGCACGGAAATGTGCCGCGGCCCAAGCAAGCTCCCCAAAAGCACAAATACACAGCAAATCGCAAATCTTTTCAGACCACTCATTGCT
>DATDNK010000240.1:0-3465 GCA_036518275.1 Candidatus Acidiferrum sp.
GGATGAAGTCCACGATGTCTTGCGTGGACGTGCCGGGGAGAAAAATTTCGGCGATGCCGGACTTTTTCAGGCCGGAGATGTCAGCTTCAGGAATGATGCCGCCGACAAGGACCGTCACGTCGCTCATGCCTTTCTCGCGGAGAAGATTCATGAGCTGAGGGCAGATGGTGTTGTGTGCCCCCGAGAGAATGGAGAGGCCAATCACATCCACGTCTTCCTGGACTGCAGCGGAAGCGATCATCTCGGGCGTCTGGCGCAAACCAGTGTAGATGACTTCCATGCCGGCGTCGCGCAGCGCCCGGGCAATGACTTTTGCGCCGCGGTCGTGTCCATCTAACCCCGGCTTCGCAATCAGCACTCGAATTTTCTTTTCGGGCATGGGCTAAGTGATGGCGACTTCTTCGTAGGTGCCGAAGACGTCGCGCATCGCATCGCAGACTTCGCCGAGGGTCGCGTAAGCTTTCACAGCATCGAAGATAAACGGCATCAGGTTTTCTTTGCCCTCGGCCGCGTTGCGGAGAGCGCTGAGGCGGCGGTCCACTTCGGTCTGGGAGCGTTCGGCGCGGAGTTTGCGGAGACGCTCCGCCTGACGATGAGCTACGGTTTCGTCAATCTGCAGAATCTCCAGCGGCTTTTCTTCGGATATAAAGTCGTTCACGCCCACAATAATCTTTTCTTTCTTGTCCACGGCCATCTGGTAACGGTAAGAAGCTTCCGCGATTTCGCGTTGCGGATAGCCGCGCTCGATGGCTGCCACCATACCGCCAATGGCGTCAATTTTGTCAATATAGTCCCACGCGCCGCGCTCGACTTCGTTAGTCAGCGTTTCCACGAAATACGAGCCGCCGAGCGGATCCACGGTATTGGTCACGCCAGTTTCGTGCGCGATGATTTGCTGGGTCCGTAGAGCGATAGTCGCGGCAAATTCCGTGGGCAACGCCCAAGCTTCATCCAGCGAATTGGTATGCAGTGATTGCGTGCCGCCCATGACTGCAGCTAGCGCTTGAATTGCCGTGCGTACGACGTTGTTGTAAGGCTGCTGTGCGGTGAGCGAGCAGCCCGCAGTCTGCGAATGGAAGCGCAATGCCCAGGCGCGCGGGTTTTCGGATTTGTACCGCTCAACCATGGCTTTGTGCCAAATCCGGCGCGCGGCCCGATATTTCGCAATTTCTTCAAAGAAATCGTTGTGCGCGTTAAAGAAAAAGGAAAGTTGGGGAACGAATTGGTCTACTTCCAATCCACGGCGCATGCCCCAGTCGACATACTCGAGCCCATCGCGCAGCGTAAAAGCCAATTCCTGAATCGCCGTTGAGCCTGCCTCGCGGATGTGATAGCCGCTGATAGAGATGGTGTTGAACTTTGGCGTGTTCCTCACGCCGAATTCAAACGTGTCAATCACCAGCCGCATCGAGGGTTCTGGCGGGTAGATGTATTCCTTCTGCGCGATATATTCCTTCAGAATGTCGTTCTGCAGCGTGCCGGAGATTCTCTTCCAGTCCGCGCCTTGCTTTTCCGCGACTGCCAGGTACATCGCCCAGATGACCGCGGCGGGCGAATTGATGGTCATGGAAGTGGTGACATTCGCCAGCGGAATTCTGTCGAAGAGCACTTCCATGTCCGCAAGGGAGCTGATAGCCACGCCGCATTTCCCGACTTCGCCTTCGGAAAGAGGATGGTCCGAGTCGTAGCCCATCAGCGTGGGCAAGTCGAAGGCGGTGGAAAGCCCGGTTTGCCCTTGGGAGAGTAGGTAGCGGAAGCGCGCGTTGGTGTCTTCCGCGGTGCCGAAGCCGGCGAACTGGCGCATGGTCCAGAGTCGCGTGCGGTACATCGTGGGATGGATTCCCCGCGTATAGGGAGGCACTCCTGGCGGGCCCAAATCCCGCTCGGAATCCCAGCCAGCTAGATCAGCTTTGGTATAAAGGCGGCGGATCGGATGCCCAGAAGTAGTCGTGAAATCGTAGGCTCGTTCGGGGCTTTTCTCTAAAGTTGGTTGAAGAGTGTTCTTCTCCCAGGCAAGTTCTTTAGCCGAAGGTTGACGATGCGGAGCAGAAGTTTCGGATGGACTCAAGGTCTGCGTCGATCCTTTTGGCTTATCGCTCATTTTCCAGCCCTCGCAGAAGCAGAAACAGGCACACGCAGTGCTTCCAATACTAATGCTATGCGAAAGGTAGAGGAGGGGCAAGCGTCGGCACGCCAGGTCGCAAAGACTGGCCCTAAGCATTACAGTGCATGAGCGGGAGGCAATAGCGCAGGGCGGCGGAGCTGCTAGCTGTTCGGGGGAAAGGTATTCCGCGTGCAATAGCCCGAAAGGCATCGCCCTGCGCCATAAAGCTGCTGCGTTACTTGGCGCTGTATTCTGCGGCAGTCAAATTCTTGTGTCCGACGGACTGGGGGTGTTTCACCTCCCCGCTTGGCGCTTTGGCGTTATCCGGCCACCAAAGGTGGAAAATGATGCCGTCGGTTTGTGCGGCCGCTTCGGCGATTTTCTTGGCATCTTCGGGCGAGCGATCCAGAACCTGCACGCGCCCGGTAGCAATCTCCACGGCATGGTCATGATAGAACTTGTTCCAAGTATCGAGGGAAACATTAGAGCGGGACGTGCCCTTAGCCACGAAATACTCCACTTGCTTGAGCAAGGCATTGGGTTCAGTGGATTCATAAATCAAACACTCGATGACGTCGGGTGACGCAGGCTTGCAGTAGTGATGGTAGGGCCCCATGACCTTGCCGTCCATCTGGTGTGGCGCAAGCACATGGATTTCATGGCCGTCGGCGGGCGTCTTCGGCTTTTCCTGCTGCGGAGCGCTACGCAACCCCAAAACCAACACTCCTGAAATCAAAAGCGTCGTGAAAAAGGCGAACTTGTAGTTCATGTATTCTCCTTGAGATGAACTCGCACCAGCCCTAGCACCATGTGGGGTTTCGAGGACTGGCGAATATATCCAATTCAACCGTGGGCGCCTCTGGAAGTCCTTACAAAAAGATGATAATTTGCGGATAATTACGGTCTTCCAGCGGGAAAGCATGCCAAACGGCAGTTACTACACCTTCGGGGAGTTCCGTTTCGACCCCAAAGGGCGCGTCCTGTTTCGCTCTGGCGAAATGGTGCCCCTGTTTCCGAAGGCCGCGGAGGTGCTGGCTTGCCTCGTCGAGAGCCACGGCCAAGTAACCACAAAGGAAGACCTGCTGGCCAGGGTGTGGCCGGACACCTTTGTAGAAGAGAGCACGCTTACGCGAAGCATCTCGGTTTTGCGCAAGGCCCTGGGGGACACGCCAGACGGGCGTACTTTCATAGTCACTATTCCCAAGCGCGGATACCGGTTTGTTGCAGAGGTTCGGGAAGAACGCGGCGGAGACGGTTTCGCAGCCGCGGCTCTCCCGCCTCAAACGGTCTCGCGGACTCAGACGGTTAACCACCTGAGTTTGAATCGATCTCAGCAGACGAAGAAGTGGATCGCGGGGCTG
>DATDNK010000241.1:0-22644 GCA_036518275.1 Candidatus Acidiferrum sp.
TCGTCAAAATGCGGCGACGCGGGATGACCGCTCTCGCCACCGGCGGTTACGGCTTTGGCGCGCACTTTATCGCCAAATTCGACCACCGCGACGAAGCTGTTGCCGCTCGTGCCGTACCACTTTTTCGTTCCCGGATACGCCCGCGCGCTGAACGAGGCGAGCGAACCCCAGAAGGAATACGTAAATCCAACAGGAATGCTTGGCGCGGCATCGTTGAAGGGCTGAACAATGTCTCCTGTCAGGCGCTGGAAGCGGTTGATGTCGCCCCAGGGCGTCTTCCAAGTTCCGAAATCGGCGACAAGTTTGTCCGAAGCTTCGCTCAGCGCTTGCAGAAGCACGTCTGGCGATACTTTCGCGCAAACGTAGTCGCTGAGATAGATGCCCGCCCTGCGCGCATCGGGCCCGACACGGTGCTGCAGGTCGTCTCCCCAGAAAACAGCGAGAGAAGTGGGGACGGAATTCACGCCCCAGCGCAAATCCCAGCCGTGCAGCGCGGCAATCTGTTCCGCGGTCTTGGCTTTCAACGGCTTGTCGCCCGGCGTCTCCTCCCAGGCTTTGATCAGCGCAGGGATGGGCTTCTCAAACCAAGTCAGATAGCTGTCGTACGCGGCAGAGATGAGCGAGTCGACGGTAAAGTCTTTTTTGTCTTGCAGCACGCGAATCGCGTGAAGTCCGCGCGCAGTCTCTCCCCCGGTTTCGACGTACGGAGGAAAGTCTGCCTTCTTCGGGCTATCCGGTCCGGCTGCGGACCACGGCCAATTGTTCGAGTTGTAGAGCCAGCCGATTTTGGGATTCAGGAGGTGCGGCGTCTCGTCGACCGAAAGCAGGCCGTGCCAGTCCGTCGCGGGATTGCTGCCGTCGACGGGCTTGGTCCAATCGAAGCTGGGGTCGCGACGCGGAATGAAGTTGCCGTGGAAGTAGGCGATGTCGCCGTCGGCATCGGCGAAGATTGTGTTGTTCGAGGAGTTGGTATGCAGCTCCATCGTTTCGCGGAAAGATTTGTAGCTGTTCGCCTTGGTGCGCAAATACGATTGCGTCAGCGCTTTGACAGGCTCGTTCATCAGCTGAATGGTCAGCCACTTCCCCTCGGTTTCGCCGACCACCGGGCCGTGCTGCGTGCGGTATACGGTGAACTTTTTTTCGGCCATGCCGCCTGCGGTTTTGTACGGCACGGTGATTTCGCTTGTCGCGACCGGCAGTTCTTCTTTGCCGTATTTGTAGTAGTAGCGGTCGCCTTCTTTCGCGACGGTCTCGAAGTAAAAGCTAAGCTGGCTCACGCCGCTTGAGGTGTGCATCCAACCGGCCCGGTCGTTGAATCCCTGGTAGACGAAAAACTGGCCCCATGTAACCGCGCCGTAGGCGTCGAGGCCATCCTCGCTGGCCATCTGCAATTCGGAGCGGAAAAAAAAGGAGGTGTGAGGGTTGATGAGCAGCAGTGCGTGATGCCTTGCTGTGTTCGAGGGGGCGATGGCGATGCCGTTCGAGCCGCCTGGCTCTTCGATGTCGTCGTCAAAGGCCGGGGAATTCTGACTTATGGGAACTTTGCCGTAGAAGGCTTCGAGCTGGCTGAGGTTCACGCGTTCGATGTCAGTCCCGATGCTGCCCTCGGTGAATGTCAGCGCCATCCAAGGCTCGAATCTGCGGATTACGCGGGGTTGGACGTCAGGATGTTTCGCGAGGTAGTAGTTCAGGCCGTCGGCCCAGGCGTTCATCAGTTTTTTCAGCCACTCCGGGCTTGCGGAATAATCTTTTTTAATTGTTTCGGGGTCAATGAACAGCTTCATCCGCAGGTCCTGGTAGATTTTAGATTCGCCTTCCGCCTCAGCCAGGCGGCCCATGGAGTTGAGGTAGTTCGTCTCGATGCGGTTGAAGTCGTCCTCCGCCTGCGCGTAAATCATCCCGAAAACAGCGTCCGCGTCCGTTTTTCCGTAAACGTGAGCAATGCCCCAGTCATCGCGAATGATCGTGACGTTGCGCGCCTCTTGCTCCCAGCGGGCTGCTTCCGGCGTTTTGGGCGTCTGTCCAGGCTTCGGTGTCTTGGCTGGTTGGGCCGCAAACGCTGACGATGCAACAAGAATGAAAACCAGGGCAAGCTTTTTCATGTCAATTTTCCTTGGCTAACGCGCGAGTTAGATGAAGGTGCATTCAAGGTGTGAAAGCCCGTACACGACCGAGCAAGCCTAACACACACGCATCGCGCGCTGAGGAGCGGTTCGCGAATTGCGCAACGCGCAGGCTGTTCCGTTACCCCGTCTCTGGGCAATCTGCTACGATTCCGGCATGAGAAAAAGAGCCTTGTTTGTTTTCAGTTTTCTCGTTTCGAGTTTTTTGTTGGCCAGCGCTGCTGCGGCCCAGACTAGCACGGGGTCGCTCGAGTTTATCGCGCGCATTACCCCCACCGCGGCGCGGCCCGAGCCGGTGCGTCAGTTCACTTTCTACATTCTCACGAAGAGCTACACGGCCATCGTCAAGGAAGCGGAAGAGAAGGACCCGATCCCGGCGCGCGACGCATTCATCGACACGCTCACGGTTTCTCCCGAATTGCGAGCCTGGCTCAAAAGCCACGACACCCTGGACCTGACGTCTCCAGACCTCGACAAACTTCTGACCCCCGACGACCTTATACACGTCCCGGAGTTTCTGCTCGCCTACCAGCGCTCGAACAGCGGCGGCGTCACCAGCGGCTTGCCCAAACCAAAATACAAGGAGTCGGACCGTACAGAGCATCCCGAAAAGTACGAGAAGCTGAGGCAGGATTACTTGAATGCGCTGACGAAATTTATCCGCTCGCATCCGGAAACGGTTTCCGGTGTCGAACTGGAATTGGACGGCGTCAATCCACAGAGGAAATGGGCGGCAATTCAAAACGATCGGCGGAAGCGCGTTTTGCGCGCCGCGCCGGACCTTGCACAGCTCAAATTCCTCGCTGCCCGGGGCGACACCGATCTCGAAGGCCATGCCTTCGTTTCCAACTTGCCACCTGGGGATTATTGGATTTCCACGCTCAACCTGGAGGCCAACGCCGGTGACATGCGGGTGCATTGGGACGTTCCCGTCAGAATTGAAGCGGGCCAAACCACGCGCGTGGAGCTGACAAACCTGAATACCACTGAAGCCAGCAGCCCCAATCCGTGACGCTGGAATGCTGCCGTCATGAGCACGCCGCTCTACTGGATCGTTTTCAATGTTTTCATTGTTGTATCGATTGTGCTGGACCTGCGCGTTTTTCACCGACACCCGCACAGAATCGGCCTGCGCGAAGCGACCATCTCCAGTTTCTGTTGGATTGGGATTTCTGTGCTCTTCGGACTAGGGCTGCTCTATTTTCGCGGGGAGCAACCTGCCTTGGAATTCTTTACCGGCTACCTAATCGAAAAAGCTCTGAGCGTAGACAATTTGTTTCTTTTTCTGGTGATTTTCCGCGCGTTTGCCGTCGAGGATCGCCTGCAACACCGGCTGCTGGAGTGGGGAGTGGTGGGCGCGCTGGTGATGCGCGGAATCATGATCGGCGTGGGGTCGGAATTAATTGCACACTTCTCCTGGGTGCTGTATGTGCTGGGTGGATTCCTGGTCTACGCGGGGATTCGGTTGTTTTTCAGGAAAGAGGAGGCACACCCGGAGAAAAGCAGGATTGTAGCCTTCGCGAACCGGCATTTGCGTGTGACGCGGGAATTCCACGACGAAAACTTCTTTGTGCGCAACGCCGGAAAGCTATTCGCCACTCCTTTGTTTGTCGTGCTATTGGTCGTGGAGATTACCGACGTGACGCTGGCAATTGATTCGATTCCCGCAGTGTTTGGAGTCACGCGAGATCCGTTTATCGTATATACGTCGAATGTGCTTGCAATTCTTGGTTTGCGCGCCCTTTATTTTCTGCTGGCGGGAATCATCGACCGGCTGAGGTTCTTGGACGAAGGACTGGCGGTCGTGCTGGTCTTTATCGGGAGCAAAATGATCGGCGAGCACTGGATCTCCATTCCGGTAGGCGTTTCGCTGGCAGTGGTTGGGGGCGTGCTGCTGATCGCACTGCTGCTTTCCATCCTGGTTCCGTCGAAGAAGAAGATTTAAGGCGAAGAGGATCTTAGCCTCTACGTTGTGCTCGAAAGCCCCTTGCCTTGCAACGCGCTATAATGAAGCCTTGCTCCTCTGCCGTCGCACCATTGGAGGTCCGCCGTGAACACCGAGACTCCCGTCATTCTCTCAGCCGTTCGCACGCCCATAGGGAAATTCCAGGGCGGCCTTGCTGGGTTCTCTGCTCCGGAACTCGGCGCAAAAGTCATCGCTGAAGCCATACGGCGCGCCGGACTCGAACCCAAGCAAGTCGATGAAGCCATCATGGGCAACGTCGTGCAGGCGGGCCTCGGCCAGAATCCCGCGCGCCAGGCGGCGCTTAAGGGCGGTTGTCAGCCTCGCGTTGCCGCCATGACCATCAATAAAGTTTGCGGTTCTGGCCTGAAAGCTGTTGCGCTGGCGGCTCAGGCTGTGCAGCTGGGCGAATCGGAAATCGTTGTCGCCGGCGGCATGGAGTCGATGTCGAATTGCCCTTATCTTTTGCCGCAGGCGCGCACCGGCTATCGCTTAGGGGATGCAAAGATCGTGGACTCGATGATCCACGACGGCTTGTGGGACGCTTACGAAGATTTTCACATGGGAGTGACTGGCGAACTCGTCGCCGAAAAATACGGCATCACGCGGGAAGAGCAGGACCACTTCGCCGTCGAAAGCCACCAGAGAGCCGTTCGCGCGCGCAAGTCCTGCTTCTTTGAAGCGCAGATTCTTCCCATCGAAGTTCCGCAGAAGAAGGGCGACCCCATCGTCATCAAGTACGACGAATCGCCGCGCGAAGATACTTCGTTGGAAGCGCTCGCGAAGCTGAAGCCCGCGTTCAAGAAAGATGGCACCGTCACCGCCGGAAATGCTCCGGGCACGAACGATGGAGCGGCAGCTCTGATCGTCACGAGCGAACGCAACGCCGCGCGCCTCGGGAAGCAGCCGATCGCCCGCATCGTTGCGCAAGCCGTCAGTGGCGTTGAGCCCAAGTGGGTGATGATGGCTCCGGTGGACGCGGTGGAAAAGCTGCTCGCAAAAACCGGTTGGGACCGCGACAAGGACGTCGATCTCGTCGAGCTGAACGAAGCCTTCGCGGTGGCGGCGATTGCTGTCACGCGCCAGCTCAAACTGAATCCCGAAAAAGTCAACGTGAATGGCGGTGCTGTAGCTCTCGGCCATCCCATTGGCGCGAGTGGCGCACGCATCCTGGTGACGCTGCTCTATGAATTGCAGCGCCGCAATCTGAAGCGCGGCGTCGCGGCACTCTGCCTCGGCGGCGGAAATGCCGTTGCGCTTGCCGTCGAGCGCTTCTGACCTCGCCGACATACTTGTTCCCTGAATTTACCTCGAGTCGGGAATCTCACGCGTCGCGCCTGTGATAGAGTCCCTTTGTCGGGACGCCCTAAATTTCACTAAGCTGCCCGCTACGATCGTGAAGGCTTCCTAGGAGTTGTCATCGTGGGAAAACACAACCGGCGAGCTTTTCTTCAAACTTCAGCGGGCGCGTTGGCCCTCGGCCTGAGATCGTCATCAGCCGCAACGGGCGTCAACGCAACCGCCGCAGGCAATTCGCCCGCTTTCCCGCCGCAAAAAATGGCCCCCGCTCTTGCCTCCAACGCAGGCAAGAAGCCGCTGCGGCTTGGCCTGATCATCGCGATCGGGAAAGACCCAGGCGCCGCCATTGCGAAAGTCCATGATCTCGGCCTGCCATCCTGCCAGGTTTTCGTAAGCGATTTTGAGCCGCAGGACGCTGTACCTCTTCGCCGGGCGCTCGATCAAAGCAAAATCGAAGCCACTTCCTTTGTCGTCGGCGGGCCTGGCCGCGAGGTCTGGGACTTCTACGAAGGCCCGCTGACTATCGGCCTGGTTCCCCGCGAAACCCGCGCGGCCCGCATAGCGCATCTCAAGAAAGCCTCCGACTTCGCCAAGGAATGCGCCATTCCCGCAGTACAGACGCACTGCGGCTTCATTCCTGAAAACCCTAACGATCCGCTCTATAAAGAAACCGTTGCCGCTATGCATGAAGTCGCGGAATACTGCAAGCGTAACGGCCAGGATTTCCGCTACGAAACCGGCCAGGAAACCCCCATCACGCTTGTGCGCGCGATTCTTGACGTCGGCCTCGACAACCAGGGCGTCAACTTCGATCTCGCCAATCTCATTCTCTATGGCAAGGCCAATCCGGTCGACGCTATCGAAATCCTCGCGCCTTACATCCAGGGGATTCACGCCAAGGACGGGCTCTTCCCCACCAACCCGCGCCAACTCGGCGAAGAAGTGCCCATTGGCAAGGGCAAAGTCGACTTTCCTCGCATCATAGCGCGCCTGAAAGAACTAAAATATGGCGGCGCGGTAACCATCGAGCGCGAAATTTCCGGGCCGCGGCAAATGGAAGACGTCCGCGCCGCAAAGACGTACCTGGAATCGCTCATTGGTTAGATTTGTTGCAGGGCCTGCTTCCGCTCGCCTGCACAGGGAGGCGCGCCCCACCAATTGGAGGAGCGCAATGTCGGATAAAGCAAAGAAACCGGGCCACACCTCGGATCAGCTCGACCGCCGGAAATTCATTGGCGCAGCCGCTGCCACCACCGGCCTCCTGTTCATCAAGCCTGGCCTTGTTCGTGGCACGGCCGCCAACTCCGCCATACGCGTCGGCCTGCTCGGCTGCGGCGGGCGCGGCACCGAAGACGCCACGAATCTTGTCGACACGGGCGGAGCGCGTGTCGTCGCGCTCGCCGATTTGTTTCAGGACCAGCTCGACGCGGCCCACGCCAACTTTGACAAACTGCAGCAAGCCAAGGGTTTCAGCGCCATCGACGCGTCGCAGCTTTTCGTCGGCCCGAATGCATACCACCAGATCGCATCTTCCAAGGAAGTCGACGCCATCGTCATTGCCACGCCACCCTATTTTCATCCGCAGCACCTCGAAGCTGTCGTAGGCGCAGGCAAGCACGTTTACCTTGAAAAGCCAGTAGCCGTCGACGTGCCCGGTGCGAAAAAGGTCATCGAAATTGGCAAGCGCGCCGAAGGCAAGTTGAGCCTCGACGTAGGTTTTCAAATTCGTGATTGTCCGCCGTTCGTTGAAATGGTTCGACGTATTCATGCTGGCGCGCTCGGCAAAATCGCTTGCGGCGAAGCCTATTACCTCAGCGGCTACCTCGATCGTCCCGCCTGGCCCAACGCCACGGCCGTCGAGCGCCGCGTACGCAACTGGGTGTACGACCGCGTGCTTTCCGGCGACATCATCGTCGAGCAGAACATTCACGTCATCGACATCTGCAACTGGGTGCTCCAATCGCATCCAATGAGAGCTTCCGCGACCGGCAGCCGCCTTGGCAGGCCAGCCAACGACGGCGACTGCTACGGAAACTACAACGTGGTATTTCAATACCCCGAGAGCGTCGACGTAACGTTTAGCTCGACACAGTTTGCAAAGGGCTGGTGGGACGTCACCGAACGCTTCTTCGGCACGAAAGGCACTTCGCAGTCTCCTTACCGAGGCCCGCTCGGCATTTGGGGTGATGAGCCTTGGCAGTGGGAAGCGCCTGCACCGAAAGACGCCAGCGACCAGGGGTTTTCGGCGACCGGAAAATTCACTTCCAACTTAGAGACGGCGGATCCAGAAAAGAAGAAAGCTTTCGTTGCAAGCATCACCAGCGGCAATTTCCATAATCAGGCAGCCAAAGGCGCCGAGTCCGCTCTCTCTTGCATGATGGCGCGCTCCGCCGCGTATTCGGGACGCGAAGTCACTTGGGATGAGTTGATGAAGTCGACCGAGGTCTGGGATCCCAAGATCGACTTGAACAAATTGCGCTGACAGGCTTTTGTAGCAGTGGCCTGCCTGCCGCATGCAGACTTTACGGCGCTGCTTTGCCTTTACGCCATTGCTGTAGTCACTGTGGCGGCGGGATAAACCGCTGCCACAGTCTAGCGTTCCATCGAGGTGCGCAAATGGAAGATCCATCACGCCGTAAATTTCTAAGATCCTCGCTCACCGCCGCTTGCGCCGCAGGCCTGACGGCGAAGCTTCCTGCAACGATGTTCGCCGCCCCTGCGGATTCCGCTGCGCTCCCCATCAAAAAAGGCGTCCTCCTTGAAATGCTTCCCGAAAAACTCAGTTATGCCGAGCGCTTCAAGATGGCGCGCGACGTAGGTTTTGACGTGGTGCAAGCTCCCACCACTCCGGACGAGCACACCGCCGAACAAATCAAGAAAGCGGCCGATGCTGCCTCCATTCGAATCGACTCTGTGATGAACATGGACCACTGGAAATATCCGCTCTCTTCCAGCGACCCTGCCGTGGTGGAAAAGAGCCTCACCGGCATGCGCACGTCTCTCCATAACGCCAAGTTGTGGGGCGCGGACGCGGTATTACTCGTTCCAGCGGTCGTGAATCCGCAGACTTCCTACCGCGACGCCTGGACACGCTCACAAACGCAAGTCCGCAAGCTGATTCCGCTCGCCGAAGAACTGAAAGTCGCTGTCGCGATCGAGGAAGTGTGGAACAAGTTCCTGCTCAGCCCACTCGAAATGGCCAACTACATCGACGAGTTTCAGAGTCTCTGGAGCAAGGCGTGGTTTGACGTGGGCAACGTGGTGCTCTATGGCTATCCGCAGGATTGGATTCGCACGCTTGGCAAGCGCATCTTCAAAGTGCATCTCAAAGATTTCAAGCGCAAGGAAAACGGCTACGCCTGGGTCAACCTCGGCGAAGGCGATGTAGACTGGGCCGCCGTGCGCCAGGCCTTTGCCGAGACCGGCTTCTCCGGCAGCGCCACCGTCGAGCTCGATCCTGGCGACGAAGCCTATCTTCGCGACGTCAGCCGCCGCGTCGACCGCCTTGTTCTTGGTCGCGCTTGATGCTACGGTTGCGACGATTTCCTCGAACAGAATGAGTACGGCCCATGAAATACTGTCCGCTATGCGCAGCTGAATACAAAGAAGAACGTGACCGTTGCTCCTCCTGCCGAGCCGTGCTCGTAGCTTCGCTCGCACCCGAAGAGGTTCGCAAGAATCCGCCGAGGCTTCTATGGATCGGCGGCAGCGCTGCCGAGTTTGACGCCATCGCTGGCGCTCTGAACGAAGCAATTATCCCGGCTCTTGTGGAAGAGGGGCCGGTTAAAGTCTTACAGAAATTTCTTAAGTCTGAATCACAGATTTGCGTCTTGCAAAATGATTTTCCGCAGGCGCTGGAGACCGCGGCGAACGCCATTACCTCGCTTGTAGAGGAGAAGGACCGGGCCGCCCCACAAACGTGCTATCAGTGTGGGAAAGCCTGTTCCAGGGCTCTGACGGTTTGTCCCCAGTGCTCGGCAACATTGATTCTGGGGCGGCCCCCGAAACGGCGGCGCCCTGCAACGGAAGAAATATCCTTTCTCCAAGCCTCGAAATACTGCCCGCTCTGCGACGCGCAGTACTCATCAAACTATCAGCATTGCTCAGTTTGTGGTGTGCAGCTGGTGCCGGAGGAAAGGCGCGGGAGGCCTTTTAACGACCGCGAATTGAGAGAGAAGATTGTTATCATTTGGCGCGGCGTCGATCCTGTGGCTGTGGGCAACGTTGTCAGCCTGCTGCGTGAAGCGGGAATTCGTCACCACGTTGAGTCCACACACGATCACTTTGTGTTTGAGCTAGCGATGCCCCGTCCAAGATATGTAGTGCGGATCCTGGAGAGCGATGCCGAAAGAGCAAGAGATCTGCTTGCGAACATAACCGACAGCCCCTTCTTTGGGGCGGAAATTTCGCCCGACTTCCCGAAAGACCTGTCTGCTCAGACGCGTCCGGCCGAGCGTCGTTGGAACCCTGCCGCAGCCAACGTAGAGCTTTGGAGCGGTGATGACTCCGCCATGGCCAAGCTTCTGGAAGATTGTTTGCAGGAGAACAACATTGCATTCCGTCGCGAGGGGCTCGCACCCGGAGTCTTGCACCTTTTCGTGATGAAGAACGACGAGGCTCGCGCACGCGAAATTCTTCGCGAAATCCGCGAAGGCACGCCCCTGGTGTAACCGGCTTCGCCCAGCTCAACCCCTCGGACGTAGCAGGCTACCCCGGCTTCGCGTTCAACTCCGGCTGCTCAGTTAGGCGAAGAGTTTGGTGGCGGTATTTCTTCAGGTTTCCGCAGGTCAAGAATCGTGGCGTCCGCGGGTGGCTGAAATAGGTTCGCGTCAGGAGCATCGAGAATCAGCTCCGAGAATTCGAATCGCTGTGTACCGAATCTCGGATCCTCGCGGATGCTAAGAAGATTGACGCCGAGTTGCGGCGAATACCAGAATTCCCGCCTCACGAGTATCGGTCGGTCGTTTCCAATGGCGCCTGTTTCCATCACGGTTACCTGCCTGGTTCCAATCGTTTCGACTCCCAGGATGGTTTGCTTTCCCAGTTGCTCGACCCCAGGACCGGCCGGCTTCTTGCCGAGAATCGACGAGTCTGTGCCTTCAGGTAAGGAGAGCATCTCCAACTGGCAAACGTGCTCGCTCGGCCGACAGATGTACAACTCGCGTTTGACGGGATCGCTGATTTCGATTTGTCCGACGAGCGATTCGGTCTTCCCGTCGTCGGGAACCAGAGCGCGGCGTTCTTGAAAAATCCGGCCCATTTTGTCGCGAGAAATTTTTCGGTGATTCCTCAGGGTGATCTCCGTGCCGTCGCCAAGGTGCCGCACCCAGGTTGTACTCAGTGTGCCGGTGAATGGGGCGTTCGGCAGAGAGGGTATGAGAATGCTGATCAAAACCTCCCGGGTGCCACCGTCAGGAGGACGCTCCGGCAGGCGTGATTGTTGTGCTAGAGCCGAGGACGGAAAGAAAGGAAGAAAAAGTATTACGGATAAAAATGAGCGGTAGTTCATCGCTCGACCTCTCGCAATCCGCATCTCAATTTCGAGGCTCGGGCTGGACTTTCAATATACACCGCAACCACAAGGGATACGCATTCAGATTGGCGACCGACTAGCTGGCCGGACTCGGACTCTGCTGTATTCTTTCGCTCGGTGCGCTGGCCGCCAGATCGTTCCCGCAATAAGGGCAGAACTTGTCGAGTTCCGCAATCTCTCGCTTGCATTGCGGACACGACGGCTGCAGGTTGCATTTGCAGTTGGGGCAGAAATTAAACCGCGCGCTGACTGATGCGCTGCACTGCGGACAGGGATACGGCAACGGCTCGCGCATCAGAAAATAAATGACCAGGCCGATGAGCCCCCAAGTGGGCAGGAAAATCAAAATCAGGATTGTCCATAGCGCGGCGTTCATGCCGCGCCGGCTGGCATCGCGGTTGACGTATGCGGTCAAGAAAATGAATATGGCGAAGAAAATGCTCAACATCGTAACAATGCCGGCAAGGGCAAACGAGGCGGCCACAGGATTGTCCCGCAGTTCCGGCGGGAACATGTCATTGCCGTAAGGGTTGTAGCGCTGCGCCAGGTTGACGGGAATCGCAATGCCCAGTGCGAGCAAGTAGAGAAAAACCACGAGGCCGATCAACCATTTGGGAATGATCATGAATTCATCCCAAAAGCGCAGTTTTTCTTTTCTCCGGCGGACGCGGTTGAGCCGCATCCTCTCATTGAACGTGCTCGTCACTTTTTGTGAGTAATCAGCCATTTGTTTCTTCTCTCTCGCCACTCAATAATCTCGAAGCCAACTACGTGTCATCCCGAATCCCGCTTTGCGGGATGGGGATCTGCTTTTCTCTCTGCACCTGACTCAACGCCCGGGTTTCATCCACTCCGGCTCTTCGGATTGCCGCGCGCTTTCCAGGAGCAGCACGATCACCGCGAAGAGCGCGGGAATCGTCCACCAGAGGCCAAAACCGATCCCCAGGACGAGCTTCGGCATGCCGGTGAGCTCGCCAATCCACGCGAATACACGCCAGACATAGGGCGCGCTGGCAATGCCAAAAATCCACGAAGCCGCGCAAGCCAGCCAGAGCATACGGCGTTTCGGTTCGCGCTCGCGCAGTTGCATCGCGCGCAAGCGCACGCGGAATTGCGTCCGGCTCGCCAGATCCACGGGCAATGAAATTGGCGCCGTGCGCAGCAAACGCAGCGCGCGATCGGTCTGGTCGGCGTGTTCGTTGCAAAACTCGCAGCCTTGCAAATGCACCGCGAGCCAGTCGCGTTCCGAATCTCCGAGTCCTTCCACTCTTGCCTTCGCGATCAGTTGCAAGGCGCGCGTGTGCAGGCTTTCCGTCATGCCGCACCTTCCTGAAGCGCGCCGCGCAGCGCATCCAGCCCGCGATACAGCCGCGACTTCACGGTCGAAATCGGAATGCTCAGCACTCCCGCCATCTCTTCAATCTGCAGTTCCTCCTGAAATCGAAGCACCAGCACTTCGCGGTAAATCGCGGGAATTTTTTGCAGCGAAGCCTGCACATCTTCTTCTCTCTCTTGCGTTAGTACCTGATGCAACGGCGAAGGCTCGCTTTCATCTTCAATCTGCAGCGGCTTTTCCTGGCTGGCATCGGTCAGCGCATCCAGGCTTTGAGCCTTCTTCGTGCGTTGCCAGTCGATCACCAGGTGCCGCGCAATCGCGAAGAGCCAGGCTTCGAACTTCGATTTGCCGTCGTACTGATGGCCGCGCTCCAGCACGCGGATCCAGGTCTCCTGGAAAAAATCTTCCGCGCGCACCTTGTCCCCTGTGATGTACGCCAGGTAGCGAAACAGCCGGTATTGATACTGTTCGATGAGGCGGTCGAGCAGGTCGGGATCGCGCTTCTGCAAGCCACGCGCAATGCTTTTCGCTTCATCGCGCATCAGCGTGGAAAACGTCACTGTTGCCGCGAACGCGTTCGAACCAAAGAACGCTCCTGCTTGCCGGACAGTCGGACATGAAGTCGTAGCGTTCATTCTAACTGCTATACGGGCATACGTGAAAAAAAGACGCAAGAAATGACGCCTTCTCTAAGTATTTTGGTTTGAAACACTTACAACCATTCGTTAGCCTGTGGCATACCGTCGTCGGCAGGAGGAATGAAGGTATCAATTTGCAGTGATCGCGGCGTCCAGGGAAACCGTTTCGCCGTCAGGATTGGTGAGCGCGATTCGCTGCGGGCCCGGAGCGAGGGTAGGAACGGTAACCGACAGCGTATTGGCATCCTTGAAGCTGGCTGTAGCTGACCTTCCGTTAAACTTAACCGCAGTCGCTTTCACGAAACCGCTGCCTCGAATCGTTAGTGTCGCGCCCCCGGCCGCCGAAACAGTAGCAGGTTGAATTGTGCCGATACCGAGTGGCACCGTAGCAAGCTGGACGATTGTGAGCGCAGCATTTTGTGACGTACCGTCGGAAGAAGTGATGGCGAAGAGGCGTTGGCCGTTTTCATCGGTCGCGAGGAACGAACCGTGAAGGCCATCCACATCGGTCATGAACTGCTGCGGGAGAAAAATCCGCAACCGAAGCGCGCCGGAGTGGGCGTCCAGAATGTCAATGCCGCCTTTCACTCCCGGACTTCCGGGCGCGCCGGTCAGAAAGGGTTGATAAAGCAGTGCGCCCGAAGGATGCAACACCATGCCAGGCACGGACACACGGCCGGGAATTTGCGCCAGTTCCGAAGAATCCGGAACCGACGAAATGGAAAAATCAGCAGCGTGCACTTCCGTCGCGCCGGTAGCACCGAGGACAAATGCGGAACCATCGGCTGCGGGTGCCAGATCGATAGCAGACGAGTTTGCCGCCGATGTTACGAAATGATTGGGAGAACTCGCGCTCCAGGAAGCTAGCGGTCCGCCGGGAGCAGAAGCGAATACGAGGAAAACCTGATCGCCTGCTGCGCTGGACTGAAGAAGCGGTGCGCCAGTGAGGCTGGTGACTTCAGGTTGAGGAGCCTGCTGAATGGTTGGAGGAGAGGTGGCGAGGTTCATCTGAGCAAGGCACGTGAAACACGCTCCCGAAGACCCGCCCTCGCCGCTGAGTCCCACGAAAACGGTTTGTAAGCTCGTCGGCGCAACCCGAACTGGACCGGAATTCGTGAAGCCGGCAACGCCACCTACAAAAACGGAAGTGCCAGTCCCCTGTACAGGATTGAGGAGATACACGTTTTGCGCCCCGAAGTCTGCGACCACGAGTTCCGAACCGTCGGGTGTCAAGGCCAAACCACGGAAATCGGTGAAAATAGAGGGTCCACCCGGTGGGCCGATAGGAGACAGGAATAGATTCTGCTGTAGATCGAAAACGTCAACGTGATCGACGTTCGACAAATAGATGCGCTGGCGCGGCTGATCGTAGATCAGGAACTTGAACAGCGCTGCCTTCGAGTAAGAATGAACGCTCTGCAGGTACTGGAAAGACTTGGGAGAAACCGTTGCGCCCGCCGGTGCGGAAATGAGAACGTCCGCCTTTCCCGGCAAGCCGGGGGGCACTTGAACGGTGATGCGTTCCAGCGGGAAAGGGTAATTCGCGTCTAGGCCAAGAGAAGGAGCGATGGTGGTGACTTTCTCGATTTTTTGCACCGTCGCAGGTGCATTGCCAATCTTCACGGTGATCTTTGTTGCGTCAGATCCAAAGCCATACCCATATATCTGTACGGAATCACTACCGGAGCTAGTTCCAACATTGGGGAGCACTTCCAGGATTTGCGGCCCATAGCTAAAAGCGTCCGGCGCAAGCGCAAGCCAAGAGTTCTGAAAGTAAGCGATCAGGTTGACTGCGCCGTTTACCACGCTGGAAGGCGAGGGTGCTTGAATTTGCGTGGAGCCGGTTACGGTAGGATTTGCCGCCAATTGCGCGCCGAATTTAAGTTGCACTGGAGAAATAAAATTTTGGCCCGTCAGAATCGTGGAAGTTCCCCCGGTGATCGCTCCTTCGGAGGGCTGCACGTTGGGCGCTGAAGCGAGGGTTGGCGCAGGCGTTGCCAAGGAAAGTGCACCCGGCGCAGAAGCTTCGATGAAACTGAGTCCGCGATTGGAAAGCGCGAAAAGCAGCTGTGTTTCATCGACTTCCTCGATCGTTGAAGCAATGCCCTGAATCAAAATGTCCGGCATTCTCCCGATAAGCTGTCCCGATTGACCATCGAGCACGGTGATGAACGAAGCGCTGGTCGAAGTCTCAGCAACGTACAATTCTTTGCCATCGCGCGAGAAGGTCACGCCGCTGGCATTCGCGGCCGAGTAATTGGCAACTTGGCGGAGCAGTGCATCGAATAAAAGAAGTTGCGTGTTTGTTCCCGCCACAAAAACCACCGCAAACCGCGAGGTGTCATTATTGGCGGCAACCAACGGAATCATGCCGGTTCCCAGCGTCACGGGGCCGGCGACGACGTTCCCGCTCGAATCAAGCAATGCGAGTTCCCCGCTGGAGTCGTTGGCGGCGACCAGAACTTTGGAATGGTCCCCGGACCGCGCCAGAACGCCAACGCCCTGTTGGAAAACGCTCGGAGCAGCGGACGTCAGGCTGGTCAATGAGTTCGAGGAGGGATCCCAGAGAGCGAGCAAGGCCTCCGAGGCAGCAGACTGACGGAGGCGAACCATGGCCTTGCCGTTCGAAAGAGCCAGAACCTCCTCTGGTCGGTCAAAAACCACATTCGGAATCGGCGTAAGCCCTGTCAGCGGGTAACGATTCTTGACCGTCAGCGACGCGGGATCGACAGCAACAATTTTGTCGAGTGCCGTGCCAATCCAAACGGTAGCCCCGTCAGCGGACAGGTCGGCGCTTGTCGCGCCAGGAACCGCGATCTGCGCGATTCTCGTTTGGCTACTTGTGGAAAAGACCTCCACTCGATTCATGGCCCGGTTGGCAACGAAGATGTGCTTGTTCGCAGGATCATAAACCATATGGCGATGATGCGGTTCTCGCAAAGGAGCATCTGCAGTAAAAACAGAGTCCGTCCGCACATAGCCGGTGCGCGGAAGAGTCGAGACCACACCCGTTTGTACAGTTAGCGCCAGGGTCTGCCAATGAGACAGTGTTCCGCTGGTTCCCTGGGCGGAAAGTGTGAAATTCCCCGTTGCCGCACTTGCCGAAGCACCGAAGACAACCGGCGTGCTTGCGCCCGCCGCAATGCTGAAGGGGCTTGTGGGATTCGACGTCACGCCGGCAGGAACTCCACTCAAGGTGATTTGCACGCTGCCGGTGAATCCGTTGCTCGGGTTTACCGAGATATTGACAGCAGAACTCGTGCCGCCTTGCGCGACCATGATGGAATTCGCAGAAAGAATCAAAGAAAAATCAGGCGCCAGAGGTGGCGGTTGTATAACGGAGGACCCGCCGCCGCAACCGGTACACACGGACGCGATCAGGAGAAATTCCAGTTTGAACACGCAGCTGGGTAGTCGTCCCAAGCACGACTCCGCAAATCTCTTGCGCGAGGAGCCGGATTCAGCACGCTAAGTTTTCCCGGCTAGGCTCGGCGCGAACTTGCAGAAGAAGTCGGTTACGACGATAGCTATGGATGCTGTACGTGTCAAGCTGATAAACAGAAGGGCCAGAAACTGAAGAATATCGACAGAAAACGAGAGAGCGCCCCGGAACCGCCGAGACGCTCTCCAGAAGGGATTGGATTGCGTACTAGAATTAAATAGTCTTGGTGGCTGTTGCGGCCGCGGGAGCCGCCGAGGACCTCGCGAAGGCCTGGCTGCCGGATTCCTTCTGCTCGCTCTTGTCGATTTCGATGGAGCCTTTGAAGTAGGCGCCGTCTTCGATCATGATGCGCGCCGTCGTCAGGTCGCCGTTGACCGAACCGTCTTTCTTGATTTCAATTCTATCCTTGGCCCGAAGGTTGCCCTTCACCGTGCCGTACACCACCACCTCGCGGGCGATGATGTCAGCGGTGACTTTGGCGGTGGCTCCGATGGTGAGTTTCCGCTCATCCAGTTGGACCAGTCCTTCGACTGAGCCATCGATCAGCAGATCTTCGTTTCCGGAGATTTCTCCTTTTACGTGCAGGCTGGCGCCGAGCCGCGCTGTGCCGCGGTCCGCGGTCCCACCCAAGGGTCGCATTGCGTCTGTACTCATTGCCGGTTTATCCTCCCAGGCCGCCGGAGCTGGCTTCGACGGCTGATTCGAAAATTGTTTTTGTTCCGGTTGTCCGGGTTGCGGCGCATCCGGTTTCTTATTGCCCCACATCGGTCCTCCCTACGGGACAGCAGCACCCCATGCAGATTTCCGCTCGGGGGTAATGCAAACTCTATTCCTTGAAAGAATCCTCGGCAAACAAACTCTGGACGCGCCGTTCCTGATAGTTACTAGACTTCCGGGCAGGGCTGGTGGGTTCAGGGATTGTGCGCGAATTTATATTAGATGTAAAGAAGTCCTTCTTCCGCCAATCAGTTCGAGGGCCTCTCCGGAACCGGCTGCGTGGCAACCCGCTCCTAGTTAAGTGCGCCACCATGATGTTTGTGCTTGCAGATTCGGCAGTAAGCGATGGGTTCGGTGTTGTCCACTCGGTGGTGGACCGGCTTAAGCGTGCGCAGGTACGCGAAGATGGATCTGAGATCATCGTCGCTCATGTGCCCGAAAAACCACCAGGGCATCGTAGGGTTAATGCTCCGCGCACCCACTTTGCCCGTCCGCATGACTTTTAGAAACTGGGACTCGTCGTAATAGCTGATGCCGGAAGAATCCGGCGTCAAATTGGCGCTGCTCACTTGCGCAAACGGGCTCTCAGGCAGATCCCCACCGGCGAATTCAAGGCCGGGAAGCGCCACACGGTTTTCGTCTCGAAGGGTATGGCACCATTGACAGGCCCCAAGCTGTACAAGATAAGCGCCTCGCTTCACTGAAGTAGAGAAATCCGGTATGGGGACCGGAGCATAAATGGGGATTGCATTGGGAGCGACCATGTCCTTACGAGGCTTCATTCGTGGCAGGCTATTTCGGATCGCGGGAATGGAACGGAGATAAACAATGATTGACGCAAGGTCCTCGTCCGACATGGAACGATAGAACTCATAGGGCATAATTGTCGGGTCGAGGAGATGGCCGTCGTGCGCCACTCCTTCGCGAATCGCACGCGCCAACATATCATCGGTCCATGCCCGAACTCCGGTCTCTCGGTCCGGGGTGAGATTGGGCGCCACCCACCAGCTGAACGCGAAGCCGGAACCTTCTTTGCCTCTTATCGGCGGCCAGGCCGGGGCGCTTGAATCCCACGGGCCGTGGCAAGCGAAGCATTCACCAATTCCGTTGACGAGATACCGTCCACGCGCAAGCCGCTCCGGCGTTCGCTGGAAGATGCGATCGGTTAGAGGCCTCGCCTGGACCCTTGGGCTCGATGCCCCTGGCGGATTCCCTACAGGTTGGTCCCGAGCCCCTCTTTGTCCACGTCCGCAGCCCACGGATACAGACAGTGAGGCTAAGGCGAGAAAAGCAGCAACCTTGATGAGAGATTTGTGCATAGCGTTTGTCCACATTGAGGCTACGCTGAGGGCCTGTTGGGAACGGGCTGCGTGGCCAGGAAGTCCTCGACAAAGCGGCGGGAGTACGAATCGAGGAGCTGTTGAATTCGCTCGTGGCTCGCGGATTTGAGGATGAATCCCGCGTGATGAAATTTATTGACACGGTAAATGATTTCGGGATCGGTGTAAGCCAAAGTATCTGGATGTTCCTGGCGCGCCAGCGAAAGAATGACGCCTGCGTAATCGTGGCGTGCCGCAGGAAGTTCGTAAGGCTCCTTTCCCGCGCCAACTTCCAGGCGCGCCCATTCGCGCCACAAATTGATGCTCGTCGCTGCTTCCACGACGTCCGCGATGTACGCGCCTCCGACGCGCGCGGCAATCTCCAGGAAATAAAATCTCCCATCGGCGTGAGCCTTCAGGAATTCGGCGTGCGTCACGCCGCGAACCAGACCCAATCCTTTCACCAAATCGCCGCTGATTTTCTTTAGGGTGCGCGTTTCCTCCGCATCGCGCGGCAAAGTGCTCGTCGTGAATACGCCGCCCTGATGCGATGTTTCCAGCGGCGGCGTGCCATATGCATGCGCCTCGGCAAAGGCGACTTCCTGATCGGAAACCACGCTATCGACGTGATACACGGAACCCGGAACGAATTGTTCCAGCAGATAAAAGGACTGCTGGTCCCCTAGCTGGTCAAGCCACGGCCAAAGCTCCTCCGGCTTGTGAATCTTCTTCATGCCGATGCCGGACGCCTGCGAGCGTGGCTTGAGCAGCCACGGGCCTGGCACGCGGGACATGAATTCGCGAAGGCAGTCGTAGTTCAGCACGTGCACAAACTCAGGCGCCAAGATTCCCGTCTCGCGCGCCCGCGCCCGCATCGCCAGCTTATCCCGGAAATACCGCACTGTCGTCAAACCCATGCCGGGGATGCGCAGATGCTCGCGCAGCGCCGACACGTTCTCCATGTCGAATTCGTCCAGCGCCACGATTCGATCAATCGGCTGCGACCGCGCCGTATAGCTCACCGCGTAGATTAAGCTCTGGAGCGGCAATTCTTCCGGCATGGTGAACACTTCGTCGATGCATTCGAACGGCCAGTTTGCGTGACGAAGTTTTTCCACCGTCAGCAACAGGACGCGGCATCCCATGCTTTTGCACGTGCGGATAAATTCGTGCCCTTTTTCGTAGGAACTGATGCAGAGAATGGTGAAAGGCCGGCTGTCCGGCATGCTGCACCTCAAACGGGAGCAATCAGAGCGCGGATTATACAGCGGCAGGACACGCCGGATAAAGGAATCGCAGGAACGGCCCGACGCGCTGTGCCCACGCTGCTTCGTTATGTTCCGCACCTTCGACGCGCTCGTAGTGCAAATCGCGCCCGAGCCGCCAGCCTTTCTCGACCAGTACGTCACGAAAGTGCTCGACGTCCTGCACGATGCGTGGCCCTTCGCGCGTGCCGATGTCCAGCCAGATGCGCGGCCGCGGCTCGACGTGCATGGACCTCACGAATCGGTGGATCACCGAGTGATTCCACCAAACCGAAGGAGAGAGCGCGGCAATTTTTCCGAAAACCGCGCCATGTTTCAGCCCAAGGTACAGCGAGACCAGCCCGCCAAGCGACGACCCGCCAATGCCCGTGTTTTGCGGGCCAGGGAGCGTGCGGTATTCGCGTTCCACGAAAGGCTTTACTTCTTCAATAAGAAATCTCGCATAACGATCCGCGCGGCCCCCGCCAAGCTTCGCCACATGCGTGGGCGTATATTCGCGTACGCGCGCTTTCGTGTTGTACAAGCCGACGATAATCAGCGGCTGGACCTGGCCGCCGTTGATGCAATCGTCAGCCGTTTGCGCCACGTGCCAGTCCTGCCCTGGAATGAAAGACGTCGCGCCATCGAAGAGATTCTGCCCATCCTGAAGGTAAAGAACCGGGAAAGGCTGCTTTGGCTGTTCGTCATAGCCGGGCGGTGTGTAAACGATGACGTCGCGTTGATTGCGTAGGAAGCGCGACCGGAACCGTTCGTGTTTGCGGAGCTGTCCAGAGCTCACGGTGCGATCGTCACCAGGAGGTCTTTGGCGTCGATGTGTTGGCCAGGTGCCACGAGTAGTTTCACTAGGCGTCCTGAAAGAGGCGCATAGATATTGGACTTCATTTTCATTGCTTCCAGCGTAAGAAGTTTCGCCCCGCGTTCCACCGTATGATTGACTTGCACCGCGACGCTGCGGATCTGCTTTTGTAAGCACTTAAGGCAAAGAACTGGTTCCTTGTCACATTGCTCCTCCGAATGACAGGCTTTATTTCGTTTTCAAAAAGGTGTTAGGGAAAAGAAAGATATGACGATGAGGGCGCGGGGGGAGGGGCCTTGGCGGCGCCGGCTCTCAACGGGGCCACTGGCGCCGCTTGCAGTTGCAGAAGCTGTGCCTGCACTTTTGCCCAAGCCTTCGCGTGGCGTTTCGTGGCGTACTGCGCACCGGGATCGGCGTAGAAGCGCAAAAGCTCTGCTTTGGCTTCTGTCGTGAGGCTCGCAAAGTTTGTTTCCGTGAGCTCGTCCAGCAACTTGGCGTGCGCTTCATCGTTCATGCGGTATTTTCCAGGCCCGGTACTTTCTCCCACGTCAAAATTGTCATTCTCCAGTTTTAGAGTTCCTTCCGCGGTCTCCGTAAGCAGCTTGCGATAAAGGCTGAGCGTGGCATTGAAGCTGGCTTCGAACATGTGCTCGGTTTCCGGCGTGGGCGTACGGAATTGCAGAATCTTCAGCGGTCCCCATTTCGGGATCAGCTTGTAGAGAAACGCCAAAAAGCGCTCGCCCGGACTGGGCTTGTGGTAATCTTTGCCCCATTCGCGTTCGTAATTCGACCGCGACAGGTTGTAAAGGAACCGCTTCTTCGTCGCGTCGGGAATTTCATCCTTGATTTCATCCTTCTTCAGGTGCCATGCAATGCGCGTCGCTTTCGGAATCAGTTTGCTCACGTCGCGACGGTAGGAATTCAAGGCCCTGTCTTCGTCCAGCAGCACGCTCTTCAACTCCAGCCCGTAGGTTTCGCGGAAAGCCTGGTCAAGAACGCGCTGCGCCACTTCGAAACCGATAAAATCGTGATAGCTGTCCGGAGCGTAGCGTTCCCGCGCAATTTCCAATACGTCGAACCCGAACTCCGTCTTCACGTGCGCGAGTTTGCCGTCCTCATACGTCACGCTGTCGCCGTACTTTTTGCCCAGTCCCGGATAGAGAATGGGCACGGCCCGGTTGGTCCCGATGCGGTGGCCGTCGTTGTCCGCTGCGTAGTGCGCCAATGCTCCGAGCGCAAACCCATACTCGATTGGGTCCTGCGCATCACGCAACAGCGCTTGAATAAAATCGCCGCTGCGAACGTAGTGGGTGAGGTCGCTGAAAAACGGGTTGCCGTAGGGGTAGTAGCCCATGTCCTGAATGATGGCGCCTCCGTAGGCGTAAGCTTGGGCGCGGCTCAAGTCTTCTTCTGTCGCTTGCGGATATTTCTTCAACAGTAGCGGCTTGATGTGGCTGTCCCAGGCCGCATCGATGATCGCTTCATGCGAAAGCACCGCATACGCTTGCGCGGAATCCGGCGTCATCAACCCTAACGCAAGCAGGCAAGCACAAAGGATTTGAGGTGCGCGGCGGCGTTTCATATTTCGGACAGAAGCATCGGCTCAGACTTGAGTTTCTAGAATAAAGCAACGAGGAAGGCGTAGGGAAGGGGACAGGCGGAATCAAGCGGGACTAAATTCCAAAGGATTCAGTTCCCGATCAGGTTTGGTCATCAGCTCGGTCTATAATCTGTCAGTATTTCCTCAAGACTCCGATGACCCGCCCTTGAATTTTCACGTCGTTCGCCGGAACGATGATGGGAGCCATCTCCGAGTTCGCTGGTTGCAGCCGGACTTTCCCGGGGGCGTCGCGATAATAGCGCTTGAGCGTCGCTTCCTCGCCGCCGACCAACGCCACCACGATGTCTCCCGCATTGGCCACTTGCGTCTGTTCGCAAACCACGTAATCACCGTCCATGATGTGATCCTCGATCATCGAGCTGCCCTTTACCTGCAGCACGTAGGAATTTCCGCCGCGCGCGAAATCGCCCAGCGACAACGTTTCCCGTTCTTCGATCGCTTCCAGCGGCCGCCCGGCGGCGATCCGTCCCACCAGCGGAAGCTCCTGCACTTTCCGCTCGATCACCTGCTCCTTAACCGGCTTCGGCAATTGCACGATTTCGATGGAGCGGCTTTGGTTATAGCCGCGGCGGATGAAGCCTTTCTTCTCAAG
>DATDNK010000242.1:0-3107 GCA_036518275.1 Candidatus Acidiferrum sp.
GCATGGGACTTTGCGATGGATTTTCCTGCGACCGCATGTGGGTGATTTTCGATCGGGGCAAATCGGGGTATTCACGGGCAGTGTATTGTTCTTGCTGATTGTGTATTTCTGCGAGCCTTGGATGAAATTGCGAAGCGCCGCAGATTGCTTGCGTGTAGGGCTGCTCTGGGTA
This sequence comes from Candidatus Acidiferrum sp., assembly GCA_036518275.1. Lineage (GTDB taxonomy): Bacteria > Acidobacteriota > Terriglobia > Acidiferrales > UBA7541 > Acidiferrum. The sequence continues at coordinate 173 of DATDNK010000242.1, forward strand.
GTGCTGACGCTGGTATTCGAATGGGATTTTGGGCATTACGTGATGGGACGTTCGTGGGAGAGCATCGCGGCGGAATACGACCTGTTGCGTGGGGGACTGATGCCAGTTGGACTGACGGTTTTTGCGATAACGCCGTGGATTGCAAGGCGGTTGCGCGCGTCAGGTGGTAGGGGTGACAGCACAAGCTGAAGTCTGTGCTGCTGACCATGGGACATGATGTTGTATTTCGGACGACGCTGGCGGCCCTGCTGGGGTTGGTGGCGGCGCTCGGGAATTTGGTTGGCGGGTACTTCGTCGTTCGAAAGCACTGGCCGCGGCAATATCTGCAATATTTCTTGGCGCTAGGTGCCGGGTACATGCTGGCGGTCGCGTTTGTGGAGGTAATTCCCGAGTCGGTGCGCCTTTCCGGCGAGCGTGCCCTGCTGTACGTCCTAGTGGGGTTTTTTCTAGTGCATTTGTTCGAGCACACCATTGCCCCGCACTTTCACTTTGGCGAAGAAACGCACCACGAGGAGTTCAGCCACCTCCATGCGAGCCGCACCGTGCTGCTGGGGATGGCGATTCACACCTTTTTTGACGGCGTGGCCATCGCGGCGGGATTTCTTATTTCGACCTGGCTGGGAATGGTACTGTTCATAGCGGTGTTCCTACACAAACTTCCGGAAGGATTCACGATTGCGTCAGTCGCTCTCGCAAGCGGCCGCGGGAAGCGCAACGCGATTCTGGGAGCCGGGTTATTAGGAGTTGCGACGCTGCTTGGCGTACTGCTGACCAGCGCCCTCCAGGGGCAGTTGAAATATGCACTGCCTCTGTCGGGTGGCGTGACGGTTTACGTGGCGGCGACTGACCTGCTGCCCGAGGTGAACCGTGAACCGAACTGGCGCATGGCTCTGCTGGTCTTTGCGGGCGTCGCTAGTTTGTTGATAATGCAGCACTTATTCCATGTTTAGGACTGTCAAAACGATCTCCTAAACGCCAGATGAACGCACCGCGTAAAGCCCGCAACACCAACACGTTAGCCACGCTTCCAATCGCAACTTTCTGAGATCTCTAGGGTTTGATACAGTGTGGCGGCTATGGCCAGGTCGGACGTCCAACTGATGCTGGACGTGAAGGCGGGCGACGAACAGTCGTTCACACTACTCCTGCATCGCTACAGGAGTCCTTTGGTGAATTTCCTGTACCGGATGGTTCGCAACCGGGAGCAGGCGGAAGATCTGGCGCAAGAGGTTTTCTTGCGGGTGTACAAGGCGCGTGAAGATTACGTGCCGAGCGCAAAGTTCACGACGTGGCTCTTTCGCATTGCGACAAATCTTGCGTTGAACTCGGTGCGGGACACGCGGTATCAGCGCATGGAAATTTCGCTGGACGCGCCGGTAACGGTGGATGCGGAGGAAGGTGAAGAGAAAACGCTGGACGTCGCCGAGAAGAACCCGAACATCGAGCAGCACCTGGTGGAAGAGACGCGAAAAAAGATGATTCGCCACGCAATTGAAAAGCTGCCGGAAAAACAGCGGGCGGCGGTGTTGTTGCACAAGTATCAGGAGCTGGATTACGGAGAGATTTCGAAGATTTTGCAATGCTCGGAGAGCGCGCTGAAGTCGTTGCTCTTCCGGGCATACGAAACGCTGCGAGTGGAACTCGCCCCCCTCGTGGCGCAGCATGGGAAGTAGCAATTGGGGCCAGAAGGGAAGAAAGTCATGAGTTGCAGCCGGATGGAAAACAAGATTCTGGGATACGTAGACGGCCGCTTGAAGGAAAGCGAACGGCTCGAGATGGAAAAGCACCTCGCCACTTGCGCGGCTTGCCGTCTGCGCGTGAATGAATTTCGCGCGGTGAGCAGCTTGCTGGATGAGTTGCCGGTGATCGAGCCGTCGCCCGCGTTTGATTTGCGTGTTCATGCGCGCGTAGCCGCTGTGCCGGTGAAACAGAGCTGGTGGGCGTGGTTCATGCCGGCGCCGCGTGTGGCGATTGCCGCCGCAATGCTTTTATTGGCAACGGTTTGGGTGGGGACGCGCCCCAACCCTGCCCCGCAAATCGCGCAGGACGACATTCCGGTGCTGGAAAACCTGGATGTGCTTTCGAATTTTGACGTGCTGACGGAATTGCCGCAGCCGGTGCAAGCCGACGACGGCGGGCAGACGAATCCCCAAATGTAAGGGGCCCGGATATAACGGGAAAGATGTAAGGTGAAATGAAACGACGACTCCAATTCGGGAAATGGATGCTGGCGGTGGCAAGCATTGCGCTGTTGGCGCTGCCGAGTCCGGCACAGAGCCGCGACAACAAGCCGCGTCAACAGTCGAGGCAGGAGCAAAGACCGCCACAGCGGCAGTCCCCGAGACAGGAGCGCCGGCAATCGCCGTCCGAAGGCCGAAGAGCGCAGAGTGGACGGCCGAACAACGACCGGCCGCGCAACAATGTCGCCCCGAGCAGGGAACCGCAACATCGGCAACCTGAATCGATGGGCATGATTGGCGGAAATCGCCCGCCCAACGCGCGCAGCGACGCCGAACAACCGAATTTCAATCCGAACCGGCCACCCAATGCGAGCAACAGACCGGCGAGCCCGAAGAACTACCGAGATTTGAGCCCGCAAGAAAAGCAGAACCTGGAAAAGTTCAATCGGATGCCGCCGCAAAGACAACAAGAGATTCGCGAAGCCGCTCGCAACTGGGGGAAACTCACCGCTGAACAGCAAAATCACATTAGAACTGATGTCTACCCTAAGTGGCAGCAAATGTCCCCGCAGCGGCAGAGAGCCGTCCGGCAGCGGCTGGGCGTGCTACAAAATATGCCGGAGTCGGCGCGCAACCAACATCTGAATGATCCGAATTTCACGCGCGGCATGAGCGAAGAAGACAAGGCCATGTTGCGCGACCTGAGCCACATGCACGTAGGCGCGCCGGACCCGCCGAGCGAGTAGGCAGTTTTA
>DATDNK010000243.1:0-18371 GCA_036518275.1 Candidatus Acidiferrum sp.
CACGCCATCTCTCCCTTCACGCATCTGGAAATGACCGCCACTCGTTGCAACTCCTTCTGACTCAACGCGAATGTCTCCTGTCTCATGGGTGACATTTTCACGTTGCCGTTAAGGGGTGACAGAATTATGGAGCTAAGACAAATCTTTCACTCCTGGAGTACACAGACGTCATGCCTTCTGCTATGATGCTTGGCGGTCCCAGAATAGCTGGTGCATGCATGACCCGCCCCTTATGCTCGGCCCTCTTCCTGTTTCTTACCTCAGGCATTGTGGCTTCGACGCCGCCCGCAGCAGAACCCACGCAACCCCAGGCCTCCCCCGTCATTGTCATTGGATTCGTGGGTGGTTTTGTCAAACACGACAATGCCGTACACAGCGAAGTCCAGCTTGCCACGCGGCTCCGCCAGGATTACCCCGCAGGCGTTCTCGTGGAGGTTTTCGAAAATCACCGGCGTGAAAAGGCCCACGAGCAGATCTTAAGATCTCTTGACACCGACAAGGATGGTTCTTTGTCGTCTGAAGAAAAACAGCAGGCTCGCATCATCATTTACGGCCACAGCTGGGGCGCTTCGGAAACCGTGACTCTGGCGCGCGAGCTCGAAAAAGACGGAATCCCCGTACTCCTCACTATCCAGGTGGACAGCATCTCTAAGTCTCGCCAAAACGATATGATGATTCCCGCGAACGTCTCGCAAGCCGCAAATTTCTATCAAACAAATGGCTTTCTTCGTGGCCAGCCCGAAATTCGGCCGGCCGACGCGGCGCGCACTCAAATTATCGGGAATTTTCATTTTGACTATAAGATTCTTCCCGTCAGTTGCCCGCTCTATCCCTGGTTCGACCGACTCTTCATGAAGTCTCATGTGGAAATCGAATGTGATCCGCGCGTGTGGAACCAAGTCGAATCCCTGATTCGCGCAAAATTGCCCTCGCCATCAGGGACTGCTTCAGCTAAATAAAGAATTCCTTCTTAGAGATTTGGTTCTCGAAGCGAAGTTGGTGGGTGAGAAAAAACGCGCGGGTCTGTCTAGCAAGGTATCAGGCTCATTCCGGCAGGAAAACTAACCGCTCAGTCGAAAAACTTGAAGGGATGTACCGAAAATAATTCCCTCTAATCATCATTGCCGCCTTCAGAACTCTTTTCGCCCTTGGCGAATTTGTCTGTCGCGCGATCTTTCGTCGCGACCTCAGCGTTTCTCAAGCGCGCTTGCTGCAGAAGTTCCCAATTGTCTGCAAACTCCAGCATCGTCTCGCGCCGATGCTTCGGGCTTTTCAAGACTCCATCGGCGCGCCAAAGCAGCAACGAATACGCCGATTGCGTATCCGAATCCCGCGCAAGAATGTTGTTCGCGCTCAATCCCACCTGTAAAGGCTGGCCCTTGTCTTCAACCTCCATCCACACTGCTCCATCGGCGTCCAGACGAGGCTTGCCCACCTTGTTCACACGCTTGAAAAAGCCACGAAGATCCGTTGCCTCCCCGCTCGTTTCTGCCTGGCCCCTTTGCCTCAATAACGAGTCCAACTCCTGCCGGTATGTTTTCCATTCCGCCGAAGTGCCCACAATTTGCGCTTGTTGGTCCTCAAACACCTTGCCGGACCGCGTGTCGTAACCGCTATTTTCCGCTTGCCCAGGACGCTTTTCGAACTCATGCTCAGGGTTGAACCGGCCGGTCAGAAGGTAGGACGCAGCTACGGCCGGCACTCCGTAATCTGCGAAAATCAGCATGGGAATAAGGAGCTTCTTGGAACGGTACAACTGCTCGGTCACTGCTCGGACGTCGCTGCTTCGTTTGATCGTCCCGGGCACTTGTGCAAAGTGCAGCACTCGAAGATTCAGTTTCGGATTCCGCTCCGCGTAGCGAACAAAGGATCGCGCAATGGCTTTCGGGGTGGTCATGCCAAAGCCGTTAAGGTAGTCGGTGGCGGCCGCGTGCGGGAAATAAGTATTGATCACCCGCTTCGTGAAATCCGCGCAATTCCGGGTGACGCCATTGAAATGATTTTCATTGGGCGACGCATTAAACTGCGCGATCAGCGCCTCGTCCTGCTCCACCGTCGTATCAATCACGAAAATATACATACCGCGAATGAGCGTCGCCGCAACCATCTCTCTCCATTCCGACTTGGAGCTTGTCGAGCATGGTGGGCCGTCACAATACCCCGCCAGGTACTTTGTTCTGTATCTCTCCTCCAACAGATTCTTGATCTTGTAAGACCCAAAAAGAGGGCGAAACTGGGGATCCTCCACTCCATAAAGGTAGATGTTAAGCGGCACAATATTCCATTCGAACCGCTGGTCTTCCCCGATGTTGATGTAATTGCTCATCACCGAGCCATTCTCGTCGGGACGGCACAACCTCAGTCGCACTGGTGACTCCGCACAAATTCTCGAAAAATACACAGCGCTGTGTCCCGTGCCTGAAATTCTGTCCACGCTTGTATCCATCGACTCATTAAGTACAATTCCCACGTCCCCCCGGGCACGCGGACACGCCAGGCAGGCAAGCACCAACGTAAGTGCAAGCGAGAACAAACCTTTAGCGAGTTCCCTTGGATACAAGAACGACTCCTTTCGCAAGGTCGCGAGCCAGTACTAGTCCCATGAATCCCATATTCCTATAAACCCTTTTGCCGACTGTTTGTTGTGGCCAAAGGTGAAATAGCAGTTGCGCAACATTTGCAGCGCCTCAGAAGTAGCTAACTCTCTATTTAAGGTTATTCAGTTGTGCAATAATTCGCACTGAGCGAGATCTTCGCTACCAACTTCTCTCTTTCTTGGGCATAGGGTAGGAGGCAGACAGCTTTCCATTGGCTGCCTAAAGTAAGTCGTTCACAATCCTAGGGATAAGCCCCTCGGGCGGCCGATAAAGGAAGGCAAAAATTTCACACGGCAGGGATTTGCGAACTTATTTGGTACTAGTTCTGGTTACGCCAAAATTCAGCTCAACTTCGGGAGGCAATCCTATTTCTTCTCCGTCATTGCGGGAACTTTCGCCTCCCGCAAAAATCTCGCCGATTCCTCGGGTGGCGTCGGGTTAATATAGAATCCTGTTCCCCACTCGAATCCCGCCACTTTCGTCAGCTTCGGAATGATCTCAATGTGCCAGTGATAGTGATCGTTAATCTCTTCCCCAATGGGCGACGTATGAATCATGAAGTTGTACGCGGGCCGGTCCAGCACTTCATCTAGCCGCATCAGCGTGTCCTTCAACATCCGCGCCAGGCTCGCGTAGATCGAGCTCTGGTTGTTCTCGTACGACGAGCTGTGCACCTTCGGCAGCAGCCACATCTCAAACGGAAACCGCGGCGCATACGGAGCAAACGCAACGAACTGCTCGTTTTCATTGATCATGCGCTCCCCGGTGTCTCGCTCCTGCCGGATGATGTCACAAAAAATGCATCGCTCTTTCTCATCGTAATAATGCCAGCAGTTGTCCACTTCCTCGCGCACTCGCCGCGGCACGATGGGCAGCGCAATCAACTGCGAATGCGGATGCTCCACCGTCGCTCCTGCTGCTTCTCCGTGATTCTTGAAAATCAAAATGTATCGGAAGCGCTTGTCGTTTTTCAGGTCCAGCATGCGGTCCCGGAAGCCCCACAGCACATCTTCCACCGCGCGCTCCGCAAGCGTGGCCAGCGTCGCCAGATGGTCCGGTGATTCGATCACCACCTCGTGGGCGCCGATTCCATTCATCTTGTCGAAAAGCCCTTCGCCTTCGCGGTCTAGATCTCCTTCGATGCCCAGCGCCGGGAACTTGTTTGGCACCACGCGCAACTTCCACCCCGCCGTATTTGCGCCTCCACCATTTCGTCCATACGCCAGCACTTCCGGTGGCGTCTTGGCCTCATTCCCCACGCAGAAAGGACAATTCTTCGGTTCGTGTGCGATCACGCACTCGCGCAGAAAATCATTCGGCCGCTTTCCGCGCTCCGTCGAAATAATCACCCATCGACCCGTGATGGGGTCCTTGCGTAACTCCGGCAACTCTCGTTCCTCCTCAATTTGATTCTGGGTTGTCCCTGGAGGTGACCACTTAAAAAGATTCTCACCACTCCCCGTCCGAAACTCACCCGGGCGTTCCGCATTATCATCTCATGCCGGAACTCTTTTTCGCAGCGACTATCCTCATCAGCCTAATCTTATTGACGTGGGTAGGTGAATTCGCCGGACGGGTCGCGCTCTTTCAAAGCTTTCACTTGTCCGTTTTCCAGCACGAACTCATAAATATCGTCCGCGAACCGCGGCGTTCTGAACTGCAGTCCCTTAATGTGAATGAGTTTCTGCGGCGGCGCGCCGGGAAATGCGATCGAGAGCCCTTGCTCCGGCTGATAGCGGACTTCAAACTTTACTTTGGTTGGCGTCATGTAAGTGCCTGCGAGCTTTTCCAGGAGTTTCGGGTCCAGTGTCTCCGGCTTACGGGTATAGACCACTTCGGCTTCATCCAGCGACATCACCGCCTCGTGGATATCACCTTGCGGATTCATCCGGAAATTCACCGAAAACTTTCCGTACTGCTCGTCATCCGGCGTGTCGAACCGGTCATAGTGAAAATGGTTCAGAGGAAAGTGAAATTCATGAAAACCAAACTGTAATTGGTCGCCTTGCAGCCCGATTTTCAGAATGCCGTAAGCGGGATTCTCATACTCCGCAGCGTAGTCAGCCAAAGGATGCGATGGCTTCGTGTTTGGAACCCGGTCTCCTCCCGCTTTGGCGCGCGCCTCCGTGCCCGCTTTCTTGCCTGCCAGCCGCCTCTCCAGAAAACGCTTGCTCCATGCCGTCTGATCCATCCCCAGCAGCCGTTCGTACACGTTATAGCTGATGATGTTGTAGAGTGGCGCGCTGTGATCGCTAATCACCAGCACGATTACGCCGATTTTGTCGTTGGGCATGAACGAAACCTGCGAATGGAATCCCGGCAAATCGCCGCCATGAAACGTCAGCAGTTTCCCGCGGTACGACGCAGTTTCTCGTCCCATTCCATACGCTGGATTCAGCAACTCCCAATAGCCTAGCGCCTCGCCGCTCGTATTCGGCAAGCCGATCGCAGGTTGCAGCGTTGCTTTCAACGCGTTGGCCGGCAGTACCTGCTTCCCATTGTATTTCCCTTCGTTCATCAGCGCGATCAGCCAGCGCGACAGCTCATCAATATTGGAAATGATCGCGCCTGCCGGTGCCACTCCTTCGGTGTCCTCATAGTAAGGAATTTTGTATAGCTCAAAGGAATCGCGCTTCTCGCGGAAAGGGACACCATAGTCCAGCTGCTTGAGCATGTCGGCGATGGTGTAGCAAGTCGTGTTCATGTCGAGCGGAGTGAAGATTCTCTCGCGCACGAAGTCTTCCCATTTCTTCCCCGACTTAATTTCGATAATTTGTCCCACCGCCGCGAACATAAGGTTGTTGTAGAGAAAGGTGGTGCGCATCGGCTGCTGCGGCTCCAGGTACTTCAGCCGGTCGAACAGCTCCTTGCGCGTGAACGGCGACTTAAACCAGATCAAATCGTGCCGCGTCACTCCCGTGCGGTGCGATAACATGTCGCGCAGCGTCACGTTGTTGTTGAGCTGGTCGTTGTAAAACTCGATTGTCGTTACCGATTCCTTTATCGGTTTATCCCACGTCAGCTTCCCTTCCTCCACCAGCATTCCCGCCGCCACCGCTGTGAATAACTTCGAATTCGACGCGATCGGTTGCATTGTTTTCGGCGTGAAGGGCAGCTTCTTCTCGTAATCTCGATAACCGTAGCCTTTCGCGAACACCAATTTGTCCCCAACGACAATTCCTACGCCCACTCCCGGCGTGTTCCAATCCTTCAGCGCCTGCTCCATGTACGCATCAAACCCCTGCAGCTTCTTCGCAACGTCCGCCTCCTGCGCTCGCGCGCTTGCTCCAAGCACAACCAGCGCACAGGCAAACAAGGTTGTGCGAATACATTGCACAAATGGCTTGAGACGGCGAAACTTGCTTTCATGAATCATGGGGATACCCCTCTTTGAGTTCCCGAGGCGATTTCGCCCCTGCATTCTATAGCCTCATCGCAATTTGGCAAGGAATTCCAGCCGTTAGTGAGACTGAGACGCGCCGCTGGGAATCTCTGCTACCAACACCATGCCGTCTGGCTTAATCCCATTGATGGTTTTCCGAAGAATCCGGGGTGGAAGCGCGCAGTCGAATATCAGGACTACAAACCAAATCGAGATCCAGATGCTCGTTTACTTGCGCTTTGGTGAGTGAGCCAAACTCAAGACGATGGATCTTCTTGCTTAGTTTGTCGTGCTCTTCGTCACTCGTCGCGAATATCCCTCCAGCCGCTTCGATTCGCCATTCGCAATCCTGGAGCCAGAGATGCCACTCCCCATGCACCACTTTTCGTCTTCCATACGAATGAATTTCAGGTTCCCCAAATTCCATCGTTAGGAAGGAACCCACACCGAGCGCTACATTCCAAGGCGACATTCCAACTAGTAGCGCGACGATTTCACTGTGATTCGTGCGCAAGCGGCTCTCAATTCTGCCCTCTGAGTTGCGGGCTGAAGGCGTCTTTGTGGAGGCGCACAACGGGAGGTAGGCCCGGGCGGTTATCAATCGCTAGTACATCGAAGCGGAGAAAACATTCGCCGACGTGGCGTTCGGCGAGGAAGTGCTGCGCGGTGCGCACGACCACGCGCTGTTTCTCTTTGGTCACGCTGAGTTCCGGCAGCGCGGCTGCATCTTCTTTCACCGTGCGCGTGCGGACTTCGACAAACGCGAGCGTCTTGCCGTCGTAACCGACAAGATCCAGTTCACCTTTGATTCCGCGCGGCGTGTAGTTCTTCGCGACGAACACGTAGCCGTGCCGCCGCAAATACCAATAAGCGTACGTCTCGCCGCGAACGCCAGTGCTGCGCGCTTCCAGCCTCTTTGCCTCACTGGCAAAATTCTCTTCTTCGCGCAGACCTTTTCGCGACGCCCAGCGGACCGCCTGAAACATTAATCGGGAGAAAATTGGCATAATTCTCGAGGCGTAATCTTATCTCTTCGATGAACTGTAGCCAATCCAAATCAAATCCCGCGACTGCCTCTCTCGTCGGCCTCCGCGGGATCCGATCTTATTTCTCTTCCCTGTGAACTCGGTGTCCTCTGAGTTCTCTGTGTTAAATGGTTTTTTCGACTTCGCGGAAGGACTCTTCGAAAGTGCGAATCGCGAAGTCCGCCTGTTCTTCATCAATCAGCAGCGGCGGCGACATGCGGATTGAGTTCTCGCCCGAGCTGAGCGTCAGGAGCCCTTTGAGAAACGTTTTCTGAATCGCCGCGTCGCGCAAGTCCGCCGCTTTTTCCTTGGTCTTTTGATCGCGCACGACTTCGATACCGATCATGAGACCCCTTCCACGGACGTCGCCAACAATCTTGAAGCGCTTCGGCCAATCGCCAATGCGGCTGAAAATGTACTCGCCCATCCTGCGCGCGTTTTCCATGTATCCATTTTCGATGAGCTCGAGCGTAGCCATCGCCGATGCAATGCACACCGGGTTGCCCCCGTACGTTGTGCCGTGAGACCCCCTCCCCCACTTCATCACGCTCTCTTTAGCGACAAACGCGCTTAGCGGCATGCCGCTGGCGATGCCCTTCGCGACGCACACAATGTCCGGCTCGATCCCGGCGTGTTCGTAAGCCCACCATTTTCCCGTGCGCCCAACGCCGGATTGCACTTCGTCCACGATGAGCATGATCCCGTGGCGGTTGCAAATCCGCTGCAATTCCTGCAGGAAAAATGCGGGCGCGGGAATAAATCCCCCTTCGCCCTGAATCGGCTCAATGATGATCGCCGCAATTTCCTCGGGCGCGAACAAGCGCTTGAACATCTGCTGTTCGAGGAGTTCGAGAATTTCCGTGCCGCAGGTTTCCGCAGTGTGTCCATGCGGGCAGCGGTAGGCATACGGAAATGGAATGTGCTCGACGCCGCCCAGCAGCGTGCCGAAACCTTTGCGTTGCGTATTTTTCGACGCGGTTAGCGAAAGCGAACCGAGCGTGCGTCCGTGAAAGCAGCCGTAAAACGCGATGAGCTTGTCACGCTTCGTGGCGTAGCGCGCCAGCTTGATCGCTCCTTCGACCGCTTCCGTGCCGGAATTGCCAAAGAAAACCTTTTTGGCTTCTTTTCCCGGCATGGTCGCCACGAGCTTTTCGGCCAGTTGCGGCATGTGATGGTGATAAAAATCCGTTCCGGAAATGTGAATTAGTTCCGCGGCTTGCTTCTGGATGGCTTCCACCACTTTGGGATGGCAGTGGCCGGTCGAGCAAACCGCAATGCCCGCGGCGAAATCGAGGAACGAGTTCCCGTCCACGTCTTCGACGATTGCGCCGTGCCCTTTCTTGGCGACTAATGCGTATTCCCGAGTGAGCGACGGCGACATGTACTTCGCGTCGGCGGCGATGACTTGTTGCGCCTTCGGCCCAGGAAGGGCGGTGATGAGGCGCGGTGTTTTTACTTCCAGAGTCGTTGGCATTTCTTCCTCCAAGAAGAAAATCAGGTTGGAGTGAATCAAAACTGCGGAAAGCAAAAGCAGGCCGAACAACTATCGCATCCGGATGCGACCCGAAACCAGCCTGCGAAAAAATTTAACCTAAGTCAACGCCGAAGAGGTTTGGCCGTAGGGCGGCCGGAGGGAAGAAACCCGGGAGATACGGGGGCCTCGTTTTGAAATTCAAGGTCACTTGCGCTTCCAGCGGACGCTGCCATCTTTCGCGTCTTCCAAAATTATACCACGATCCGCGAGTTCTTTGCGGATGCGGTCCGCGGCAGCAAAATCGCGTTTCTTCTTGGCAGCGGCCCTGTCAGCTATGAGTTCTTCGATTTCCGTGTCACTCAACCCAGCCTGGGCGCTGCCGTAACCGAGCGCTTGAAGTTTCTGCGCGTCGTTGTCTTCGAGAACGGCAAAGACTCTGTCAAACGTCACCAGAAATTCCTGTACAGCAGCGACATCACCTTGGCGAAATTCGCCTTTGTCGATGGCGATATTCGCGTCCCGCACCAAATCAAACAAGGCAGCGAGTGCGCGCGCAGTATTTAGATCGTCGGAAAGCCCGGCGTCAAATTCGTCTGCGGCTTTGGCAATGCGCGCAGCCATGCCTTCCTGCCGGCCCGCGGGGAATTTTCCCTGCTTCAGGCGGTCCGCGAAATTGCGCAAGCGCTCGACAGCACTGGTCGCCTGGTCGAGGCCATTCAAAGTGAAATTCTGCTGCTTGCGATAGGGCACGCTGGCGAGGCAGAGGCGCAGAGTGGAAGGTTTGTAGCCCTTGGCAAAAAGATCGCGCAGGGTGAAGAAATTGCCCAGGGATTTGGACATTTTCTCGCCTTCGACGAGCAGATGCTCGGCGTGCAGCCAGTAACGCGCAAAAGGCTTGCCCGTTGCAGCCTCGCTTTGCGCAATTTCGTTCTCGTGATGCGGAAAGGCCAGGTCGATGCCGCCGGTGTGAATATCCAACGTTTCGCCGAGATATTTCATAGCCATAGCAGAGCATTCGATGTGCCAGCCGGGGCGGCCGGGGCCAATGGCGGTTTCCCAGAAGTGCTCGCCGGGCTTCGGCGCTTTCCAAAGCGCAAAATCGCGCGCGCTTTCTTTTTCGTAACGGTCGTTGTCAACGCGGGCGCCCGCCTGGATGCCAGTTAGATCGATTTTGGAGAGTTTTCCATAGTTCGGAAACTTCGTGATGCGGTAGTAGATGGAGCCTTCGCTTGGGTAAGTAAAGGTCTTCTCCTGGAGCCGCTGGATGAGCCGAACCATGTCGTCGATGTGGTCGGTGGCGCGAATCCAGTGTTCGGGCGCTTCGATGCTGAGTGTCTTGCAATCATCGAAGAAAGCTTGGACATACTTCTCGGTGTAGTCGCGAATGTTTTTTCTGGCGGCAGCAGCGTTGGCGATGATGCGGTCGTCGACATCGGTCAAATTCATGACGTGATTGAGTTTGTAGCCGCGGAGCTTCAGGAAGCGACGGAGAATGTCCTGAAAAACGAAGGTGCGGTAATTGCCGATATGAGCGTAGTCGTAGACGGTAGGGCCGCAGGTGTACATCCGCACTTCGCCCGAGTTTTGCGGAATGAAGGGTTCTACTTTTCCGGACAGAGTATTGTGAAGCTGGATTTCGTGCATCGGCGCTCGATGTTCTTTCTGGTCGATTGGAGAAGCAATGGATTGTATCCGAGGGATTTGAGCGGGAGCAATGGGAGCGGAGAAATGTTTTTTCCTCCTTTTTTTCCCAGCATTTCATGCCGCACACTTCGCAACACTCAAATGCTTCCTCAACTGGCGCAGTTTTCTTGTGTTGCCTCGCTTTCGCGGAGCACCGAACACGGATCACATTGGCAAATTAGGAAGAGGCATGAAGGACACGCAGATTTTGCTGAACGGGGCCAGCACAGCCAAGGACTGCTGCATAACCTTCAAAACAAAGGACTTGCAAATTGAGCCGCCCGCAGGTGATTGAGAAGAATAAAGAAGAACGGCTGGGCTACCTGGCAAATGAAACGGTTTGGTATGTGCCTGCACTATTCACTTGTCCCGAGTTAGGACGGAGTTTGAGAGATGCGTTCCCCTTTTTGCATCCTCGCGGTACTCGGCGACTTGCTCGACGACGGAGAAGTACATTTCGTAGAAGCAGTGCAAACCCTTGAGGCAGCAAGGCAGCGAATCGAGGCACTGGCAGAGTTATTGCCGGGCGAGTACGTCATTTACAATGAGGAAACGGGCGAGCGGTTTTCCATCAGTGCTGGGGTGGAAGGCTGATTCGCGCTCCGAAGGCTGTACCACCCGAGATGGAAACGGACCTCACGCAACCAGCGGGGATGAAGAGCAGCTTTCGGAGGCGCATTAAGGCTTGGCAACAGGCGCAGGGGCTTGACCACGGGTGCGATATTCGGCGTACAGGCCAAGTTTGTTGATGAGGTGCAGAAGCACGCGGGACATCTCGGCATAACTTTCGACAGATTCGTTGGAAACCCCGGTAATCAGCTTGCGGCGCGACTCGCGGAGAGTTTCCACATCGGCGGCGGTGAAGGTCGCATAGACGCTATTGTCGAGGGCCTTGTTTTCACGCTCGAAGTCTTCCGAGGGATCCATGTCCATTTCGGGAAACTTGGCAATCTTCGCAAGCATTTGCTCGCGCGTATATTTTGGCGTGGAGACGCGCACAGTGAACGGAATCAAGGTGCTGTGGACCTGACGGCGAGCTTCTTCGGAGAAGTCCTTCATCTCACCCAAATCCGCCAGCCCCTTGAAGCTCCGGGCGGTCATGTTCAATGACCAGACAATCGCCGCCGCATTGCGGGTGTCAGTATTATCTGATTTCACTTCGGCGGACAGCGCGTCGTCGATTTTGTCGGTAGGCAAAACTCCGAAGAGGAGAATTGCTCCGGCTACGCGGTCGAGCCGGTAGGCTCCATGCTCGGGTAGATAGGCGGTCACATCAGACTTGGCGTTGATGTAATTGCGGCCGATGGGCTCTGTGTCCAGGCCTTGCTTTGCGAGAACAAGACCCATGCGAACGTAGTCGGCGGGCTGAACGTCTGCCAGATCGGTTCTGGCAACGGCGCGGGCGACGATGTTGAGCGATTCTGGAGAACGGTCGAGCGAGTACAACAAGGAAGCTTCATCAAAAACGGCAAAGGTGTCCGTTTGCTTCTCGAGGAGGGGGCGCAAACAAGCTACGCCCCGTTGGCCGGAGCTTTTGACCAGTTGCCAAAAGGAATCCATCGCCGCCGATTTCTGTTTGCGTTCGGGATCAGAGAGCTTTGCGGAACGGAATCCGTAGAGCTTTTGCTCCGCGTCGGCAATTCTCTTGCAAGTGGTTTGCGCGAGACAAGCACCGGGGTTTGCAAAGAAGAGTAGCAACGAAGACCAAAGAAGGAATTTGCGCATTGGCGAGAGTCTAACATCGATGGAGGATACAGCAAGGCAATTCTATTCTGCGGCAGCGGGGCCGAAGCGCGCGGCAGCGCGGGCGCGGGCCTTCGCCGCTTCGACTTCGCGATTGCGATGTGGCGCAGTAGTTTCCAAGGAATGCAGCAGGCGGGTCGAGGCGCGCGCGATGTCGTCGATGGCGGCATTGAAAGCGGCTTCGTTGGATTTCGAGGGATGGTGGAAGCCAGTGATTTTCCGAACGAACTGCAAGGAAGCAGCGCGCACCTCCTCGGGGGTGACCGGGGGATCGAAATTGAACAACGGTTTGATGTTGCGGCACATAGACGGCTCCAAGTCTTCGGACAATCGCCATACGGGCGGAGCATTACCATACCATTTCCGCGGGGCCTAGACACCCGCCTGACCGGAACGCGCAATGTTGGTAGGATGAAGGCATGCGATACCTGGTGAGAGCGCGGGTGAAAGAGGGCTGCCAGCAGGGTTTGCTGGAGGCGATTGAGAACGGCACTCTAGGAGAAGGCTCGGTAGCCGAAGGCGAATACTTGCGCAACATGAATGAAGCGCGGGTGTTCCCGGACGATACCGTGCGGTGGGTGGAAGCTTGTTATTGCCCGACCCCGCTGCT
Source organism: Candidatus Acidiferrum sp. (assembly GCA_036518275.1). Lineage (GTDB taxonomy): Bacteria > Acidobacteriota > Terriglobia > Acidiferrales > UBA7541 > Acidiferrum. Next base: position 12,515 of record DATDNK010000243.1, read on the forward strand.
GGAAGAACGGCCGTATTGGGAAGAGTATCTCGATCTAGTGAAGGTGCAGGACGCCCATGACCGGCGCAAATGCCGCGATGAAAACGGCTCGGAACCATGGGCTTGCGGGAATTGCGACTGCACCGTGCGTCTCGAAGCGAGACTGAAGGCATCGGGTGAGTCCTTCTTCAGAATGCTGCAAGAGTCAGAAGAACAACGGTTAGAGAGAAAAGCAGATTCCCTGCTGCGCTGCGGGAATGACAAAAAAAGTTAAATCTGAAGATGACGCTTGACGCGAAGTACTTTGCAGCGTAAAGTGCATCGTATGCGAAGTCCGCGGCCGTTTCGCTTTGCGGTGCTCGCACAAGAGCTACGAAGACCACGCGGAATCGCCACGAGGAGCCGCAAAAATGGAAACACGAGATTTGCAGGGAGCCACGGCGTCGGAGAAAGCAACAGAGAGCGCAGCGCAGGGACCAGGGCCGAAGGGCCTGATCGAAGCAGTGCGATTCTGGGAGCCGCGGCGGCTGCTCTACAATATTCTGCTCTTTGTTGTTGTCGCGATTTGGGTTGTAAAAACGTGGCCGCATTTTCGCCCGGCGATGACGTGGGAAGCGCTGGGGATTATGACGGTGCTAGCGCTGCTCGCGAATCTCTGCTATTGCGCCGCGTATCTTGCTGAGATTCTGATTCAAAACGCCAGTGTGAGCGCGGCGTGGAACAGGCAACGATGGGCCATTTGGGTCGTGGGCACTCTGCTGGCGATCCTGTTCGAAAACTACTGGATTGCGGACGAGATTTATCCGTTTGTCCAGCACCCTTGAGCGCTGAAGAGCGGCTGACGCGCGCCTGATCCAGAGGCTCACGTCTGAGGGGATCGCGGCCCGGGCCAAGCGCGCGGCAGCATGTTCAGCAGGTTTTCTGGATAGGACGGAGCGCTCCCGGCGTCGCAAGATCGAGCCTTTGATCGAGCCTGGCTCGCGAAGTGCCCTTGGGAGCCTTAGCGCTCCCGTCCTGTTACTACAGGGAAGGTACGACACGAAAAAGTATAGGGAGTGCCCTAGAGTGTTTACCGGATTTTTGAGGGATCACAAAAGCTCTAAGGGCCCCGTCGATTTTCATCCGCCGGCGATGGCGCCGAGGATTAGCAGCGGCTCTTTCCCCGAGATAACCTCATCAGGCAGAGGCGTGTCGGGCGACTCGTGGGAAAGATCTTCCTCGCATGCAAAGAAGCGTAAAAACGGCCGCCGCTGTTGCGTGACATGGTCGCGAATGGTTCCCGTAAGCATCGGATAAGCAGTTTCGAGCGCGTCGAGCACGGAGCGCACGGTAGGCGTGCCGGCAACATCAAGTTGGAGTTCGCCTTTGACGTGTGCCAGCCCCCGCAAATGAGGCGGAAGGATAATCCGGATCTTGCTTGAGAGCGAACCGGTCATCGCAGCGTTTGTACCTCAACCGATAGGACGGCCGGGAGATCGTGGACGATGGGCTTCCAGCTGTTTCCGGCATTGGCGGAGCAATAGACCTGGCCGCCGGTGGTGCCAAAATAGATGCCACATTTGTCAAGCGAATCTACGGCCATGGCGTCGCGGAGCACATCGACGTAGCAGTCTTTTTGCGGGAGGCCCTTGGTGAGCGCTTCCCACTCGTTTCCGCCGGTTTTGCTGCGATACACGCGCAGTTTTCCCTCGTGTACATAATGTTCGCCGTCGCTCTTGATGGGCACCACGTAAATGGTTTCCGGCTCGTGAGCATGCACGTCGATGACGAATCCGAAATCGGTAGGCAAATTGCCGCTGACTTCTTTCCAGTTATCGCCGGCATCGTCGCTGCGCATGACGTCCCAATGCTTCTGCATGAAGAGCGTGTTGGGACGCTTTCCGTTCATCGCGATGTGGTGGACACAATGGCCGACTTCGGCGGTTGGATTGGGAATGTATTGAGAGTGCAGACCTTTGTTGATGGGCTTCCAGGTTTTCCCGCCGTCGTCGGTTCGAAAAGCGCCTGCCGCGGAGATAGCTATGACGATGCGCTTGGGATTGCTGGGATCAAGAATGATGGTGTGCAAACACATTCCGCCAGCGCCAGGCTGCCACTTCGGGCCGGTGCCGTGACCGCGAAGCCCAGAGAGCTCTTGCCAGGATTTGCCGCCGTCTTTCGAACGAAAGATGGCCGCGTCTTCCACGCCGGCGTAGACCACATCCGGTTCGGTGAGCGATGGCTCGAGGTGCCAGACTCGCTTGAACTCCCAGGGATGCTGCGTCCCGTCGTACCACTGATGGGTGGTGAGAGGTTTGCCGGTCTGCGACGAGGTGTCGTAGACAAACTTGTTGCTTTCGCCCTTGGGCATTCCCCCTGGGCCAGTGGTCGATTCACCGGGCGGCGTGCCCGGCTGAATCCAAGTTTTGCCGCCGTCATCGGAACGCTGAATGATCTGCCCGAACCAGCCGCTGGTCTGGGATGCGTAAATGCGGTTGGGATTCGCGGGCGATCCCTTCATGTGGTAGATCTCCCAGCCGGCAAAATGCGGGCCGCTGACCTTCCACGTTTCGCGCTTGCCATCCGACGTCAGAATGAACGCACCCTTGCGCGTGCCAACCAGTACTCGAACTCGGCTCATGTGCTATCCCCCCAGTAAGTTTCGTAAAGTTGCGCGAGACAGTGTGCCGAAGTAGCTTGCACAATGCAAGTGAAAATTGCTATGGTCAAATCATGGGCTTAAGGAAATCCGCACCTAAGCGGCGGTCAGGCTGCCCGCTTAATGCTTCCGTTGAGATGCTGGGCGACCGCTGGTCGTTACTTATTATTCGGGACATGATGCTGCTTGGGTCGAAGACTTTCAAGGAATTTCTAGGGTCCTACGAACATATCGCAACGAACATATTGGCCGACCGGTTGCGCAAGCTCGAAGCATATGGAATCCTCCGCGCGAAACGCGACCCAGCCGATGGGCGAAAGCTGATTTATAAGCTCACGCCGAAAGGCATCGATCTTGCGCCGGTGCTGACGGAAATGGTTCTCTGGGCGGGGCGGCACGAAAAAACAAAAAATCAGGCGCTCATCCGTGTCATGCAAAGAAACAAGCAAAAATTCCTCGCGCAAATCCGCCAGCGCTGGGAGCAAAACAAGACTCGGATGTCAGCTCGGTAGTCCGTTCCAAACAGCGCGCGAAAGACGAAGGCTTATTTGACGAATTCGCCAGTGCCGCCTTTCGACCACGGATCATAAGTGAGCGCGAATTGCACGCGATCGGGAATAGGCGGATGACTGTAAAACAAAAAGACATCCACGGGATTGGGTTCGGGATCGCCAAGGTCCACATCACCTAGGATTTGGAACGTTTGAGCCGCCACCTGACCGGAATCGGGCGTGAGGCCATGCGTGACCTCAAGACCGTATTGATCGGCCTGATGTTCCGTGTAGCGGCTAAAAGCGCTGCCGATGGGACTGGCAATGAAGAAGAAAATGGAGAGGAGGAGAAGCAAGGCGGGCAGTGACGCCCAATCGTCGACGCCGCGAACCTCCCACCTTGCACCCCAGCGCGCCAGGACCCAGCCGACGGAACGATAAACAAGATAGAAAAATACGAGAAGCAAGACGGCAAAGAAGGAGAGGAGCTTGGGAATGTGCCCGAGAACGTAATGCCCCATTTCGTGACCGGCGACGTAGACGATTTGGGGAGTGGTGGCTTTGGCGATGGTGGTATCGAGCACAACGATGCGCTTGGAGGCGCCGAAGCCAGTGACATAAGCGTCCACGGCGGTCGTTTTCTCGCTGGCGTTCATCCAGAACATGCGTTCGGGCGGAATATTCTCTCCGGCCCGCTGGACCAGTTTTTCGAGGCTAGCCACAAGGGCCGGATCTTTTTGCTCCAGCGGCTCGAATTTGTGGAAGAGGGGGTCAATGACGAGCGGCTGGAGGAAGAAAACCAGCAGCAGGATGGGCAGCGAGACAAGCCAGAAGTAAAACCACCAGCGGCGAAGGGATTTGCGGATGACGGCATAGAGAAGCCAAATCAAAATGATGCCGATGATGATGCTAATGATCTCGCCTTTGGTCCAATCCCAGAACCAGGAGCCCCAGCCTTGTACGGAAAGGCCGTATTGGCGGGAGACCCAGTTTTGATAAACGCCGGTGGGCAGTTCGAGAATGTCGATCGTAAGAATCACTAATGGCGAAAAAATGAGAGCCTGAAGAAAGCGAACGGAGGATTTACTCTCGGCCACGGCGCGGTACTTAGCGGAGAGCTTCCAGCGCAGAACCAACCATAAGACCACTAGCCCATAGACGAAGCTGATGAGCTGGAACCGGAAATAAATCTTGGCGAGGTTGTGCGCTTTTTGGTACCGATCAGGAGGCAGCGTGTATTTCGTGATTCTCGGGGGAGCGGGCTGAGATTGCGCTGTGGCTGCGGGTGTAGAAGAGGAAGTGGAGGGGGCGGGCGTCTGCTGCGACTGCAACGAAGCTTGAGGACGCGCTGCGTGGGCCGGTTTTGCCGGGACGAAGGAAAGGGCAAGGACGCCTGCCGCAAGGAGCAATTGTTGCAAACACATAAGACCTCGCTAAGAAGAAGAATGGGACCCCAAGCCAAGTAGGGAACGGCGGGAGTATGCGCCTTGAGCGTGGTGAAGTGCAAGGAATTGGCTGGCCTTCCCATTCGCGGCATCTTCAATGAAAAAGATCCGGCCGCTTAGCGCCAGGCGACCAGAATCGCGCCCATGACGAGATAGCAGACAAGTTGGTAGCCGGTGTTGATGGCGAAGAGCTTCATGCTTTGCTTGGCGAAGAGAGCGCCGCTGAATTGCACGGTAGCGACGAAGCCCAGCCAGATGTGGAAACTGGCCATCAAACCAAAATGCAGAGACTCTGCGCGCATGCCGTGAAGGATGAGAGCAAGTGTGAACGCCGCGATTAGACTGGCGACAAAGGAGCCGGCGTAGGCGGGGACGGCGCTCTTGCGCATTTCATCCATTTTCGTTTTGTCGTTGATGTCGTAGCCCATCTCGCGGGTCCAGGCTTTGGCAAAGAGCAAGGGCGAATACCAGAGGAAGCCAAGAACCATAGAGGCAATGGCGGCGACTAGAATGGCGAGCCAATTCAAGCTGTGCATGTGCATGAGGATCTCCTTGTGAGTAAAGGTAGGGAAAAGGCGGGCGGAATGGTATGACGCGACGGGCTGTGATGCAAAGGAAAAGAAAAACAAGAGGGAGGATTGGAGAAGGCGAGAAAGAGCCGGGAGTCACTCTTCCGTGGCAGGCGAAGAATTATTCTCGTTAGAGGGCCTGAAGGTGTCTTAAAAGAGAGGAAACTCAGGGAATCCAACCTGAGAAATGCGTTTTCGCCTCCATGCGGTGCATGCCAATCGCTCTTCTCGGCGTCGGGCGCGGGCGAAAGACATGCAGATGGGGAATGGGGCAATTCCGGCGGTCCGGGCCGTAATCCGGACAAGGAGGAGTGGTACATGAAGATAAGGATTGTAGGTCTCCTGGCAGCTGCATCCTTGGTGCTCGCGTTTGCATTCCTGGTATCAACGCACGCCACGCCAAACAAGACGAATACACCGGCGACTCCCACGGCGAATGCGCTCCCAGCGACGCCGGGGAACACCACCCCGGCAGAGCCGCATCCGCAAATCCGGGAAGCTTTGGAAGCACTGCGCCGGGCCAAAGCCCATATGGAACACGCCGCGCATGATTTTGGAGGGCATCGGGTGGACGCGCTGAAGGCCACAGATGAGGCGATCCGGCAACTGGAGATTTGCCTGAAGTACGACAAGGACTAAATGACCGGAGACCGCCGGGAGGCCTCTGGCAGTAGACGCATAGAACAAAAGTCCGGGCTAATGAAAAACATCAGCCCGGATTTTTTGTTTGCGGAA
>DATDNK010000244.1:0-11648 GCA_036518275.1 Candidatus Acidiferrum sp.
CACGCCATCTCTCCCTTCACGCATCTGGAAATGACCGCCACTCGTTGCAACTCCTTCTGACTCAACGCGAATGTCTCCTGTCTCATGGGGTGACATTTTCACGTTGCCGTTAAGGGGTGACAGAATTATGGAGCTAAGACACCTCTTCCCTATACCCTTGACGTGGTCGCAATTCCGGCGCATAGTCGCCCGCATCCCCGAATTTTCTTCGGCATAAGGAGGCCTGCCATGCCGATCTTCATGATCCAAGCGAGCTATACGCCTGAAGCGATGGCCAAGCTCATCGCCAATCCGCAGGATCGTTTCGATTCCGTGCGCGGCCCGGTTGAAAGACTGGGCGGCCGGATCCTGAACATGTACTTCGCTTTTGGCGAGCACGACGTCATCATCATCACGGAGATGCCGGAAAACGTATCTGCGGCGGCGCTGTCGCTGGCAGCTACTGCAGGAGGCTCGTTGCGCACCTGCCGGACGACGCCGCTGATGTCCAACGCCGAAGGCATGGAAGCCATGCGTAAAGCGGCCATGTGCGGTTACAAGCCGGTCCAGGCGGCTGCGAGCGCCGCAGCTGTTCCACCACGTTAGGGATTAGGCGGCGCCAACGAAGCGCATATCACCTATCCGCAGCAACGCATTACCTGCGCTGGGCACGCCAAAGCAGAAAGTTTGCTCACATTGCGCAAGTTTCACTCGTCAGAATCATAGATCCCGCGCCCAGGAGAGACTCGAATGCGCCCGAATCGCCGATTCTCTGTGTTCTTCTTGCTCCCTGCTCTCGCGATTTCCCTGCTCGCGATCCTGCTCTTCTCTGCAGGAACCACGCGCGCTCAATCCACTGGACAGGCGGAGCCGCAACGCCAGCCCACCGCCGCGGAGATGAGCAGGAAGGAAACCGTGGCTTCCGCATTTCTGCGCGGCTTGCAATACCAGGAATACGAAGTGCGTTCTTCAGCGGAAGCCATGCCGGAGGACAAATATGGCTACCGTCCCGCTGAAGGGAAATTCAAGAGCGAAAAACCGGAGTTTGGCCCCGCCGAAGTGCGCACGTTCGCACAGCAGGTGAAGCACGTCGCCTGCTCAAACTTTGGCTTCGCCGCCGAGCTCGACGGCCAGACGCCGCCCCCGGGTTGCGATAAGGAGGGACCCAGTCCCGCTAAGACAAAGAGGGAATTGCTGATTTACCTGCGCGACTCGTTTGCGGCAATTCGCAAATCTGTTGGAGCTATCGACACGAAGAACATGTTTGGTCCCATCGAAGGCCCGTACGCCGGGCCGAATACGCGGCTCGGCATAGCAACGGTGATTGTGTGGCATAACGCCGACCATTACGGCCAGATGGTTCTCTACCTGCGCGAAAACAACATCGTGCCTCCCGCCAGCCGCCCGAACCCGCCGGAGCTCCAGGAGAAATACTGAAGGCCGGGCTCTTAGCCGCAATAAATTCGCCCAATCGCTTTCTGACCATTCACTTTTGCTAGAATTTGTGCGTGGAATCCTCGACGGTTTCGCCGCGGCTTGCGCATATTCAGCTGCACCCGATCAAGGCGCTCGACCCCATGCCGGTCAAGGAAGCGCGCATCGGGCCCGGCGGCGGGCTGGAATTTGACCGCGTCTGGGCTCTCTATTCGGCGGACGGCCAATGGGTGAACGGCAAGCGCACTGCAGCCGTGCACCTGATTCGCGCTGCTTACGCTCCGGACCTCAGGGCCGTCACGCTTTCCGTTCCCACGGATCGCGACGGCATCCCCACGAAAACCTTCGAGTTCCCCGGCGGTTCGGCGGATGCCGCGCAGTGGTTCAGCGCTTTTTTCGAGCAGCCCATCACGGTGCGCTCTTCTCCCGAAGGCTTCCCCGACGACACCGTTGCCAATGGCCCCACCATCATTTCGACGTCATCGCTCGACGCTATCGCAGCCATCTTCCCCGGGTTGACTTCCAGCGACATGCGGCTGCGTTTTCGCGCCACGCTGGAAATCGATGGAGTCCCAGCGTTCTGGGAAGATCAGCTCTTTGCCGCCGAACCCGCCAGCTTCGTGCGCTTCCGCATCGGCGAAGTGCAGTTCGAGGGCAGCAATCCCTGCGCGCGCTGCGCTGTTCCGCCACGCAATCCGCAAACCGGTGCGATCATCACCGCCTTTCAGAAGATTTTCTCCGACTATCGCCGCAGCCACATTCCGAACTGGACTCCCGAAGCGCGCTTCGATCACTACTACCGTCTCGCCACCAACACGCGCGTCGCCCCGTCAGAAGCGGGCAAGGTTCTCCGCGTCGGCGACTCGGTTGTTCTTTTGTAGGTGACCGGTTTGGGCCTGCTGAAAGCTCGGGCGCGGACGCACACCTCACCCCAAGCTTCGTCGGGCGGGTCACAAAGGCTACAGGTGGTTGGATACTGGACTGTCTGGGTGGGCTACGCCTTGTAAATCGGCGAGCGCAGCCGCACGCGGGAGAGCTGAGAGACCACCGCTCTTCTGCCAGCAGGTGAGAAGTCCCACTCTTTGGCGCGCCTGGTCAAGGATTTGCACCCGCGAACCACTGCGTTGTAGAGCCTGCTGAGAAGGCGCTTCACTGGACTTGCCAGCCCGCGCAACACGATCGGTGCATCTTCCTTCATTTCCTTCCCCAACCGGTGCCACGCGCGCTTCGTTTCCGGGTCGATCATAGGACCTCATTCCCGGGCTGTCTCCATTATTTTAGCTTGCCACGCAGGCTTCGACAAAGCCTGTTTGCTGGACTCCCTCACAACCCGAAATTGTTGATCGGTGTCAGTAAAGATGATGATCGACTACCTTATTCACGATCACCAAGAATGCGCCTCGCGTCACGGGCGCATTTTTATAGTTTCTCCCAGTGGCTTGGGATTGTATTTTTTATTGAATTGCTGCCGCAGGCTGTGGAATGTGCACGACCTCAAGCGGGTAATCCCCCACGAAATTACCCCAATTCTGTTGGCCTTTCTCGCGTACGAAAATTTTTAAGCTGTATTCGCCAGGATGCAGAACAGGCATTACCGGAACATTAGCAACCACACGATGGAGGCGGTCCGTCATCTGAAATTCTGCGATAGCGTCGAAAACTGGGTTCTCGTTGCCAACCGATAAAAGCAGTCGCTGCTCAAAAGTCTTATCTGTATCTGCAGGCAATCTCTGCCATTGACTGAATATAGCGAAATGTGCAAAAGCACCCGCTCCGGGCGGAATCGGTTGGCCCGCTGGAATTTGAAACTGCATTTGTTGAATAATAACGATCAACGAAGCCGAGTTATCTCCCTGTCCAAAAATCACTCGTTCACATGGAGCGAAAACCAAGAGTCTCGGCATTGTTCTTAGCTCATTTGCACTTGCAGTTTGGTTGGATGCAAGGCTGGAATAATAACTGAAAAAAACTTGGTTTTTGTAACTGGCATAGGAATATCGTATACAAATCCCGCCTCGACCACTTGGCGGAAGCCATTCCATAGGACTGGTGAGTGTGTAGAGATACTGAACCAGGGTGCGCCAGCCTGAAGCCATTCGTTTCGTAACTGCCGATGAGTTTTCTTGGCGTCGTCATAATCAAACTGAGTCCCACAAGAGGGGCACATAGCATGGTCGGATGGTGGCTCTCTTAGGAGGCTAAATCCGCACACTGGACATTGGAAGTACATTTTAATATCGCCTCGATTGAGCTAAAAAATAACACACATTCAGCGGATAACCGTGCGTTTTCGGGTCTGGGCAATAGTACGTCCTAACAACTCCGACATTCGACAAGATGCCAAATTCCTTTGTCCATAGATCATACCGCACAACATCCCCCCGCGACCGTTTGAGCTGAATAGTAGTTATCCTGCGTGGGCCTCCACAAAAACGGTCCGCCCGATTCTCATAATCTGTGATGCTGAAAATCTTTAAGCGGATAGCGTGCCTTTGATAATGGTCATGCAATCGTAAAGGGTCATACCCATTCGTAAACGCCACGGCGCACTAGCATACCTTAACTTGCACAACAATTACATATCATGTACCGTCAAGATGCCCGGAGGTCTATGTGTCCAACGAAATAAAGGTCTATCAGGGGAAGACTCTCAACAACCAGAGTTTCATCCTAGAAGATTGTGTTTTCATTCAGTGCGAGCTGAAGAATTGCGACCTATTCTTCTCTGGCGGCGACTCAGAATGGGCCAACACAAAGTTTGATAACTGCCGCTTCCACTGGCGCGGCCCTGCGAAGAGTACGGCAGCGTTGTTCCAAGTGTTGAGCATATTACCGCAGCAACCACCTGTTCCAAACCCCCCGGTTTCAACGGGAGGAAAACCAAATTAGTGGCCTTGTCATCGCGAGTCGCTTTAGGCATAACCGTGCCTGCCTATCTAGAGGAGCTAATTACCTTCTTATCGGCCTGCGCTTTCATTTGTATCCATCTTTGTGCTGTGTAGCCCAGGCATCCTTGGGCGGAAAAAATCTCGAAGCAATAAATGCCGTCTTGCGCCTGGTGCCTAGGCACTATTTCTAAAATACTTTCGCGGCGGAAACATTCTGCGGTTCAGCAGCTCTTTCCCGCAGCGGCGGCGAATTTCCTCTGACCAATTCACCCAGTTGTGCTCGCTCAAACCCAGAAAATGCCGCGTCCTGTCATACGGAGCGAGCCCCAGGTAATACAGCCGGAACATGACCATACGCGAAGCCCACTCCGGCCCGTCGAGCGCCGCCAGGCACGCCAGCGTGAAGTCCGCGATCCATTCGTTCAGCCTGGGACGAATATCCGGACGCCACAGGTACTTGTCGGAGTTCTTCCAGTTCTGTGCCGAGATGCCGCGCTTGCTCTCTAGCACCTCACGAGCGGTGCGATAGACATCCCAGCACACGTCAAACGCCAGCTCCGCCTTTACCGGCATAGCGCCCCCTTCGGCTTCGCACCCGTGCCTTTGCTCTGGCCGCCCCGCTCGAACTTCAACGTGTTGATAACGGAGAACCCTGGTTCCCCTACGCCGCCGCTGATACCGCGGACCGCGCGCCTCTTTGAGCGCTACGCCCGGACCTCCCGCCCGCAACCCTGGACGTGCCGCGCTGCAGCCGATACTCCCAAACCGTGCCGAAGTCTTCCCCGTGCAGAATCCTGCCCGACACGCGCTGCCGCTTTTCCACTTCGTATCCGCCGAACTCCGGCTTGCGCAGGTGCCGCAACTGCGCGGAAATGCTCGCCGGCGGGTAATGCGTGAGCATGGCGAGCTCGTCGAGCGTCAGCCAGGTGTCACACTGGCTGGCGCTGAGCATCACGTCGCGAAGCACGTCGCGCTGCCTTCGCCTGCCTCGCGCGGCAGGCGACAAGCCTTGTATTGCGGCCTTTCTTCTCGTTTTCGGCATCACTTCCTCCACTCCCTGCCGGCTACCACTCTGCAGGAAACTCTTTTTCGTCTGGTTCCGGCGGACTCTCTTCTCCGGCCTCGCTGCTCTCTTCGGGACTCCAGACCGTGCGGTCGGGATCTTCGTAATCGCCCGCGCACGCGCTGCACGCGCGCACCTCTTGCCAATTTCCCGGCAGGCTAGCCGCCGGCCGTTCGCTACCTGCTTCTGGACCGCTGCGCCGCGCCTCATCAGCACGCGAAAGTTTTCCACAGATTTCCACAACCGGTACTAAGTGAGTACTATAGACATTACTTACTGCATTGTTATCTTGCATGCGTCCGACTCAGGAGGCTGATGTGCCCTGTCCCCCAACGCAGCCACCGTGGGAATTCCTTCTCTCCGCTTCGCGCAATTCGCTTCAGAGCTACGAACTTTCGCGGCTCAGCCATGCTGCCAATCTCCGCAAGGAGATTGGCGCGCTGATTGATCAGTGGATTGAAGAAAGCGCTTGCGCGATGCTTGCCCGTTTGCTGATGGATCATCCGGACCGGCTTCGCTGCGTACAGGAATCTGCCCAAGTCGCAGAATCGTTCATGGCGAGACCGCAATCCGTGTCCGATAATGTTTTTGCGAATCGACCCGCGCCTTCTGCCGACGTCCGAGGCGCAGCATGAGGTGCAGCTTATTTTTGAGCTCTTGACCGACACTTTTCCGCCGTCTCTGCCGCGCACCGCGCTGCGCGCGATTCGCAGCAGACGTGTGCCTCGCGAGCTACGCGCCAGTGGTGGCAGCGCCCCCAACCAGGCGCTCCTAAAAGGAGCGCCTCCGTCGCGCGTCGCAGCTCGTTTCTCGGTGCGCTGTCGTCCTGCCTCACTGTCTCTATTCATTCCCGTCACACCCGGCATTTCGCCTGTCGCGTCCACGTCTTACGTCTTGCCAGCTTTATAGGTATTAGAGGACACGGCGGAGTGTCTCCCGCCGCCGCCTCCAAAGGCACACAAGTGCCGCTGCACGAAACAGAAACACGCGGGGCGGAAAAAGAATGACTTGGACGAAGGAAAACTTAGCGCGACGAAGTCACTGAGGCCGCTGGCGCTTTTTCGAGGAGCTGCTCTTTGCGGTAAACCAGGGAATTGATGTCGTACGTGGCCAGTTCAAATCCGTGGCCATGTGTGATCGCGTCCGTCGGGCAAGCTTCCACGCAATAGCCACAGAAAATGCAGCGCGAATAATCGATGTTATAAACGCGGGCATAACGCTCGCCCGCCGAGATGCGGTTGGCATCAATATTTTCCGCTGCTTCAATATAAATGCAATTGGCGGGACACGCCGCAGCGCACAAGAAGCATCCGACACATTTCTCCAGCCCATTCTCATCGCGATGCAATACGTGAATCCCGCGGTAGCGGGGCTGAAAATGCACCGGCTCATGCGGATAGTTCTCAGTGACCGTCTTCCGGAAAATCGTCCGGAACGTCACGCTGAAGCCCTTTACCAGCGCTTCGAACGTCTCTCCTACTTCACGAAGAACGGATGCCATACGAAACCAGTTTAGCAAAGCCTGAAGCAGCCGAGCAAACCAGCGCCTCCTTCCCTTTTTCGGAAAGCGCTCATTTCTTCAGCGCTTCCACGATCTGTTTCCCATGAAATCGTCCGTTCTCGATAAAAATCTCTCCCGTGTGCCGTCCCCCAATCACCACTCCTGCGAGGTGAATCCCAGGCACATTGCTTTCGAGAGTATTTGGATCCAGCGCTGGCCGCTTGGTTTCCGGATCCAGCTTCACTCCCATGTTTTCCATGAACGAATAGTCCGGGTGATATCCGGTCAAGGCAAACACCTGCTTCGCCGGAAGCCGCTTCGATTGCGCATGATTCTCCACCACCACTTCGTCTTTGGTGATTTCTTCGACGCGTGTGCTCAGAAGCGCCTTAATCTGACCCGCCTTGATCCGATTCTCAATATCCGGGCGCACCCAATATTTGATCGTCGAGCCTAATTCCTTCCCCCGGTGCACCAGCGTCACGCGCGCTCCGCTTCGGTAAAGATCCAAAGCGGCTTCCGCCGCCGAGTTCTTTCCTCCAATCACAACTACGTCCTGTTTCCAGAACGCATGCGGCTCCGTGTAGTAATGCGAAACGTGCGGCAGATCTTCCCCGCGTACGCCTAACAAATTCGGCAAATCATAGTAGCCCGTCGCAACCGCAATCTTTTTCCCCCGGTATCTTTCCCTCGTTCCCTTCTCGGTCTTCGTCACCACCGTGAAGTTTCCATCGTTTCCGTAGACGTGCAGCACGCGCTCATATAACCGCAGCTCCAATTCATAGTGCTGTGCAGCTCTCCGGTAGTATTTCAGAGCCTCCACCCGCGTGGGCTTCTCCGCCGCGGTCACCAACGGTAGGTCTCCGATTTCCAGCAACTCCGGCGTGGTGAAAAACACCATGTTCACGGGGTAGTGATACAGCGAATTACAAAGGCAGGCCTTATCAATCACCAGGGGTTGCATCCCCGCTCGCTTCGCTTCAATGGCAGTCGCAAGCCCCGTCGGCCCTGCTCCGATACAGATAATGTCGTAAGTTTTCATGAGAATGTGAGTTTGCCCCGAGCCAAGAGGAATTGCAATTCGGTGGAATTATTGCTTTGCTGGCGAGTCCAGAATTTCCTGAAGCTCCCGCCTGAACGACTCCAACTCGCGTACTCTTTCTGCCGTGGCCTCCACTTCCTTCTTCTTCCACACGAACACTTGTCCGTTCGCGCGCTTTAGCTTTACGCTGAAGTTTCCGTCAATCAAGTAGGCGGGCGGCGCGAGCAGTTTCAATCCCCCGTTCAGCACAGGCGCCAACGCAGCTACGCAGTCGCCTTTCCTCACGCACAAAGCGTTCTCGTATGGTGGGATTGCAATGGGACGGAACCCCGCCTCAAACAGGCGTTCCAGCACCTCCATTTGGCGTGGAGAAAGTTCAACCATTCGAGATCTTCGTGAGCAGCTGCCACACCCGGGGGTCGCGCGCGCAATCCGCGATTATGCGGCCGTCGTATCGGCTTCGGAAGAGCTTCCTTCAAGCTGCGCGAGGATTTCCCGCAGCGTGGAAATCAACTCATCGCGGGAGACATGGCTTTTCTTGAATTGAATCCTGAACTTGAACGTCTCGCTGGGCGGTTCGAATTGAAAAATGAACGGCCGTGGCCGCTGCGGCCCGGTCTGCTCTTCCCTGCGCTCTCGGCGCGCTTCATCACGAGTCAGCCCGCCCTGCATGATCCGGTGGAACATCTCGATCATTTTCCTTTCATTGGGTTGCCGCGCAATTTGCAGCAGCAGCGACTTCGACATAATCCCATGATCGATGCATCTCCGGCGCAGCGAATCCGGAATATTCCGCAGCGAAAGCGTTTCCGTCACCGAAGACCGCGCCCGGCCGATTTTCTTTGCAATGTCCTCGTGCGTGTATTCAAACTGCGTGCTCAACCGGTGCAACCCGTCGGCCTCTTCAAACGGCGTCAAATCCTTGCGCTGGATGTTCTCGATTAGTCCCAGCTCCAGCGTCTCCGCGTCATCGGCCATCTTTTCGATGCACGGCACTTCGCGCAAGCCCGCCGCGCGCGCTGCATGGTACCGCCGCTCTCCCGAGATGATGTAGTAGCAGTCCTCGCGAGGCACGTAGCGCACCAGCAGCGGCTCCAGCACGCCTTTCTCGCGCACCGACTCCGTCAGCTCGCGCAAATCCCCCAGCGCCTTGCGCGGCTGGTCCGGGTTTGGACGAATCTGGTCCAGCCGGATCATCCTTCCGACCGCCGCCCCGCTATAGCTCGTTAGCGATTCTACGTAATGCGCGTCATGCCGCATCTTCAGCGTGACGGGCAACCCGATCCTCTTCGACACGTTGGATAACCTCCCCCGCGAGTTTTTTGTACTCGACAGCTCCGGGTGATTTCGGTGCAAATGTAAAAATCGTTTCCTTGTACGCGGGGCTTTCTTCCAGCCTCACGTTCTTGGTGATCTTCGTCCTGAACAGCACTTCGCCGAACACGCTGCGAATCTGCCCGTGCGTGTCCTTGGAGATGTTCGTGCGCTTGTCATACAGCGTGATCACCACGCCGAGTACTTTCAGCGCGGGATTTGGCCGCGCGCGAATTCGCTCGTACGTTTCCAGAAGATCGTCCGTTCCTTCGATTGCAAAATAAGCCGCTTGAATAGGCACGAGCAAATGCGTCGAAGCCACCAGCGCGTTTACCGTCAGAATTCCCAGAGAAGGAGGCGTATCCACAATCACGTACTCATAATCTTTTATTACCGGCGCCAGCGCATCTTTCAACCGGAATGGCGCGTCAAACTGCCCCGCGAGAACCTGCTCCAGCTTCGCCAGGGCCAGCCGCCCGGGCGCCACGAACAACTCGGGATCTTTGCTCGCCTTAATGACCGCGGGCATTCCCACGCGGTTGTCGCTGAGCACCTCGAACATGGACGTGGAAATTTCCCCTGCATCATAAAACGCGATGGTTGTATTCGCCTGTGGATCGAGATCAATGAGGAGTGTTTTTTTGCCGCGATGCGATAGTGCCGCTGCCAGGTTGATTGCCGTTGTCGTCTTGCCTACGCCGCCTTTTTGATTCGCAATCGTGATGATGGCAGTCATCTCATTCTGCCTCCACCTGCTTGCCCCCGACAGGGGGCCTGCTCCCGGCAGAGGGTCGGCCTCGCCGACAGCGAACGGATGCGCGCGCAAGCACGCCGCGATCTGGCAACTGGGTTCCTATATATGGGTGCCCCCTCCTGAAAACCCCCAAGGCCTAGGTTAACTCTACGTTCGCAGCCTATTTCTTTGCAAGGAAAAAAGTGCAGGTTTCTTCTAATTTCGGAAGGATGTGGAAATCTCCTTGTGCCCAATCGGCCCCTCTGGCCCGGTGAGCCCTCTGCGTCCCCGGTGCTTTCTCCCCAGAACCTCGTTCGTCCCCCTGTGCCTTCTGCCTTCTGCTTTCTGCCTTCTGCTTTCTGCCTTCTGCTTTCTGCTTTTCTTAGAAGTCCAGCCCCCAGAAATCCGCCATCGGATCTTGCAGTTCGATTCCAAGCTCCCACCCCGCCGGACTCTCGTGCCCCCGCCAAATCAAATACCCATCGCACGCATTCTGGTTGATCAGGTTGATCACCCGCACCTTCTGCCCCACCGCAAACCCATGTGGCACTATCACCAGGCACCCCTTCGCGCTGATATCCTTCGTATATCCTTCCGCCCGCACGGTCTGTCCCTCTTCGGTGCCCTCAATGGCCACACGCACGCGCGAATTGAGGCGCCCTGTCTCGCGGATTTCCTTCCCCTGCGGGTCAAACTTCACATGTTCTTGCAGTGGCACAAGCAACTCCCTCTGAAAGGTTTAAATGTAGCGCCGCCTTTTAGGGCGGCATCTTTCCTCGGTTTCGTAGCGCCGGGCTTTCCCGTGGTTTGTGCGGGTCCCGGCGATTTTTGCCGGAGGCCCGGCATCTTCTCCCGGGTTCTCGTACCGCCGCGCTTCACCCCGGCACCTGCCGACCTCGATCAGCGTCCGTCATTCTGAGCGAAGCGAAGAATCTCTCTTCCTCTTCGCGTGCTCTTCGGTGAAAAAGCGCACTGCTTTCCAGCCTACGAGCGCGATCTAACCCGGTCAATGGAACTTCGCGTCCAGTACACTCGCCAGTTACCCCCTGGCCTTCGAGTCCGGCATCTTTGCCTTTGTAGTGGCGGGTCTTCAGACCCGTGAATTTCCGTTTTCGTGTGTTGTTGTCAGTCGACAGTCCCGACAGGATCGGGATTCTTCTTTTTTCTTTGCTCGCCACTCGCCACTGAAGAAGAAACGCTGTCATTTCGAGCGAAGCGCAGAATATGGAGCTAAGACATGGCGCAGTTTCCCCTTGCACTAGCATCTTCTTGAGCCTAGTATGCTTTCAAAGGTTTCCAGGTTGTAGGCGGGAACTCCGTCAACTCCCTCAGGTTTCCTGGACCCCATAGTTCGGTCCGATTCCCGCCCGGGAATTCCTTCAACGTTCGGCAATCTCCGAAGGTGTGCAGCCGGAGGTGCCTCATGCCGAAACAAATACTACTGCCCCTTTCTAGGCGTTCTACCGCGCGCGTCAATGCCCTTGAAGGCGTGTGGGTCTACTGGCAATGTAACACCCGATGCGACACTTCGCGAGTTCGCGACTTGAGCCTGGCTGGCTTGTTTATAGAGACGAGAACGCCAGAGGCAGTGGGCTCAACCGTGAAGCTCGATTTTCTGGTCCAGGAAGGGCAGATCCGGGCCGAGGCCACCGTGCAGCGTGCGGAGCCCGGTCAAGGCCTGGGCCTCAAATTCA
>DATDNK010000245.1:0-3675 GCA_036518275.1 Candidatus Acidiferrum sp.
AGATACAAACCGAGCGGCGCGCCGAGTCCGCCCGTGCCAATGAGCAGAACCTTGGCGTTCTTCAGCTTAAGCTGCCCATCCATGCCGACTTCCGGCATGATGAGGTGACGGCTGTAACGAAGGATTTCTTCTTTCGAAAGCGTGACAGCGGGTTTTACTCCGGGCTGCGCTTGAGTGGTTGTAGCCATTGCGTTTCCCTGCCCTTCTGGATTTCTCCAGAATATCAAAAAAACGAAACCGAAAAAGACTCCCTGGAGAATGAAAACTGGAGAGAGGACTTACTGAATCAGGAGGGTCAACAACAACAGCCGCCGGCGATAGAGGGTATGATGCTGATGGTGTCGCCATCTTTGGTTGTGGTGTTTTCCTTTGCGAGATAGCGAATGTCTTCGTCGTTCACGTACACATTGACGAAGCTGCGCAATCTGCCGTCCTCGGTGAACAAGTGTTTCCGAAGGTCGGCATACTGCGTCGTGAGATGGCTGAGCGCTTCGCCGACCGTGCCGGCGCTGAACTCCGCCGAGTCCCGCTTGCCCGCGTAAGGGCGAAGCGGGGTGGGTATCATGACTTTCACGGACATTTGTTTCCCTCCTGAGTTCCAAATGCACGGGTCTGTCTTCGGCAAGAAGCCTCGGCTTAAAGAAGACCCGCCACTACAAACCTCTCCGAAATCCTAGACCGCCGCACCGTGACGAATTTCGATACCTTCGAGCGAAAAAGCGTGGCGATCATCGTTCAAGCGCCACGAAGTCATATCTTGCGGCGCGCCGTTTTGCACGCTGACGATGATGTAGCTATACCACGGCCAAGCGTGATCTTGATCAAACTGGCTCGGGCGCGCGGGATGATCGGGATGCGAGTGATACCAGCCGATGACTTCCAACCCCTGCGACTGCGCGGCCTTGTCCGCTTCGAGCACGTCCTCCGCAGTCACTATGAACCTGTTTCGGGGCGATTCGCCATGACGGTTCACCAGCGGGAACAGAGCCAGCACCTCGCGCGCGGTCTCCGGATGTGCCGCATCCCGATCGCGCCCCAACAGCGCCCCGCAGCACTCGTGGGGATACGTCTCCGCGCCGTGCGCACGGATTTTCTCCGCGATGTGCGCGCTGATCCAGAGTGTGTATTCCTCAGCCATCTTTTTAGTCTTCGTCCCAAAAGCGTTCGTTCAGGTACTTGGACGCAGAATCCGCAAAAACAGTAACTATCACAGCGTGCTGCCGTTTTGGGATTTGCGCGGCAACCGCGAAGCAACCCAGGAGCGCAGCCGCGGAACTTGGGCTGACGAGCAAGCCTTCCTCGCGCGCCAGGCGTTTCACAAGGCGGTACGCCTCTTCCGTGGAAACGGGCAGATTCTCATCCGCAAGCTGATTATCGTAGATCGCGGGCCGAATGGCCGTGGGCATATGCTTCCAGCCTTCGAGACCGTGGAAGGAATCGTCAGGTTGCAGGCTCACACAGCGAATTTCAGGATTCAATTCTTTCAAGCGCCGCGTCGTTCCAATAAAAGTGCCGCTTGTGCCCAGTCCCGCGACGAAATGCGTGATGCGACCGGAGGTCTGCTCCCAGATTTCTTTCGCTGTGGTGCGGTAGTGCGCCTGCCAGTTCGCGGGATTGCTGTATTGATCGGCATAAAAGTATTTGTCCGGATCGGCGGCAACGATTTCGTGGACTTTGCGAATCGCGCCGTCGGTTCCCTGGTCGCCCGGAGTGATGACCAGTTCCGCGCCAAAAGCCGTGAGGATGCGCTTGCGCTCGTGCGAAGCGCTATCTGGCAGGCAAAGCTTCACGGGATAGCCCATGGCCGCACCAATCATGGCGTAGGCAATGCCGGTGTTGCCGCTGGTGGCGTCAATGATGGTCTTGCCGGGCTTCAACGCGCGGCTAGCGATCCCGGCCTGAATCATGCTGAGCGCAGGGCGATCCTTGACAGAACCGCCGGGATTGAACCACTCGGCCTTGGCGTAGAACTCGACGTTGGGGAATTCGCTGACTACGCGTTCGAGGCGGAGAAGAGGCGTGTTGCCAATCTGGTCCAGGAGAGACACACCTGCCTGCGAATCGGGAATAGTAGTTTCCCGGGCCGAAGCCGCGATGTGGCCGGTAACAGACATGGCAGATCGATTTGCATAAGTTCGCCGCAGGCCCATAAGGGCCTGCGATATGCGACCAGTTTACTCCGAATTGGATGCTTTTTACTAGCGCCGCGGTATATGCCTTTTTCTTCCTGCCAACGCCGCATTTTGAAATCAAGGCCGATTGCCTTGGGTATTTGAGACCGCCGCCCGCAGCGGCCCCCGATGCGGGACCGAGGTTTGCTGAACAGGCATAGAACTTTAAGCCGGACCTCGTCTGCAGGAAGGATGGGCCGTTGTTTGCGTCCGGCTCACTTTACAGAAATGGCAGCAATCGCTACTCTAAATGAGCTATGTGGAATGTAGAAGAACGGTTCTCGCCAAGAGCGATCGAGAGTTTGGCGGCGCTGGGGTTTTCTGTAGGGAGCACGCGGGGCGTGGTGCGCGTGGAGAAATACGGCTGCGGCGCGGAATTCCGCAAAGGCGCGGACGACCGCTACCAGATGACCATCCAGCCGACGATCATGCTGAAGGGCCAGTTTACGAAGTTGTGGGACGCGGGTTATCAGAAATTTTTGCTCACCGATGAAGGGTTGAAAATTCCAGCGCTGGCTTTGCACCTGCAGAATCTGCGGAAATTCAATGAAGAGCTCCGCACAGCGCTGGGCGTGCCGACTTTTTACAACGAAGCGCTTGGCTCTGTAAGCCAACTGAGCGTTTATGACCGGGTGCTGGGCCGCAAAGGCGCCGTTCCTGATGAGACGGTTGGCGCGCACAGCCCGGAGGGCGGCCACTAGGATCGAAATTCGAAAATTGAAAATGGAAAATAGAAATTGGTCTCAGTGGTTCGAGCCTTTCGAGTATTCCAAGTCAGGACTTTCACTTCAAAAATGCTTCCTGTAGTTGCCGACGGAATTGCGCGACATCGACGCGATGTTTGGCGGCCTTGTGCGTGCCGATGAAGATTACAGGAATGTCCCATCCGTAGCGCTCTTTGAGAACCGCATCTTCGTCAATGTTTACCTCGCGTAGAGCGGCGCCGAATTCCTGCAGCAGAGGCGTGATAGCAGCTTTGGCTTCTTCGCAAAGATGGCATCCAGGGCGAGAGTACAGCGTGACGACGCGACGACCACACGCAGCGAGCCTCGCGTCTTCCAGGGAGTTGCCCGCGGTCACGGCTGAGGATTGGAATACTTCATGAAAGGGCCGGAATTCGGGTAAAAGGCATGAGCGCGGTAGAGTTCGGCAATCTGCCGCAGATGCCCTAAGTCGTGGCTGGCCCATTCGTTGAGCATTTGCGCGAGGGTAATCGTACCAAGTTCGGAGTGAACGCCAGTACGCGTGCCCGCAGAAGCTGGGAGACTTTTTAACAGGGCGACAGTTGAGCGGCGTAAGCTGGTGAAATGGGCGAGATTTTCGGCTCCTGAACCGCGGGAGTATTCGTTTCGGCTCTTGGCGCCCTCCAGATCGTATTTGGCAAGGGGCGGAGAGTCTTCAGAAATCATCCGGCGGACACGGTCGGCATAGACCTCTTCGAGGGCCGAAAGATGCGCCAGCACTTCAGAGATGGACCAGCGATCCGGCTTGGGTTTCCAGTGCA
>DATDNK010000246.1:0-2186 GCA_036518275.1 Candidatus Acidiferrum sp.
GTATATGAAGTACCGCCCGGCGGCCCATCTAATCCTGGAAGGGCATGCCGACTCTCGCGGCGCCAAGGACTACAACATGAAGCTTTCGGAACGCCGCGTCGAGCGCGCCAGGAGTTACCTCGTGGAGAAGGGCGTGCCTGCGGATCATCTCGAGGTCAAAGCCTTTGGCTTCGAGAAGAACATGACCTCCGACGAAGTTAAGAAGCTGCTCGATGCGGATTCGAGCCTCGCCCCCGCGGAAAAGCAGAAGCTGGTGAAAAATATCGACACGGTCCGCATGGCCAACAACCGCCGCGTGGACGTGACTCTCAGCACCACCGGCGAGCAGTCGGTTCGCCAATTCCCGTTCAACGCCAAGGACGCCTTGACCCTGCTCAGCCGGGGCGGCCCGGCGCAAGGAAAAACCAAAGCGCCTGCTGCGAAAACCACGGCGCCCAAAGCTGCACCCAAGGCCACTGCGCCCAAGAAACCAGCTACTCCATAACCGGAGGCTGCCAGAGCACTCCTTCAGTGGAGTGCGACGGGGCCTTCTGGAACAGAGCAACATTCTGCCTGCGGGCTCTTTGAGAAGCTTTCAAGGAGCCCGCTTTCCTTTTGCGTCTCCATAAAATGCTGCTGGAAAGGGAGCGCGGCGATCCACAAGCCGCTTTTCGTAACCATTTCTCCGCAATTTTTCCCAAAATGGAACCAGCCCGCGGCCCTTTCTTGCAAACGCCTCAAAACACAGGACAAATAGCGCAATCCCCAGAAGCTTCAGGCCGATGGCTTGCCTATTATTTTCAAAATGGTACTTGATTTAACCGTTGTCGCTTATCTAATGTATAGATTTATGAAGAGTAAACGCGGCGATCCCGATTTGGAACCCAAACTGCCCGGAAATCATCGCACTAGGTACCAAGGATGTACACCATGACTGAAGAAGCGGCCGCGCGGCGAGAAACGGTCCCCATGAGCGTTCTTATTGTGGACGACGAACAGACCGTGCGGGAGACCTGCGCCGCCGTCGCCGCCCAATCCGGCATGAAGACCATCGCCGTGGCCACCGCCGAAGAAGCTCTGGAGGTCTTGGAGCACTCCGCCGTCGACATCCTTTTGACGGATCTGAAACTTCCCCGCGCCACCGGAGTCGAGTTGCTGAAACTCGTTCACGACCTGCACCCCGAGGTTGCGGTCGTGGTGCTGACGCAGTACGGCACCATCGAATCGGCCTTGGAGGTTACGCGTCTGGGCGCGATCGATTACGTCACCAAGCCGTTCCGCATCGAAGAACTCCGCTCACGGCTCGAGCGCGCCGCCCGCGCCGTTGAGCTTCAGCAGGAAAACCGCCTCTTGCGCGAGCAATTGCAGAACAGGCCGGGTTTCGGAGGTCTTATCGGCCTCTCCGTAAAAATGCAGCGCGTCTATAAATTGATCGAAAAAGTCAGCCAGCATGAGTATCCCGTGCTGATTTTAGGCGAAAGCGGCACGGGAAAAGAATTGGTGGCCCGCTGCGTCCACTACTCCGGGCCTCGGAAGGACCGGCCTTTTGCTCCTGTGGATTGCTCGGCGCTGGTACCTACGCTTATCGAATCCGAGCTGTTCGGCTACGTGAAGGGCGCCTTCACCGGAGCGATGCAGTCCAAGCAAGGGCTTTTGGAGGCCGCGCAGGGCGGGACGCTCTTTCTCGATGAGATTGGCGACATGCCCCCGGATTTACAGGCCAAGCTGCTTCGCGCTCTTCAAGAACGCGAAATCAAGCCTGTCGGCTCCACGGAGCGCCGCCAGATCAACGTGCGCATTATCGCCGCCACCCATCGCGACCTGGACTCCGCCATTCGCGCCGGAACCTTCCGCCAGGATCTTTATTTCCGGCTCAACGTCGTGCAGATTAAGCTCCCGCCGTTGCGCGACCGCAAGAGCGATATTCCCCTTCTCGTAACCGCGTTTCTCGAAAAGTTTTCCGACACCCAAGGAGCGGTCCGTACCATTTCGGAAGAAGCCATGCGCCGGTTGATCGCTTACGATTGGCCGGGGAACGTCCGCGAACTGGAAAATGCCATCGAACGCGCCGTCGCTCTCGGCTCCGGTCCTATCGTCCATGTGGGGGACTTGCCGTCTAACCTCCAATATCCGAGCACCGAGCGCGCTCCCGACAAAGATGAAATTCTCCCCCTCGAGGAATTGGAGCGCCGAGCTATTCTACGCAC
>DATDNK010000247.1:0-10450 GCA_036518275.1 Candidatus Acidiferrum sp.
GATCACTCATCGAAATTCATCCTATCCTGCTAAGGTCGGCGCTCCAGCCGGTTGCGAAACATCAGCACCCCGACTCCAATCAGGACCAGCGGCCATAGGCGCCCTATCCGCCAAAACGGAAGCCAATTGAAATTGTTCAAGAGAAAAAGTACGCCCAGTGCAATTAAGATAATCGGACCAACGGGGCGGTTCTTGCTCCAAGATTCGAGAGGGTCGAGGGGAGTCTCGCCCATACTTTTTGCTTTTGCGACGCGCATGGCGTCGAAAGCCATATACAGGATGAAACCTGCGATGAGTAAGCCAAGCACTGTTTGTGCGCTGTCGCCAACATAATCACTGCTGACCCCAACAACCAGGGCAATAAACACCACAATGTGAATCAGCGCTTTGTTGTATTCACCGTTGTAGATCGCGCCGAGCCCGGGGAAAAGACCCAGCACAAAAGCGACGCCCGGGCTGCCAGAAGAACGGGATGGCAAGGCCGCAGGCGGCAGCGCATTTGGTGGAGGAACCGCTGTGCCAGGCGCTGCTGGACTCGCGCCGGGAATCCCCATAATAGTGGCCAGGCAATCTTCGCAATAGAGAACATCGCGCACTGGCCGCACGCATGTCGAACACATGGCCTTGCCGCAATTGCGGCAGTAACCGACAGCGTCCACATCGGAATGGACGGCACAATTCATGGCACTCTCCTGTCCACCAGCGCGCCACTCAAAATCGGGAATTCGCAGGCCAGCACCCGGAGACTTCTGCCAATCTCATCCGCGCGGTTCTGCTGCTTCGGGGAAGACGGATTCGTATTATCCGTCCGGCCCGGCTCCTTTTTGGGAGAGGACTGGGGAATCGTTTCTTCGCGCATGGCGGGGTTCTGATCGGCCTCGTTCATGCGGGATTGAATTTCATAGACCACGCGCAGGTCGCTCACGAACTTCGTGCTGCGGGCGTAGACCAGGTGTACCCTAGCGTCTGCATTGCGATAAATCGTTGCGGGAGCAAGATCCGCGAGCTTTGGCTTGCGCCAGTTGAAGCCGGTGGCAGTCAGCAACAGCACAATCGTAGCGGCCACGGACACGGCGCTGTAAACAAAACGTGGCGATTGCAAACCGCGCAACCAGGCCCAGAAGTCGTACTTGGTGTGTACGACGCCTACTGTGGCTCTCACGATCGCCATTTCCAGGTTCGGAGGCGGCTCGACCTGTTCCAGTGCATAGAGCCCGCCGAGCGTATGCGCCACGCTCGCCACCAGCGGCGTGCAGACCGCGCAAGTGTTCACGTGCTGATTGAAAGCGGTCCACTCCGCGGCGTCCAACAGCCCGTCGAGGTAATCGCTCAAGCGCGCTTCGGTTTGTTCGCAAGTCCAGGTCATCGTCCCGCTCCGCCGCTCGCTTCGAAAATGCTCACCACAGGCCTCATGCCGGGCGCACTCCCATTTGTTGCAGAATCCTTGCCAATTCGATGCGCCCGCGATTGATGCGTGACTTCACCGTTCCTTCCGGCACCGCCAACACCCGCTGAATCTCGATGTACTCCAATTGCTGCAGGTCGCGCAAGATCACCGCCTCGCGCAGTTCCGGCGAAAGCCGCGTCAAAGCGCTTTGTACCTGCCCGCTCAGTTCACCGAGGAGCGCCTGCTCATCGGGCCGGCGGGCCACCGACTCCTTGTTCTCCACAACCGGCATGGCATCGTCGAGGGAATCGGTGACGCGATCCCTCTTGGTTCTACGGTAATGGTCAATCAGCAAATTGCGCGTCACACTGGTCATCCATGTAGCGAAACCGCCATGGGCCGCCCGATAACTAGCCAGAGTGCGGTAGACCCGAAGGAACACATCCTGCGTAAGGTCTTCGGCTTCCGTGCGGTTGCCGGTGAACCGGTAGCAGATGTTGAAGATGCGGCGCGTATGGCGACGCACAAGTTCCTCCCAGGCCGACCCGTCGCCCTGGAGGCATTGCTGGACAAGTTGGGCATCCTGCTCCAACGTATCATCAGCCTCTGAACCTACTACGGTGCAAGGCGTGTCTGCGAGCCGGCTCTTCTCTCAAAAAACCGCTGGCAGTCCAACTCGGCCTGCCAACTATGGAACGAAAACTGCTAGCAAAATGTTCCCCTTGAAACTGGGCCAGGCTTTCGACCGTCATTAGCAGGCATCTTACTCACGCGGATGGTGAGAAACAAGGAAATCCATCACATGCATGCGCCGAGAACGATCTGCCCAAAGGGCCGAAATAGGCCCGGTCTTGCCGGGCTGGCCTCTTTCTCAGAAACCCAAGTGCATAAGTGTGGGCTTGTAACGCATTGATATTCCATGGTCTATAAGTATATCTGAACATGTTCATTTTTCGCTTGACAGGACACGCCGGTTTGGTTATTATTTGAACATGTTCAATAACTCTCAGGCAGCCGCCACGACTTCAAGAAGGTCCGCCGGCGAAAGAACAAAGGTGCTGATTTTCGAAAAAGCGCTCGAACTGTTTCGCAACAAAGGCTATGAGGCGACCACGATGCGGGACATTGCACGAGCAGCCAAAGTCGCTACGGGCGCAGCCTACTACTACTTTCCTAGCAAAGAAGCGATCGTTTCGGCTTATTACGAGCAAGTTCAGGTCTTACATGCCGCCAAAGTGCGCGAGAAGCTTGCTGGAAAGGAAGAATTGCGTGAAAGGCTCGCGAGCGTCCTGCATTTGAGGCTGGAGATTTTGAAAGACGACCGAAAGTTTCTTGGCGCGCTGTTCCGCTACACCGGGGAGCCTGGCCATCCCCTATCGGTCTTTGGAAAAGGGACCGAGGCGCAGCGAAAACAAAGCGTGGAGATCTTTCGAGAGGCGCTTGGCGGTTCGGAACTCGCGGAAGAATGGAAAGAGTTGCTCCCGTGGGGTTTGTGGCTCGCACACTTGGCGATGATTCTTTACTTCATTCATGACGAATCAGAGGGGCAGGCGAACACCCACAAACTGGTGGATCGCTTTGTGGAGATGCTCGTGGGGCTTGGTGAATTCGCAGACTCAGCGTTGGTGCGGCCGTTCCTGAAGCCGTTGCAAGGGAAAATGATGGAAATGCTGCGAGAAGCAGCTGGAACGAAACAGGCGTGAGAGTTTCGCAGGACCTTAACGTGAGTAGAGAAGTGGATCGAACCTAGGAGGAACGATGGCGAACCTACATGCAGTCACGCACTGGTACCCGGGTTCGGTGGCGGATAAGCGCCCGTCGGCGCGGTGGTATTGGGGACGGGCCGTCTACGTCAGCCGCCGCAACTACTCGAAAATCACGAAAGTATTTCTCGCGGTAGGGATTCCTCTCGGGGCCATTGGTGTACTGTTTCACATCCCCATGGCCTTCTGGGGAGCCGTCGCGCTTGCGGAGATTGGGTTAGTGCTTCTGGCGTATTCGTTGTTTGGCTTGTATCGCATGTACGGGCATCCCGGAGTGAAGTATGTGCGCAAACTCGTTGCGCTAGGCGATGTGAAGGGCAAGGTAACGGTCGCCGATTTGCACATCGGCACCTACCGCCATGCGTTTCTACTTTCCGACGTATTGCCAGAAGCGCAAATTAAATCCGTGGATTGCTGGAACGCGGAGGGCGAGTCCCCAGAAGAAGCCGTGGCGGACGTTCGGGATTTGGAGGTGCCTCCAGGGTCCGATCCGCGAATTCAGACTTTCAAGGCGGATCATTTCAACGTTCCGTTGCCCGACGCATCCTGCGACGCAGTCTGCTTTGGATTCGGCACGCACGAACTTCCTACCGGTGGCGCGCGAGAGAAATTGTTCAGCGAAGCAATTCGAGTTTTAAAGCCACAAGGGAAAGTGCTGCTTTTCGAGCATGGTTGGGATGCGCACAACTACGTGATCTTCGGGCCGGTGATTCATCATGTGACCAAGCGCCAGGATTGGGACAAGTTTCTGCGCGAACGCTTTGACAACGTGAAATATGCGCGCAGTACGCAAGCCGTGGATTTGTTTGCGGGTACACGGCGCCCATGAGACCAGCGATGAACAAGCACGACGGCGACGCGGACGTCATTGTTATCGGCGGTGGAATCGCCGGATTGGGCGCGGCAATTCGCTTGAAGGACCGCGGTCTCGAACCGTTGGTGTTGGAAGCGGACTCACGTGTGGGTGGACGGATGACTACCGACCGCGTCAATGGCTTTGTGATTGACCGTGGTGTAACGCTTTTTGGAAACGGGTTCCGCAGCATGCGCGGGCTGGTGAAGCGCTTGGAGCTGTCGTCCCTAACATGCCCAGGAGGCTTCAGCGTAGGGATCCGGGATGCAGCGGGCTGCCGCGGTTATCGCGGCCGGCGTTTTGACGACATGCTGTTCGATCGCGGAATCTCTTTGCGCGCGCGGTTGGCGGGAGTGCGATTCGGCCTGGACTTGTTCCGGCATTTTCGCGAGCTGTCTCACGGGAACAGTTTCCTCAGCGGCGCGCTGGATGGGGAAAATTGTCAGGAGTACTTCCGCCGGATTGGCGGTGAAGAGCTGTTTGAACGCATTTTCTGGCCCGGACTGAATGGGCCCATGGGTGGGTCGGTGGAAAAGTCTTCCCGCGTGATCCTGATGCAGGTGATTTGGAACCTGCTGGTGCGTGGCCAATGGAATTTGACGGATGGCGTGGACCGGATTCCGGAAGCGGCGGCGGCAGAGTTGCGAGTGGCTACTGGAGCGCACGTCGTGCGGGTGACAAAAAACGGGGTTAGACGCGGAGTCGAGGTCGAGGCGGAAGTACAAGGGATGCCGAAGAGGTTTCATGGACGTGCTGTGATCTTCGCGATTCCCGGACAGCTTGTGCCAGCAATATGTCCTGAGTTACCGGGAGAAGTCAACGACGTCCTTGCGCGCACGCAGTATTCGCGAATCGCGAACGCCGCCGTTGCGCTCTCCAAACCGCCGAAAACTCCTTATGCGGGGTACGCGTTCACGCCGGATGTCGTTCCCGGCGCTGAGATCGAAATGGAGCATTTGCGTGCCCCAAACCGGTGCCCGAACGGGGCCGGAATGGCCAGCGTCTTTCTGTGGAATCCGCCGGGCAATTGCCGCCTGGAAGCCGACGATGAATCGCTGAAACGGCAGGCGAGCGAGATCGTGGAGCGTGCGTTTCCTGAATGCCGCGGCAAGGCGCTGTTCGTTCATCTCGTACGCTGGAACATTGGGATCGCGCAGTTTCCGCCAGGAAGGCTTCTTGAAACGACGGCTTTGCGCAGGCGGCTGGCAAGTTGGCGGGAACCATTCGATCTTTGCGGCGATTATATGGATGGGCTTTCCAGCGAAGGCGCGCTGCGTACGGGTGAAGAAGCGGCGGAGCGAATTGTCGAAAGACTTGCGGTATGACGGAGCCGTGTATATACTGCGTATATACGCGGGAGTCATACAACATGAAGACACAGGTAGCAAAATGGGGTAACAGCATGGCTGTTCGGATTCCCAGGACTGTTGCAGTGGCGGCCAAGTTCCGTCTTGGCGACGACGTAGAAATGGCGGTTGAGGGCCCGGGGACAGTTAAAATTTGCAGGCGCGAGCACGAACCGACGTTACAACAGCTCGTGGACGGCATAACACCGGAGAATCGCCACAGCGAAACGGATTGGGGAAAGCCGGTTGGAAATGAAGTATGGTAAACAAGGATATGTGCCCGAAGTAGGAGACGTGGTGTGGGTCGAGTTCTCGCCGCAGGCAGCCCGTGAACAAGCAGGACGGCGTCCCGCTCTCGTCCTTTCGCGGCGAATCTACAATGAAAAGGCATCGTTAGCATTGATGTGCCCGCTTACCAGTCAGGTCAAAGGCTATCCATTTGAAGTCGCTGTTCCCCCTGGCAGCCGATTTCGAGGAGTAATTTTGGCCGATCAAATAAAGAGCCTCGATTGGCAAAAACGTAAGGCACAGAGAGCAGGAAGGATTCCCCCCGAGGTTCTTGATCAGGTTTGGAAACGAATCGCCACGCTGATCGGACTCTCTGTTTAACTCAGGCGAAAACTTGACGCGATGGATTGCGCCCGATAGTCTGGCGGGCGCATGCAATCATCGTCGAGGAAGCTTCTAATCCTCCTGGCTGGTCTGATTCTGGCCGGGATTGTGGTTTATCAGTCCAGCGGCTTCATCCATAAAGCCAATTTCAGCGGACAGGAACTGTTGCACGCCGTTGCAGGGGCAAATCTCCCGCTGCTGCTGCTCTCCGTCGTAGTGATTTATGTCTGCTATGCCGTTCGGGCGCTGCGGTGGCAATTATTTCAAGGCAACCTCGGTCCTTCCCGCTTCTGGATCATTTACAAGATGACGCTGGCTGGATTTACAGCCATTTTTGCGCTTGGGCGGCCAGGTGAGCCGGTCCGCCCGCTTTTGCTCGCACGAAAAGAAAAGCTGCCGATTGCGGATATGTTCGGGATCTATGCGCTGGAGCGGCTGTTTGATTTCGCGGCGACCGCGGTGATTGGCGCTCTTGGATTAATACTGTACCGATCCCACGGATACCAAGCTGGCTTGACGGGTGAACTCGGAACTTGGCTGCGGAACGCCGGAATGGTGCTGCTGGCGGCGGTGGGAGGCGGAATACTCGCCCTCATATATCTGCGATTGCACGGCTCCGCGGAACTAGAGCGGCGGCTTCAGGGCCCGCTGAAGATGCATGGCTGGCGGAGTTCGCTCGCGCGCATCTTGCTCGGTTTTGTTCGCGGGGCGCAAACAATCCGTACGTGGGGCGAACTGCTCCTCGCCGTGGTCTATTCCGCAGCGCATTGGTTTCTTGTCTTGCTCGTGTATTACTGGGGGTCTCGCGCGTTTGGTGGAAGATTAGGGACATTAAGTCTGGGCGACGTCATGCTAGTCATGGCGTTTTCGCTGGTGGGGTCGGTCGTGCAATTGCCTGCAGTCGGCGGCGGCGCGCAGTTGGCATCGTATCTTGTGTTCACGAAGATATTTGAGGTACAACCGGAGCCGGCGACAGCCGCTGCCATCGTCGTCTGGCTGATTGGCTTCGCGATGTGTAGTTTTGCCGGTGTGCCTTTGCTGATCCACGAAGGGTTATCGTTGGGAGACTTGCGCGAACTGGCGCATGAGCGAGAAGTGCGGGGCCAAGCAGCCCAATAAGAATCATGAGGAGACTCAGCCCTTGAAGTGTCCTTTTTGCGCGCATTTGGACGATAAAGTGATCGACTCGCGGGAAGGTCGCGGCGGGGATACCATTCGCCGCCGCCGCGAGTGCTTGAAATGCAGCCGTCGCTTCACCACCTACGAGCGCATCGATGAAATTCCCTACATGGTCATCAAAAAGGACGGGCGGCGGGAACGCTTCGAGCGGCAGAAGATTCTGCAGGGACTCTTAAAGGCTTGCGAGAAACGGCCTGTGGCCACGCCGAAATTGGAAGGAATCGTGGATGAAATCGAGGCCGTCGTCCACGAGTCGACGGAGCGCGAGCTCACTACCACTGAGATCGGCGAAATGATCATGCATCGCCTAAAAAAACTCGACAAAGTCGCGTACGTGCGCTTTGCGTCCGTGTACATGGACTTTAAGGACGTGCAGGAATTTATGAGCGAGCTGAAGAACCTGCTGAAAGACCGCGCGGTGAAGAAGTGAGTGCCTGTTGCACCAGTTGAGATGCTGCGTGGAAGCGTTGTTCAAAAGCGAGGAGAGATGAATCGCAGAGGCTTTCTGAAGTCGGCAGCAAGCAGCGCGGCTTTTGGCGCGGTGATGATCAATCGTGGGCGCTATCCGCTGTTTGCGGGCGGACCTGAATATTCCGCGCGCGCCGTAGAGCTGGTGCAGCGCTCCACAGTCATCGACATGCTTGCGCCGCTGTGGATTAGCCCGAGCAAGACCCGCATGATGCTCGGCAACCCCGAGAACTTCAAGGCCGAGGACTACACCCCCTACAAGGACTCGGGAATCAATGTCTTCCATATCGCCATCGGCACCGGTGGCCCTGATGCCTATCTGGAGACGCTCCAATTCCTTTCGGGCTACAACAGCTTTTTGGCACGCCACGATGCGTGGTTCGAGCGCGTGGACACTCCGGCTCGCCTCGACGGCATCAAGACCTCGGGGAAAGTGGGTCTCATCCTCGGAATCCAGAACTCCGAGCATTTTCGCAAGGCAGAGGACGTCGATTATTTCTACGGGTTGGGCCAGCGCGTCTCTCAGCTCACCTACAATGCGCGCAATTTGATTGGCAACGGCTCGACGGAGAGACGTGACGAGGGCCTCTCCGACTTTGGCGTCAGCATTGTGGAGCGTATGAACAAAGTGGGCATGGCGGCGGATGTTTCCCACTGCGGTGACAAGACCACGCTCGACGCGTTTGAAGTTTCGAAGAAGCCAGTGCTTATCACGCATTCGAACTGCCGCGCGCTGAATCCCAATCATCCGCGCTGCAAGACCGATGAGGCTATAAAAGCCATGGCAGCCAAGGGCGGCGTCATGGGGATCACGGAAGTGCGGATGTTTGTCAGCGCGAAAGAGCCGACGGGCATGGATGCGATGATGGACCACTATGATTACGTTGCGAAACTGGTGGGGGTCGAACACGTAGGCGTTGGGAGCGACATCGACCTGCTTGGCTATGACGCGCTGTCTCCCGAGGAGACGAAGCAGTTGCGGTCGGGCTACAAAAGCAGTTACGGCTTCCGCGACAAGAACGACATTGACGGCTACAACTTTGCGAAAAGGCCCTTTGACCTTGCCGAAGCTCTGATTCGCCGCAAGTACAGCGACGCCAACATCGAAGCCATACTTGGCGGCAACTTCCGCCGCGTCCTCAAGGAAATCTGGACGGTCTAGCATCGTTTCATGCAAAAAAGTAATTGGCTCTCTCAGTGAGAGGTTCCTATGAAAAGAAGAGTTATGACGGCTTTCTCCGTGTTGCTTGTGGTCGCTGTGTTCGTTGGAATCGCAAGCTCCTGGGCAGCGAAAGAAGGGAAGCGGGTCAAAATTGACCCGCAGAAGATTCGAGCTCATGTGAAATATCTAGCGAGCGATGCGCTTGAGGGGCGCGGAACCGGACAACGGGGCGGCGATATGGCCGCCGAATATATTGCCGCGCAGTTCAAGAGTTACGGCTTGCAGCCCGCTTCGGATGCCGGAACGTATCTTCAAAGCGTCCCCATGGTGAGCATGAAAACGCTTCCAGAGACGACCTTCACACTGATTCCCGCCACCGGCCAGCCTGTACCTCTGAAAAACCTCGATGATTTTGTGACGAGCAATGAAAGTCAAACGGAATCAGCGGACATCGATGCTCCCATCGTCTTCGTGGGATATGGGATTACCGCGCCGGAGTACCACTGGGACGATTACAAGGGCTACGACTTGAGGGGCAAGGTCGCTTTGCTGTTTGTGAGTGAGCCAATTTCTGACGACCCGAAATTCTTCAAAGGCAAGGCGCTGACGTACTACGGACGCTGGACCTACAAATTTGAAGAGACAGCGCGGCGCGGTGCCGTCGCCACGCTGATCATTCATCGCACGGACCTGGCAAGCTACGGATGGGACGTGGTGCGGAATTCGTGGGGCAGTGAAAAGTCGTACCTTGAAAAGGGCAGCACGCCAAAGCTGCAGGCGGCGTCTTGGATTCAACTGGAAGTGGCGCAAAAGCTTGTGGGCATGGCAAGGTTGGATCTCGACAAATTGTTTCAAGAGTCGCAATCGCGTGACTTTAAGCCGATTGATTTGGGCGTGCGGCTGAAGGCGCATGTCGCCAGCCAGATGCATCCGTTCGTGGCGCACAACGTGATGGCTATGCGAGTCGGCTCGCAGCCGGATAAGAGCAACGAAGCCGTTCTTTACACTGCGCATTACGACCATCTCGGGATTGACAAGAGCAGGAATGGCCACAACATTTACAACGGTGCGGTGGACAATGCGACGGGATGCGGGATTCTGCTTGAATTGGCGCGCGCCTGGGCAAAAGCCAAGAAGGCGCCGCCGCGTTCTATATTGTTTGCGGCCGTGACCGGCGAAGAACAAGGACTGCTAGGCTCCGAGTATCTTGGGAAAAAACTCGTGTTTCTGCCTGTTGATCCGATCCTGGACTTGAATTATGACGCGCTGGCGCCCTTGGGCATACCCGAAGAGGTAGAAGTCACTGGGGCGGAGCGAACGACATTTTATCCGGTGGTTGAAGCGACCGCGAAAGAATTTGGACTCGCAATCCGGCCCGACTCCCGGCCGGAAGCGGGGCACTATTACCGCTCGGACCATTTCAGCCTGGCGCGCGTGGGGATTCCTGCATTTTCCATCAGCGAAGGAATGAAATTTCAGGGGCATGATGAAGCCTGGGGAAAACAGCAGGCAGACGATTATGTGAAGAACCGCTATCACCAGCCGACCGACGTGTATCGCGACGATTGGGACTTCAAAGGCCTGGCGGAAATGGCCGCATTTGGTTATGAGCTAGGTCTTAAGGCCGCGACTCAGTCAGAACCCATTAAATGGTTGTCGGGCGACGAATTCGAAAAGGCT
>DATDNK010000248.1:0-3953 GCA_036518275.1 Candidatus Acidiferrum sp.
CGTTCCCGTTGCGCCAAAAGCGCGTTACTGCTAACTGAAAAACTACACTGAAACAGATATTTGCGCCGAATCGTGTTCCCGAGCGTAGAATCATCCCCGGTTTCTCAGCCGGGAGTGATATGGAGCAAGAGCGTCGGCGCACGCCCCGTTATCCGTTTAACGCTTCTGTGGAGATGCGCGAAGGCGCGTCCCAAGACAAGAGAACCGCGCGCGTGACCGGGCTTAGCCTCAACGGGTGCTATGTGAGCACAGAAAGTCCGTATCCGGAGGGGACTTCGTTGCTGGTGAAAGTCTTCACTCCGACGGAATTTTATGAGGGCCAGGCCACGGTGATTTATGAACAGGAAAAATTGGGCATGGGACTGATGTTCACGGAAACCAAACCGTATTACCTAATGGTGCTGCGGAAATGGCTGCTGTCCGCGATGATGGCGAAAAAAGAATCTTCAAAATAGTTTTGGGGTTGCGCTAGGTCTTTCCGTAGAATCCAACTCGGGCGGCGATTCATTGGCCGTTCAGTGCCTAGTGCGGCGGCCGATTTGTTACAAGCTCCGGACGCTCGCGACGGAAAGTCTCCGCAACGTGGCAATTCCAGCAAACGGGCCAATGAGTGGACAGAGTTTGCTGGAGGTTCTCCAGGGGAACCTCGTTCCATTGAAGCGTCTTCCCATGCTCATCGACAAGAGCCGGAGGATGATCGTGCCAGTGAATCTCACCGAAGGGCTTGTGACAGTAAGCGCACTTCATTCCTTCGTACCAGCGATTGACGATGGTGGAGACCAGGCAAGCCTTGGGCGCCTCCTGAATCTGCGATAAACACTCCTGCCCGCAGTTCGCCATTTCCGGCCAGCGTGAACACTTACTCAGCTCAAGGTGAGGAGCTTTCATGGTTGCTTCGAAGGCGGCCTTTACTGAAGCAATCCGCACGGCCGCCGGCTGATGGTTTTCGGGACAGCTTACAATCCTGTCTCCGCGAAACTTGCGGTAAACGCCAAGTGAGCGCACCAGCTCGAAAACAATTACTGCGAGCGCTGCCGCGAAAACCAAAAGGGTGTATGGCATAACTCGCCCCCTTCTTGCCTCGAGGGTCCCCGGCATTCCCAGTCTGTAACGGAGAAGCAGAGACGCGATTACTGCCGGAGACGCCTCCTTACTAACCCTGTGTACCTCATGAGGCGCACAGGACGCGGTGATGGAGGTCACCCGCCTGTGTGATGGCCGTCATCTGGGTGCTTTGAGGCGTTCGCTAACAGCGACGTTTTCACACACTTCTTATGCAAGCCTCGCGTGGCAGGGACACGTGCATGACGCCAGTCAGGAAAGATTCGCCTTACTTCTGGATGCGGAGTTTCGTTGCCTGGCGAGCGTCGGGATGCTTGGGAGACCAATCTTCTGGGGGGAAAGCAACCCGCCAGAAGTTTGGGTTGGGCTTGGAGAATTCCACACCGATCTCCGCTCGGCCACTGCGTACAGGCCCAAGGAATGCCACATGGCACTCCTGTTCCTCTTCGGTCTTGTTGTGCTTCATGTGAATCACAGCGCCGCTGATCACCCGCGCATTGAGCAGCACCAGCGCGCCGTGCGCGTTGATGGCGAGCGTTTCAGTCATCTCTTCAAAATCCTGGCCCTGAGCATCCTTCCCACGAACGCGGATGCCAACTTGCATAAGCACGCGTTGGCTGCGGCGGCGCGCCCCTAGGTTTGCGTGCGGTGCTGTGACGTTGGACATTCACACCCTCACTCTATTCAACTATACGCGCCGGGATAAAACTGTCGAGGGCCAGTGCGGATGATGGTTTTCAAAGAGGATACGACTGCTTTATTAACCCCGCTCTTCGATCGGAACGTACTGCCGTGTGTCATGCCCGAGATAAATCTGGCGCGGGCGCGCGATTTTCTGTTCCGGGTCTAGAAGCATCTCTTCCCATTGCGCAATCCAGCCGGAAGTCCGAGGAATTGCAAACAGGACCGGAAACATGGTCATGGGGAAGCCCATCGATTGATAGATCAGGCCCGTATAGAAATCCACGTTGGGATACAGCTTTCGCTTGATGAAATACTCGTCTTCCAGCGCGATACGCTCGCATTCCAGGGCAATTTCAAGGAGCGGGTTCTTGCCCATCAGGTCGAACACTTGATAAGCGATGTGCTTGATAATGCGCGCGC
The DNA here is from genome assembly GCA_036518275.1 of Candidatus Acidiferrum sp. GTDB lineage: Bacteria > Acidobacteriota > Terriglobia > Acidiferrales > UBA7541 > Acidiferrum. The sequence continues at coordinate 2,167 of DATDNK010000248.1, forward strand.
GGGGGTCGTAATTCTTGTACACACGGTGGCCGAAGCCCATGAGCTTGGTTTCCCCGGCTTTTACACGCTTGATGAATTCCGGAACTTTCTGCACCGAACCGATTTCCATAAGCATGCGGAGGACTTCTTCGTTGGCGCCGCCGTGGAGCGGGCCGTAAAGCGCGGCAATCGCGGCAGCAGTCGCGGAGTAGGGATCAACATGCGAACTGCCCACGCTGCGAATCGTGTTGGCCGAGCAGTTTTGCTCATGGTCGGCGTGCAGAATGAACAGAATATCCAGGGCGCGCTCCAATGTGGGATTGGGCCGGTACTTGGTTTCCGAAGTGCGGAAAAGCATGTTCAGCAGGTTGCCCGGATAGCTGAGATCGTTGTCGGGATAGACGTAGGGCATGCCCAGGGTGTGCCGGTATGCAAAGGCCGCAATCGTGGGCATTTTTCCAATCAGCCGGTAAGTCTGCTTTTTGCGCGATTCGGGACTGAAGATATCTTTGGCGTCGTGATAGAACGTCGAAAGCGCGGCGATTGTGGAAATGGTCATGCCCATCGGGTGGGCATCATAGTGGAATCCATCGAGGAATTTCTTGATGCTTTCGTGAATAAAGGTGTGGTGCGTGACGTGATACGTCCAGTCCTTCAATTGAGCAGCTGTCGGCAGTTCGCCGTGCAGCAATAAGTAAGCTGTTTCCAGGTAGGTGCTTTTTTCGGCGAGATCCTCGATGGGATAGCCGCGGTAGCGCAGGATACCCGCATCCCCATCGATAAAAGTGACCCTGCTGATGCAGGAAGCCGTATTGCCAAACGACGGATCGTAACTCATTAACCCGAATTCTTTGGGATCGACCTTGATTTGCCGGAGGTCCGCGGCGCGAATCGTTCCATGGGTTATGGGGACTTCGTAGGATTTCCCGGTGCGATTATCGGTGATCGTGAGGGAATCTCGCGAAGCTGTAGCGTTGCCGTCAGGTTTTCTCGCCTGTGTTGCGGAGACGGGAGAGCTCATTGAATCCTCGGAGGCATCGGAGCAATTGCCTTGTCTTTCCTTACCACTTTACACCCAAAGCGGGCAGCGCGGAAACTGTACTGGTGTGGAGGGTGTATAAAGTCCGTGGATTCAAGAAGTTGGCTCGAAAATGCGGAGCGTGGGGGAGGCGCATATACGCCTCTTGACAATAGTCGTTATAACGAGTATTATTATTTTGGAACCTCAGGAGGCCAACGATGATCCAGATTCGCAAGAGCGACGAACGCGGCCACGCCAACCACGGCTGGCTGGATACTCATTTCACCTTTTCTTTCGCGGATTACTACGACCCGGAGCACGTGCACTTTCGCACCCTGCGCGTCATGAACGATGACCGCATTGCGGGCGGCGGCGGTTTTCCGATGCATCCGCACCGCGACATGGAAATCGTGACCTACGTGCTGGAAGGCGCGCTAGAACACCGCGACAGCATGAGCAACGGCTCGGTCATCAAGCCGGGCGACATTCAATACATGAGCGCCGGTACCGGCGTGACCCACAGCGAATTCAACGCCTCCAGAACGCAGCCGGTGCATCTCTATCAGATCTGGATGTTCCCGGAGAAACAAGGACTCAAGCCGGCATACGGCCAGAAGAACTTTACCGAAGCGGAGAAGCGCGGAAAGCTGCGGCTACTGGTTTCCTCGGATGGACGCGACGGCTCGGTGAAAATTCGGCAAGACAACGATCTCTACGCTACAGTGCTGGCTAAGGGTGAAACTGTGAAACATGACCTGGAGCCGGAGCGCCATGCGTATGTGCAAGT
>DATDNK010000249.1:0-4099 GCA_036518275.1 Candidatus Acidiferrum sp.
GAGAGCTGCGACCAGAGTTGTGGGGCCGGAGGAGCGCGCGGACTCTTCCGAGAAAATAGGAGTCAGCAACTCGAGGTTCCGGACGGAAACGGGATCGAGAACCAGCGAATCGTGATGTTCGTAGTAGCGGACGCGATCGAGATGACCCAGGGCTTCGACGCTGGGCGCGTCGGGTTTTTCGCGGGCTTCGCCTGAGCGGTCACCGCGCGCCGCGTTTTCGCGCAGGTAATGAATGATGGCGCCGGCCGCGGAGAGCGCTTGCGGATGATCGTCGAGACCGAAGCCGGTGAGTTCCGCCACGCCGAACTGTTCGCGCAGGATGCGGTCGCCGTAGTCGCGCTGAAACGTCCAATCTTCGAGGCGTGATTCAATTCCACCCGTGCCGTCAAGGAGCGAAGTCTTTGCCGTCTCAAAAAGTTGCGGAGGCCGAGGGAGCAAGGTTTCACGAGGCCGGAAGAGTTGGAGTTCGTCGCGCAAGGCTTCCTCGGCACGAGGGCCGGAAAATTCAGTAGCCTGGAATTCACCGGTGGAAAGATCGACGAAAGCGAGCCCAATGAGCGAACCGGAAGGATGCGGCGCGACGGCAGCGAGAAAATTGTTTTCACGAACGTCGAGTACGCCGAGATCCGTGGCCGTGCCGGGCGTGATGACGCGCACCACCTCACGCCGAACGAGTTTCTTGCCCGGGCCAGGCTGCTCCATCTGGTCGCAGATGGCAATTTTGAAACCGGCGCGAATCAATCGAGCGAGATAGGCTTCCGCAGCGTGGTAAGGGACGCCGCACATGGGGATGGGCTGGCCTTTTTCGCGATTCCTGGAAGTAAGCGTGATTTGCAGCTCGCGCGAGGCAATCATAGCGTCTTCGTAAAAAAGCTCGTAGAAATCGCCCAGGCGGAAAAGCAGCAGCGCGTGCGGGTAGCGCGCTTTGATCGAGTGATACTGCTGCATCAGCGGTGTAGCGGGCTCGGTCATTCGGAAGTCGTTACTTGCAAGTCGTCAGCCTACAAAAACCAGAATCATCATAAGACGGATGTGGTGACGGTGCATTCTAGTCCTGGGCCGGGGCGCCCGGTCAAATGATGGAGTACCTTCGTTATACTAACGGAAGTCGACGCTGGGCGAAAGCAAGCCGGCAAGATGGCGGGAAACGGTGTGGCGCGCGAAACGGAAATTAAGCTGAAGATTGAAGACGTGAAGGCTCTTAGGCGCCTCTTGAAGAAGCTCGGGGCGCGACCGGCTGTTGCCGGAAGGGGCAGAGTGCATGAGCAAAATGTCATCTTCGACACGCCTCAAGGGGGCCTGGCAAAACACGGACAACTGTTGAGAATTCGGACCGAGACGCCGGAGGGCTGGGGTAACTCCAGGAAGTCCAAGCCCAAGCCACGAGTCGTTCTGACTTTCAAAAGGCCGGTCACTCGACCAGCGGCCCCTGAGCACATGCCGGATGGCTCTCACAAGGTGCGCGAAGAGATCGAGATGGAAGTTACGGATGCTGTGACGCTGACGACGATATTTGAAGGTTTGGGGATGAGCGGATGGTTCCGTTATGAGAAATACAGAACGACATTTAGGCTTCCGCCTTCCAAGGCCTGGGCACGGGGGCTGTTGATCGAGCTCGATCAGACCCCCATTGGCACATTTGTAGATCTGGAAGGGCCATCCGGCGCGATTGACCGAGCCGCCATGGAACTAGGCTTTTCTAAGCGGGACTATGTTTTGAAGAACTATCTCACTTTGTACGTCGAAGAGTGCCGGCGAAGGGGCGAGCAGCCGGTTCACATGGTCTTCTCCTCTCGCGTTTCTCCTCGCCAGTAACGCGATTGAAAAAAATTGCATAAAACATCATTCTGCACTTGACATTCCGATACGCGCGGCTTATCAATGCGTTTGGGACCAGAAAATGGTCGCAAGTATGCGCGGATCCTCTCGATGAGCACGAGCAACGAACTCGAGCCTGGCCCTAGAAGCTTCGGGGAGCAGTCTGGCCCAGAGCCAATAGGCGGGTTAAGTAACCTGATTAAGTCGCCCCAAGTCCAGACGAGGGCGCGCCAGGCAGGGTGGGGAGGGTTCTCTGGCGGCTAAAGGTAAGTCCATTTGTGTCAGTCACTTGCCCGCCGCCGAGGTTCTTCGGTGAGCGGGTTTTTTGTTGGGGATTCGACTGTTGCCGACGCGGTTTGCGACCTGTTTGGAGCAAGAGTAGGGGGTAAAGAGCCATGGAACTCTACGCCACAGAATTGATGGGCGTGAAAACCTACGACGTGCAGGGGAATTACGTTGGCCGCGTCCGCGAGTTTTTCATCGAGCCTGCCGAAGCGCCGAACCGCATCTCCCACTTTTTGCTGTCCCGCGGCCGTTTTCAACCGCTGGTTGCCAAGCACAATCAAGTTGCCTCGGTATCCGACAAAAAAATTCAACTGAATGTTGGCGAGAAGGCACTGGAGATCTACCAACCCAACGAGTCCTGGCTGGCAGTGCAGAAAGACCTGCTGGATCAGCAAATCATTGACACCCGGGGGCGAAAAGTAGTCCGCGTGAATGACCTGGACTTGGCCGAGCAGCGCTCCAACGGCAATGTGGAATTGCGCTTGACCCAGGTGGACGTGGGGCTTCCCGGTGCCGTGCGCCGGCTGTTGCAAGGGGTGGTTCCGTCAGCGGTGGTTCGCAAACTTCAGAGTCAGTTACCCCAGAGTTCAATCCGCTGGGAGTTTGTCAACCTGATTGAGCCGGACCCGCTGCGCCGCGTGAAGCTGCGCATCACTCACGAAAAGCTGGAAGATCTCCATCCGGCTGACTTGGCCGACATTATGGAAGACCTTTCCGCTTCGGAGCGCCAGAGCATCATCGCATCTTTGGATGAGGAGACCGCCGCGGCCGTCCTGGGCGAATTGGACGCGAGACTCACGACTCAGATCGTCGAAGACCTCGATCCGGAAAAGGCCGCCGACATCCTGGAAGAAATGGCTCCCGACGCAGCCGCTGACCTGCTGGCGGATTTGCCCAAGAAAACCTCCGAGGAATTGTTAGAGGAGATGCCCGGTCGGGAAGCGGAGGAAGTCCGCGAACTCCTTGAGTTTGACCCAGCCACCGCCGGCGGCATGATGAACACGGAATTTGTGTATGTCAGTGAGGCCGCGACGCGGGATGAACTGCTGGAATGGCTGCGCAAGCAGGAACAGAATCTCGACCAACTGGATACCGTCGTTTTGCTGGATGACAAGGCCCAATTCTCCGGTGTAGTTCCTGTGGTGCGTATGCTCTTGGCTGCGCCAGATGAGCGCATGGCGGAATTAAAGATGGAGCCTCTGGTCAGCCTGCCACCGCAAGCGGATGAAAAAGAGGTCTTTGAGCTTTTTGACAAATACAACCTTCGGATGTTGACCGTGGTGGACAAAGACAGTCGCCCGATTGGAGCGATTACCGTGGATGACGTTGTTTCCCACCTTGTGAAGCGCTGAGAGGGCGTCAGCGAGGCTAAGTGGACTGGACCATCCTCAAATCGGGAGTGGAAAGCCTGCAGAATCGCGGCTCAAGTCTTCAGAGGCGGCTGCGCAGCCTGCGGCGACGGCTCGTTTTATTGCTGGCCGTCATTGGACCGGGGCTGATTACCTCCAATGTGGACAATGATGCCGGCGGAATTTCAACCTACACGCAGGCGGGGGCGCAGTATGGCTACATGCTTCTGTGGGCCTTAATTCCAATGACCATCGCGCTCTACGTCACCGAAGAGATGTGTGCGCGCATGGGCGTGGTGACCGGCAAGGGGCTCTCTGACCTCATTCGAGAAGAGTTTGGGTTCCGGCCAACATTCTTCGTCATGATCACGGGCTTTTTTGTGGACCTGGCGAACGTCGTGGCGGAATTCGCGGGGGTCGCCGCGGCGATGCAGATTTTTCATATAAGCAAATATGCGGCGGTTCCCATCGCGGCAATACTCGTGTGGATTCTGGTGATTCAGGGAACTTACAGGCAAGTGGAAGTCATCTTTCTTTTTGCCTGCATTCTTTATTTGTCGTACGTGTTCTCTGCAGTTTTGGCGAAGCCGGACTGGTTGATTGCCGCCAAGTACACCGTGATTCCCACTGTCCATTTGGATTTGGGA
>DATDNK010000250.1:0-12136 GCA_036518275.1 Candidatus Acidiferrum sp.
TGCTTGCGACAGTCCCGCGAATACTTCCCTGGATCAACAGGCTCTTTGCCTGAACCACTTCCTTCTTCGCTGCTACTCGAAGCTGGAGGCGCTCGACCCGCGCGGTCAAAAGTTTCGCGAGGAGCGTGTCGACCTGGCTTCCATGCGCGCCTTCATCGAGGAATGCTCGCACAAAGCTCTGGAAGTCAGCCTCCAGAACGAAAACCTGACCAACCTGGAGCGGGCGCGTTTGCTGGACATTCTGCTTTGGGCCAGTGAGCTTTTCCTGATTCTGCGCGCGCCACGCGTCGCTCCCGCGGAACCTGCCTTCTCGCCAAATCTGGCTGGAGCAAAGCGCACGGCTTCCCGGCGCTCCTAGGTTTCGCTTCGCAGAATTTACTTCTTCTTGCGTACCGAACTCGCCGGCGGAGTCAGTTGTCGGAAGGGCTGGCCGCCCGCGCGAAGTTTTGGCGGCTTAGTCGTTGTCGGACGGACTTTGCGCGCTTTGGGCGCGGCCAACGAGGCGCGCAGCCCATTCCGTCCAGGGGATCCGCTCGAGTTCGGCAAGGTAGGAGTACGCCACCGGCACCACCAGCAGCGTCAGCAACAAGCAAAGCGTTTGCCCGCCGATGATTGTCACCGCGATGGATGCCCGCTGCTCGGAGCCGGCGCCGATGCCGATCGCTACGGGAATGAGTCCCGCAATGATCGAGAGCGTAGTCATCAGGATGGGCCGCAGTCGTACGCGGTTGGCTTCGAGGATCGCGTCCCGCAAGGGCATGCCCGTAGCGCGCAACCGGTTGGTGTAGTCCACTTGCAAAATGCCATTTTTCTTCACAATGCCCAAAAGCAAAAACACGCCGAGCGCGCTCCACAAACTGAGAGCCCTTCCGGTGATCCACAACGAAAGCAGCGCGAAGGGCACGCTCAACGGCAGCGTCAACATGATGATGAACGGATACGAAAAGCTTTCAAACTGCGCCGCAAGCACCATGTACATGAAAATGGAGGCCAGCAGCATGGCCAGAAGGAGGTTCCAAGTCGTCTCTTCGAGAACTTTCACCTGTCCGGTGAAACGATACGAGTATCCCGCGGGCAATCCCACTCCCTTGATGGCCTCTACGGTGTGCGCCGCGGCCAGATCTAAAGGATAGCCGGCAGCAACATTGGCAAAGACGCTCACTTGAAACTCGCGGTTGTAGCGCTGCAAGGTGGCGGGCCCGGCGCCGCGCTGGATCGTCGCGACATTCTCCAGACGCACCTGACCCAGCTTCGAGGAAGGCACCATCATGCGCGCCAAGACGTCAGGATTGTCGCGCTGCGCTTGCAGCAGTTGCATGGTCACCGGATATTGTTCCGAGCCTTCCTTGAAGCGCGTAATTTCGTCTTCGCCGGAATAAAAGAGCCGCACCGCATCGCTGATGTCAGTCATTCGGACGCCGATATCTGCGGCGCGCTGGCGGTCCACTTTTACCTGCAATTCCGGTGTATTCAGGTTAAGACTCGGATTGACGTCCACCAGTTCCGGGTATTTAGCCATGCGATCAGCGGCAGCCTTGCTGATTTCCGCGAGTTGCGACAACTCAGGTCCGCGAACGATCGCCGCAATCGGAAAATAGATTTCGCCTCCGAGCACGGAAGGCAGGCGCACGTTGTAAGTCATGTTGCGGTAGCTAGCCAGGATTTGGCGGACCTCGGTCGCCAATTGGTTATGCGTCTTTTTCCGCTCGCTTCGCGGCACCAGCACGATGAAGAGATGCGCATGATTAGTCGGGCCGTGCGTGAACGACTGCACAAGCGATACTTCCGGAAGCGCCTCGACGCGCTCCGCGATTTCCGTCGCCAGCTTGGTAGTTTTCTCAAGGGACGTGCCTTCGGGCAAGGTATAGGAGCTCATCAGCTCGGACTGGTCATCGGCGGGGATCCAGTCGCGCCCTACCAAACGATAAAAGCCAAACGTCGAGAGAAACGTGAGCAGGCAGATCACCATAATGGTACGGCGATGGGCCAAGGACCAGCGCAAGGACTTCAAATAAAACGCTTCTACAGGATGCAGAAATCCCTCGGAGTGCGCCTTCTTTTCGCGACCGCTTAACCTTAGCATTCGCGAGCTCATCATCGGCGTCAGCGTGAATGCCACCAGCAGCGACACCATGATGGCCATTGCCATGGTCCACCCAAACGAATTCACATACTTCCGCGCATAGCCGGTCATAAAGGCGATAGGCAGAAAAATAATCACCAGCGAAAGCGTTGTGGCCATCACGGCAAGCCCGATTTCCTTCGTGGCCTCGATCGCTGCTTGGAAACGGTCTCTTCCCTTCTCCTCCATGTACCGGAAAATATTTTCGAGCACGATGATGGCGTCGTCGATCACGATGCCCACGGCCAGCGTCAGCGCGAGCAGCGTCATGTTGTTAAGCGAAAAATCCATCCCGCGCATGAGCGTGAACGTGGCAATGATGGAGGCCGGGATAGCAACGGCCGCAATAATTACCGCGCGCCAGTTGCGAATAAACAGCCAGACCACGAAGCTTGCCAGAATGCTGCCGTAAATCAGATGTTCGATCAGCGAATGGACGGACGCCTTGATGAAATCGGAAATGTCGTGGACGATTTGCAGTTGAACGCCAGATGGCAATTGCGAACGCAGTTCCTGCACTTTGCTTCTTACGTCGTCGGCCACGCGCACGGTGTTTACGCCCGATTGGCGAAGAACGTCGATGGCCACGACATCCTGGGGAGAGGTGAACTTTCGGAACAGCGCGGACCAGGTGCGCAGCTCCTGAGCCCCATCTTCCACTTGGGCGACGTCTCGAATGCGCACGGGGGTGCCACCGCGCGTACCAATCACAATCTCGCCAAACTGTTCTGCGGACGTGACGCGCCCGAGCGTGCGCAGGCCCAGTTCCTGCGGACCGGTAATCATGCGCCCGCCGGGCGCTTCTATGTTTTCCCGCTGCAGAGCGTCGCGCACGTCCAGCACGGTGAAATTGTGTTCGGTAAGTTTTTGTGCATCGAGCAAAACGCGAATCTGCCGCTCCTGACCGCCATTCAAGTTCACGCTGCCTACGCCATCGACGGTCTGAATCGCGCGCCGCACCTGCTTGTCGGCGATTTCCGTCAGTTCCCTGCGGCTCATCGACCCGCTGACGAGCAATGTCAAGATAGGATCCGACTGCGGGTCTTGCTTGGTGATAATCGGCGGCAGGGTGTCGCGCGGCAGACGGTCAATGGCTCCTGCTACTTTCTCGCGAATGTCCTGGGCCGCGCCTTCGATGTCGCGTTCCAAGACAAAAGTGCAGGTGATCCACGCCTGTCCCTCAAACGCATAAACGTTGATTTCGTCAATTCCGCTGACGGAGGAAATGGCATCCTCGAGCGGCAAAACCACTCCCGTCACGACTTCCTCGGGAGTCGCACCGGGGAGCCGCACTTCGACGTTGACGGTGGCAGGGTCAGCTTTGGGGAAAAGATCTACCGCAAGCCCGCGATAGGAGAACGCTCCAAGCGTCACCAGAAAAGCAATCAGCATCACCGTGAAAACGGGATACTTGACGCAAGTTTCAGCGAGCTTCATCTCATTTCACGTTGCGGGGATAGTTTTTAGTCTTATTTCATTGCCGGCGTATTTTCAGAATTCCCACCGGTCAGCTGTTGCACCACCGCGCCGTCATGCAATTCGCCGGACACAGGCACGGCAACGCGGTCCCCGGGCTTGAGTCCTTCAGCAACTTCAAACCTCCGCCCGTGTTCATCTTCAGTTTGCCCGGCCGGGCGGATTTGCCGCTCGGAAACGCGATTGCCATTCAGCAGGAATACTTTGTAAACGCCATAGCGATAATTAACTGCGCCTTCCGGCAGGAAGATGGTCTTCTCTTCCTTTTCGCTGGGAATGGAGGCTTGCACAAAAAATCCGGGCTTCAGTCTCCCGTCCGGATTGACGAGCAGCGCTTCCGCCTCGAAGGTCCGCGAGTCCTGCGCTACCGCAGGATTGATGCGCGAAATCTTTCCATGAAAGGTTTCGCCTGGAAACGCCTCCACGTGCAAATCAATGGTCACGCCGTCTTTCAACCATCCTGCCCAGCGCTCGGGAACTGCGAGACGCGCGCGCAAACGGTCTGTGCGCACCAACACCATCACGGGGCTCTGCACCTTCAGGTACTCGCCCGGGTGGACATCACGCGTTTTGATCGAGCCTGGGTAGGGAGCGCGAATCGTGGAGTCGCTCAGTTTTTTCTCGGCGAGTCGCTCGCTCGCTTCACTCGACACCAAAAGCGCTTTGAGCCGATCCACTTCCTGCAGCGCCACGGTGTAAGTCGCCTGTGTGCTCTGGAAGCGGCTGGCGGCTTCGTCCAGTTGCTGCTGAGAAATCAGATTGTCGCGAAACATCTGTTTTGCGCGTGTATATTTCTGGTCCGCGTCGAACAGATCCGCCTCCGCGCGTTGCACGGAAGCAATCTTCTTCGGGTCGCTGGGCGGCGGATCATTAGGCCCGACCCCCAACTGCGCCCGCACCTGCGTCACGATGCCGCGCTGCCGCTCGACTTCAAACTGCAATTCCTGGGGATCGATCCGCACCAGCGGCTGGCCTTCTCTCACGTTGTCGCCGATATCGGCGAGCACCTCCGCAACCCGGCCTTCCACTTCCGAACTCAGCGTGCTTTCTTCCAGCGCGTAGAGCGAGCCCACGGCCTGAATGCGCCGCCGCGCCGTTTCCTCAGCGACGGTATAAGAGCGAACCGGAGCGGGATGCGCCGCATCGCCAAGCACGCTGCTGGGTTGCGCCTTCGAGCAGCCCGCCGTCGCCAAAATGGCAAGCGCCGCCACCGGGGCAAAACCCAGCATTCCCCCGCGAGATTCAGGCCTTGTGTTTATAGAAAAGGGCACCGAAGAGAGTTCCCCCGTCTTGCAATTTGACGCATGAACCGCGCCGCTCGTTTCGGCCAGCCCTTCGCCAGAATGATTCTCGCCTTCTTCCCGGGAAGGGGCGGACACTCCTAGGTCGAAGCTGTCCCCTAGCCGAGGAGGCAGGCCCAAGGCGACGGCAACCACCAAATTCTAGCAAGAATGCGGAAGGAAACCTGCAATTTGTCAAATTTTAGTAGCGGGTCAGTTTCCGGATTAGAAGACTTATCAGGCAGGAGCGCCAAATCGTAACACAATGCTCAGTCTGACTGACAAACGATGGCCAAGGGCTTGCCGGAGGGTGATAGTCCAAACCTCCTCCCAAACATCCCGCTATGGGATGAGCCGCCGTGGATTCCTTTGATGTAACCTTTCGAGTGTTCACGCGTAACCTGTGTGGCAATCAAGAATGACGGACATCGAGAACCTCTACAAACGCTATGCCGGCGATGTCCGCCGATTTGCGCTGTATTTGTGCGGCGATGTGACGATGGCGGATGAGATCACCTCGGACACGTTTGTGCGCGCTTGGATTGCGGCTGACCGCATTCGCCAGCCGACGGTGAAAAGCTATCTTTTCACCATTGCTCGTAACGCGTATATCGATTTGTTGCGACGGGCCACGCGCCACACACAGCTGGACGAGAATATGCCCGATACGCGGATCAGCGCCCAGACGCAAATGGAGCAGAGTGCGGAAGTGGGCGCCGTGCTTGCGGCGTTGCAGCAACTGCCGGAGATGGACCGCACGGTGCTGCTGATGCGCGCGTTCGACGAAATGCCATACGAGGAAATCGCGGAGACGCTGGGGATCCCGGTGGTCGCCGCAAGAGTAAAGGTTCATCGCGCAAGATTGAAGCTGATGCAAACCAGGCTGGCATGGCGGGAAGTCGTTCCCGCCGCAGGAGCAAAACCATGAACGTCACACGGGAAGTGGTCGCGGATTTGTTGCCGATTTACTTTTCGGGCGAGGCCAGCGGGGATACGAAAGTGCTGGTCGAGGATTATTTTCGTCAGGATCCTGACTTCGAACACATTGCGCGCAGCGCGGCGAAGCCGCTCGAGATTTTGCGTGCCGCCCCGCCCATCGCGACCGGCCCAGAAAAGGAGAAACGCGACCTGGAGAGCGTCCTTTGGGGATTACGGCGGCGGACGTGGTTGTTCGGCGTGAGCCTGTTCTTGACGCTCGAACCGCTGTCATTCGATTTCACCCATGGCCACATCATCTCTCTGATGTTTCGCGACGGCCCCTGGCACGCGGCGTTTAACTGGAGCCTGGCGGCGGTCCTTTGGTTCCTCTATTTCGCCCGGCTGCGCCGCCGCACGGCCTCCTTGGTGTGTGCGACCTTCTTTACTCTGATCCCCATTCCCTTCGTCTTGCACTCTTTGCTCACCGGCGGGCCAGTGGCAGAGTTCGCGATCTGGTGGTTTGTTGTGGCCTTCATCTGGCTAGGGTATTTCAGGCACCGCACTTGCTAGGTGAACCTAACGTAAGTCCTGGTTAACGCGCTGACAGAAGACCGACCCACTACCCTAATCTTTCGGGCACGGTGGCGTGCCAATTTGGAAAGTCGCAGGCACCGCGGGACATGCGGTGCAGGAAGCAAGAACCTCCGGCGCTTCTCGCGCAATTCCGGCTTTTGGTCTGGAAAAGAGAATGGAGGACTCCGAGATCAGTGAATCACCACGCCGACGGGATTTCCCTCCTCAACGTTTTCGGCCCGTGGCTCGTGCAGCTTCACGTCCCCCCGCTGGCAGCGGGCATAGTCCTGGAGGCGGCGCTCCACCGTCCGGAAAGCGGATTTGATAGCCAATTGCAGATTCTTTTGGGTGGCCTCGAGTTCCAGTTGCTTCCTCGCGGCAGGCTCACCCAAGCGGCGCATCTCGCTGCCCAAGCTCGGCCCATGATTGACGATGACTTCTCCCCCGGGAACCCTGACGCCGATGCGAATGTGGAACGACTCCCCGTGCCGGTGGTGGCGATGAGGAGTCTCCACCACGACGCGGCAAGCCATGACGTGATTGTAAAAGGTGCTCAACTTTTCCGCTTCGTCCCGAATCCACTCTTCGATTTCAGCGGTTTGTGTCACCCCACGGTAAGTAATTTGCAGCGACCATTTCATGAGTGACCTCCTACGCGAACTGGATGTCCCTTACGGTTCACTTCCTTGGGATTCATTCACAGCAACAAGCGCTCTTCCCGGCTTTCCTTCGGCCTTCCCAAAATGGCCATCGGGCGCTCCCGCCACACGCCGTCCTCTTCGTATTTCAGTGTGTAAATGTGGAGCAGCCGCCATCCGGTTTTGAGCAAGCGGTTCACTTCTTCACGCCCGCGGGCCTCCAAGTTATGCCCGGTGACCTCTTCTAAATTCAACTGCCACAGGGGAAGCCACTCAACGGCGCTGGCGGGAATTTCCCTTTCATTCGTTTTTACGGAGTCTCTTTGATGGGACATTTTTCATCGCTCCCCATCCTTGGCCTAAGCTAGCCTCTTCGGCGGGAAACTGCAGCGAGGAGAGTCACCATTCTGCGTGTTTGCGGTCACTCTCCTTGGGCCTGGAGCTCTGGAGCCAGGAGGGGGACGAGCACCTTCGTGAACCTGCCAACAGCTTAGTGGCCTCGGTTACACAGCCCTGTGCCCTACGTCACAGCGCTTTGTTTGCCCGTTCAGGCAGATTCTATAAGGAGGCAAGGAGAGATGGCCGAAGGAAAGAAGGACACGCTTTCAACCCTAAGAGCGGAACTGGCATATCTGGAACTTGGCGCCTACCGAAGCCCGCAACAAGCGAGTTGGCGCCCGCAGTTTATTTTTGAAGATTCCCCTACTTGCCTGAACTACAGAAACTTTGGCAAACGCCTACCATGCAGTGAGTGTGCCCTGATAGACTTCGTTCCGAACGGCAGCAAACAGAAACAATTTCCCTGCCGTTACATACCTCTGGACGAGTCCGGCCATACTTTGGACTTTCTCTATCGCACAGCAACGGAGGACGAAGCTCACGCCATCGTGGCGAAGTGGTTGAGGACCACCATCGCCCAACTGGAGAAGCAGGAGTTTCCCTCCCGGGACCTAGAGAAATCCGCGGACACGCCTGTCCTAACAGAAACTCATTAGTTCGGATATGCAAAGCCCAACGGCAGTTCCTCCAGAAAAGCCATTCAAGGGTTAGCTTGTCGCAGCGTGCAACTTGAGAGAAAGCTGTCACGTGACGGCTGGAGCCCTAGCTATCCTCCCGCCATGCGCACAATCAGGACTGAGCAGCTTGCGTGACGCGCTATTGATTCCGCCACGCTGCCCAACAAAAACTTTTTCAGTCCCCGGCGTCCGTGTGAACCCACGACGATTAGGTCCGTGCCCGATTCGGCAGCAACGTCGAGAATCGCCGTCCTCGCGTCCGCTTCCACCACGCGCGTGCTCACTGTAAATCCACCCGCTTTGAGGACTTCAGCGGCCACGGCTACGGATGCTTTCGCTTCTTTCAGCCTTTCTTCCCTTTGCGCGGACATCTCCGGAGCATAACCCGGGGCCATCTGCGGAGGCGTAGAAAACACCAGCGGCTCCACGGCTTGTAGGATCATCACTTGCGCACCTTTTGCATTAATCCGTGACGCTACCTCCTTGATCGCGGCCTCCGAGTACTTCGATCCATCGGTCGCCACTAGAATCTTCATGATTCCTCCTATCGAACGGTGTGCTCCCCAGCGGATGAGTTTGTGCAGACTGCTCTGTTCACACCGCTTTCTTCAAGACTGCTTGATTTGCCTGCTCGAGCGCGGCAAGAACCTCCACATCCGAGACTTGCTCAAAATGCTCGTAGAATTGCCCAATGGCGTAAAAGAATGGCGGCGTTTGAACGCAAACCAATTCGTCCACTTCGTTCATCAAGACGCTGCAGGTCTTTTGCGGAGCCATGGGCACAGCCACTACGATCCGTTTTGGTTGCAATTGCCACAGCGCGTGGATTCCGGCGCGCATGCTCGAACCGGTGGCGATGCCGTCATCGACAAGGATGACGGCCTTGTCTTTCACATTCAGAGCCGACCGGCCGCTCCTGTACAAGTTTTCCCGGCGTTCCAATTCTGCGCGTTCTGAGTCAGTGACTTGCTCGATTTCCTGCTCCGAGATGCTCAAAGCTTCGATAGTTTCCTGGTCCAGAACGCGGGTTCCGCCACTGGCAATCGCGCCGAACGCTAGCTCCTCTTGGCCGGGCACGCCGAGCTTCCGGAGCAAAAATACATCCAGCGGAACTGAGAGGCAGGTTGCAACTTCCAAGGCGACTAGGACTCCACCTCGCGGAATTCCAAGCACGACCGCATCGCTCCGGTTGGCATACCTGGAAAGCTTTTCCGCGAGCTTTCGCCCCGCGTCTGTTCGGTCTTCAAAAACCACTGTTACGGCCTTCTTCCCCCGTTACAACATTCCGCCAAAAGCCAGCGTCAGCTCAGTGCGGTCTCTCACACAGTCTTGTAACCCAGATCACATTTACGTTAGGCAGGACAGGCGTTTCCCTTTGACGCGATGGTTTGGGGGCTGAAAGATGGGACAATTGGGTGAATGCTGGTGGAAAATCCGATGCAATCTTTTGCATGAATACGCACTCGAGAATCGCCGCTCGCTCTCAAGAACAGCAAGCTACCTTCCGGATTTGAGTTGAGACCTCAGTTCTTAGGAGGCTCTTTCTTCTCTTCCGCCCCGAGGTCTCCATACGGCCAGAGGTTGAAGGCCTTCAGTTCCTCGTACTCGTGCTGGGCGCGCAGCATTTTCGCGGTGCGTTCGGCCGGCCACGGCGAAGCGAAGCGTTCCGGCCGGTCCGCGATCCAGAATGCGGCCAGCGCCATTAACGTGGCATTCTGCGCCAGCACGTCCGGCTTCTGCGCTTCCAAAGCATCGGCGGCAGAATGGTGGGTGTACTTGTAATCGGGAGAGTCTTGGCCCATGTCGATTCCCGGAAGTCCTGCCATGGAAAAAGGCAGCGTATCGGTACCGGATTCCACTTTGTCGTCCACATCTGAGGCGCCAAGATTCGACAGAATATTCGCAAACGGCTGAAACAGTGGCACCAAATCGTCGCGGCCGCCCAAGTGAAAACTCTTTGCCGGCCCTTGGCCTCCGTCAATTACCAGGCTGCCGAGATGGTTTTTCATCTCTCCTTGATGCTGCTTCATGTACGCAAAAGATCCGTCAAGCCCTTCTTCTTCGCCGGTGAAGAGGACGAAGCGAATCGTTCGCCGCGGTCGTTGTCCGGAGTGCATGATGGCTTCGGCAGCGCCGAGTGTCGTCGCGACTCCCGACCCGTTGTCCGTCGTTCCCTCGGCCAGGTCCCAGGAATCGAGATGCCCACCAACCACCAGGATTTCTTCCGGATGCTCGCGCCCGCGAATCTCACCGACTACGTTGGCGGTTTCGACGGGACCGTTGGTGAATGTGTTCTGGACTTTGAACCGCAGGCGCGGCGTGATGCCACGCTCCAGGAAGCGCTCCAACTGTCCCTGATCCTCAGCCGACATGGACACAACGGGGACGGCGAAGTCGGCGTTGAAGCCGAGAATCCCCGTATGCGTCAAATTCATTCCCGTCGATTTTCCCCCGCCCTGTCCGCCGATTACGGCAATGACCCCCGCGGGTCCGGCGGCCTTCAGAAAATCGCCGAACATGGCGAAGAGATTCATTTCATCTTTGGCTGGCTTACCTTTCGCGGTGACCAGGACGACCTTCCCTTTCAACCGTGCGACATTTTTGATTTCGTTCTCGATGTCGAACAGGTTTACGGTCACGACGTCGCCTTCCGCGCCTCCCGCGGGCGTCGAGCCCGTCCACCCCATCGCATCCACGTGCAACTTGTGCCGCACGGGAGCAAGAATCTCTCCTTCGGCGGTTCCGCGCGTCCACCCGCGCCAGATGGTGTATTTCTCCGTGTGCACGTTCTCCAGGCCGATCGACTTCATTTTCGCCGCGCCCCAGTCTTCCGCTTTTCGTTCCGCGGGAGTTCCGGTGACGCGGCCGCCGATATCGTCGCTCAGCTCGGTCAGGAAGCCGAAGGCGTGCGAATTCATCATTCCCTCTCCGGCAATGCGCACCAGGGCAGGCTTGGTGCCATCTTCGTCCGGGCCTTTTGGCGCTGTCCGGTTATCCGCACAAACCCGCGACGCTCCTATGCTCAAGCTCGCCGCCACCACTGCCAATCTAAGGAAAACACGTTTCATCCGTTCTCTCCTCGCGCCCATGGCGCCCGTTAAGACTACCATGCGCTCAGACGCAGCTACTGTCATATCGTTTGGGAGGAAGCAGTTCGCCCGCGTGCGGCTACGGCAACTTGCCTTCATTCGCGCCTTTACCGCGCAGCGTTGCCCCTTTTACACTGCTTTGGTGATCGAAAGGAAACACACTCGCAAGCGCCTGGCACCCTTACTCTATACGGCTGCAATTTGCCTTTTTTTCAACGCCGCTTGGCGGGTGGCAGCGGCGCAAGAGGCCGGGCAAAAACCTTCTGCGGAGGCACCCGCGAAGAACACGGAAAAGGCAGACAAATCACAGAAACCGGTGAATCCCGCGCAAATCGAGTTGCTCGAAACCAAGGTGCGATTCGAGAGCAACGGCGACAGCCGCAAGGAAGTTCATGCACTGGTGAAGATTCATAGCGAGCTTGGCGTCCGCCAATTCGCTCAGCTCAATTTTGATTTCAACCGCGCGTTTGAATCGGTGGAAATCCCGATGGTTCACATTACGCATGCGAGCGGCGGCACCGCCGACATCCTGCCCAGCGCCATCACCGATCATCCGAATCCCGCGGTCGTGAACGCTCCTGCCTATCAGGACGTGCGGGTCAAGTCTGTACGCATCCTAGGCCTGCAACCCGGCGACACGCTGGAATACCGCGTGGTCCGAACCGTCTCGCACCATCCGCTTGCGCCGGACTTTTGGCTGGACCATACTTTCGACCGCTCCGGCGTCGTCTCCCGCGAAATCTTTGAACTCGATCAGCCTAACTCACGCCATGCCGAAGTGCGTATTAACCCGGCCATTCCCGCCGCGTCGACCGAAAAGGCTGGAGAAGGCGATTCCTCCCACACTACGTATCACTGGGACGTCGCAAGCCCCAGCCCAGTTCCGGAAGCAAGCAAGTCCAACGACTCCCATCAGCCCAAACCCGATGTGGCACTCTCTACAATCGACTGGCGCATGCTCTCGATTCATATTGACGAGAACCTTACGCCAGGTGCCAAGCGGCTCGAGAGCATAACAAGCTAT
>DATDNK010000251.1:0-6656 GCA_036518275.1 Candidatus Acidiferrum sp.
CAAATTCGCGAATCGCAGGCGGAAACGCGCAAGACACAAGCAAACGCGGCCGACGTCTTTGCCCAGGTGCCAGTGCTGAATAGTTCGCAACTCGTGGCGCGCTGGCGCCAGGAAATGCCGCCGCGCTTCTATTCAGAAACGGCTCAAGTCCCCGTGGCCTCTCTGGAGAAAGGCGTGTATCTGGTGGAAGCGACAGACGGCACGCTGCGGGCCTATACGGTGGTTATGGTCACGGAACTGGGAGCCGTGACCAAAACAGCACCGGGGCAAGCCCTCGTGTTCACCGCGGACCGCCGCAGCGGCGCCCCCATCGCGAACGCCGATGTATGCATTTGGTCCGACAAGAAACAAAACGCACAACTGAAAAGCGATGCCTCCGGCCTGGCGCAAGCCGCCTTGCCCGAAGGCCAATACCAGGACGTGCGGGTTCTAGCCGTGCGGGGCGATGACGTCGCGGTGGTAACCCCTTACTCCTACAACCTCAGCAGCAACCCACAAGACGATTGGACGGGGTACGTCTACACCGACCGGTCTGTTTATCGCCCGGGACATACCGTACATTTCAAGGTCATCCTGCGAACGCGCAGCGGAGAGCAGTACAAAGTTCCCTCGGGAGAGCAGGTACAAGTTCTGATCGAGGATCCCACCAGCAAGCCGGCGCTGCAGAGCAACTTCACGATTTCTCCGTTTGGCACGATTCACGGCGAGCTCGCCCTCGCGGCCGATGCCGCGCTCGGCTACTACTCCCTAAGCGTCAGCAGGAAGGGTGGTCAACGGTACCAGGCGACTGGCGGGTTTCACGTGGAGGAATACAAGAAGCCGGAGTACGAGGTGAAGGTGACACCCGCCAGTCCGCGCGTGCTGCAGGGCAATGCCATCGAGGCTACCGTCGAAGCGCGCTATTTCTTTGGGGAACCCGTCGCCAACGCGAACGTCAAGTATGTGGTGCATACAGCCATTTATTGGTCGCCTTTTATCGAGCGGGATGAAGAGGAGGGCAACGAGGGCGGAGAAGCCGGCGAAGGAGCCGGTGAGGAGGTCTACGATTACGCCGGGGAGCAAGTCTCCGAGCAAACTGGCAAGCTGGACGCCGACGGCCGACTGAAAATCCATGTCTCAACCACCTTGAATGATCGGCATTATGACGTTCGGTATCGCATCGAAGCGCGCGTTACCGATGAAGGCAATCGGGAAATCGCCGGGCACAATGCTGTCATCGCTACATACGGAAGCTTCCAAGTCGGAGTGTCGACCGAAACGTATTTCTTCCAGAAAGGCGACACCATCCGGGCCACCGTCGTAGCCAAAGATTATGACGGCAAGCCCGTCCAAACTGCGGTGCGCGTGGACCTCGTGAGAAACCGCTATTGGGGTCAGTCGCAAGGGGAAACCGTCCTTCTCTCTCAAAGCGCGGAGACGGATGCTAGCGGCTCGGCGCAAGTGGCATTGAAGGCTATAGAGGCTGGCAGCTTAGAGCTCAAGGTGTCGGCGCAAACGCCGGAAGGACGCGAGGTCACTGGACGTACATGGCTGTGGATTCCCAGCTCCGACCTGGGTTGGTGGAACGGAGCCAGCCGCGCAATCCGCATTATGGCGGACAAGAAATCCTACAAGGTCGGAGAAACCGCTCATGTTCTGGTGATGACCGGTCTGCCGGAAACCTACTTGATGGTGACCACGGAGGCACGCACGATCCAATCGAAGCGCGTAGTGCACGCGACCAGCCCCACCGCTTCCATTGATATTCCCATTCAATCGAACAATCAGCCAAACGTTTACGTCGCCGTGGCCTTCTGGAAAGACAACCGTTTCTACACCTCGAACAAGAACCTAAAGGTTCCCGCCGTTCAGCAGAAACTTCAGATTGAGATTCAGCCGTCGCAAAAGCAGTTCCAGCCGGGGCAAAAGGCAAGTTACGCGCTGCTTGTCCGCGATGCCAACGGGAAACCAGCCGTAGGAGAATTCAGCATCGGCGTCGTCGATGAGGCGATTTATTCCATCTATCCCGATACCAGCGGAGATATCAACGAATTCTTCTACGGCTCGGTGTATGACCGCGTCGCCACCGAATCGTCTCTGGCTTTTTACTTCAGCGGCGAAGCTGGCAAGAGGGAGATGTTCCTCGCCTATCGCGCGCAAACCACTCCGCGCGCGCTGGCGCAATTGAAACCGGAGACGCCCATCCAGCCGAAAATCCGCAAGTTGTTTCCCGACACCGCGCTGTGGCTGGCGGACGTGCACACAGACTCAAACGGTCGCGCGGAAGCCCAGTTGCAGTTTCCCGATTCGCTGACAAGCTGGCGTGCAACCGTCCGCGGCGCAACCTTGGACACAAAAGTAGGGAATTCCACGAACAACGTGATCGTGCGCAAGAACCTGATGGTGCGCATGGTGGTGCCGCGCTTCTTCCGGCAAGGCGATGAAGTCACGGTTTCCGCGATCGTCCACAATTACCTTTCGAACGGAAAGACCGCGCAAGTCTCTTTGGATACCCAGGGCCTGGATCTGCTGACGCCCTCGAGCGGACCGCTCGACGTTCCCAGTAAAGGCGAAGCAAAGTTCGACTGGCGCGTCCGCGTAAAGTCTGTCAAAGAATCCGTCCTGACCGCTAAGGCTCTTACCAACGAAGAATCCGATGCGATGGAGCTCACGCTTCCGGTGATTCCCTTCGGCGTTAGGCAAACGGATGCAAAGGCAGGCTCATTGGTAGCGACAGAACAAGAGGAAAAGACACAAGTCACACTGCCGGGCAATTTCGATCAGACAGCGCCCAGCCTGAACGTCACACTGAGTTCGTCTTTCGCAGGGAGCATTTTTTCTGCGCTCGATTACCTGACGAGCTATCCCTACGGCTGTACAGAACAAACCATGTCCAGCTTCCTGCCGAACGTCGTGGTAGCCAAGGCGCTGAAAGACCTGCGCATTCCTCAGACTGTGGATACGCCGGAACTGGCAAAGAAAATCAAGGCGGGCATGGAGCGGCTCAAGGACTTCCAGCACGAGGATGGCGGCTGGGGTTGGTGGAAAGACGACGAAAGCCATGTGTTCATGACCGCGTACGTTGTGAGCGGCTTCGCCCAAGCGCACAGCGCGGGGTACGACGTCGAGGCGGCGTCACTCGAGCGGGCGGAAAAGTGGCTGCACGAAGCGTTGGCGCAGCACCAGAACATGCGTTACGACCTGCGTGCGTATGTTGTCTATGCCCTAGCGAGCAATGGAGTCGCAAAGCCGGCAGAGATAAAAGACGCGTGGGACCAGCACGGCTCGATGTCTTCCCAGGGCCTGGCGATGCTCGGTCTCGCCCTTCACGCCACCGGCGACGCGGACCGCGCCAAGGAGATTGCGAAGACGCTTGAATCCACCGCCTCGGTGACCGAGCGGGAAGCCTGGTGGCCTTCGAACTACGATTATTTCCTGGAATTCGAATTCAGGGATGACGCGGAAACCACGGCTTATGCAGTCAGACTTCTCAGCTCCGTTACTCCGGACAGCCCGCTTCTTCCAAAGGCCGCCTTCTGGCTGGTAAACAATCGCAATGGCGGCTACTTCTGGGATAGCACCAAACAAACCGCCATGGTGATCTTCGGGCTTACGGAATATCTCCGAGCTAGCCACGAGTTCGAAGCCAATTTCCGCACAGAGCTCTTCGTCAATGGCAAGCAGATCGCTTCGAAGGAATTCACCGCAGCCGACGGCCTCAATCCCGTTCAGCCCACTTTCCGTCTGGATGCTTCGCAGCTCCAGCCTGGCCAGAATGAGATTCGCATCCACAAGTCGGGAGTGGGGCGGCTCTACTGGTCTGCCAGCGCGGCCTTCTTTTCCAACGACAAGCACCTCGTTCAGAACAACAAGCTTTCTCTCAACATCACGCGCGACTATTTCCGCCTGACTTCCGAGCAATCCGGCGCCAAAATCGTGTACCGGCTCGATCCGCTGAGCGGCGACCTCCACGTCGGCGACATCCTTGCGGTGCGGATGACGGTTGCCGGAAGCGAGTGGCGTTACCTGCTGATGGAGGATCCCATTCCAGCGGGAGCCGAATTCATTACCCGCGATGATTTGTACGAGCTCAAGGAAAGGCCAAGCTGGTGGGAATATTGGTTTACGCGTCGAGAATTTCATGACGACCGCGCGGCGATTTTCCAGGAGTACTTCAATGGCCAGCATCAATACTCTTACCTTCTGAAGATCGTCAATCCCGGCAAATTCCAGGTGAGTCCGGCGAAGGTCCAGCCGATGTACCAGCCATCTGTGTTTGCGACCAGCGACGCTGCCGTGTTGGAGGTTAAGTGATGGCAAATTTTGCGATAGCCGCTGAGGCCCTCAGGAACTGCTTGAAAAGTTGGCAACTTTGGCTGATTCAGTTCGTTGCGAACCTGCTGCTGTTCGGCCTGTTTGCTGCCTGGCTACTTATTCCCGTCGCGAACGCGGGGTACTTGGTTTTGAATATTCTCTTTGTGTTGCTCCTTCTTGTGGCGGCTTTGGTTCTTCATGCAGGCACATTGAACTATTTCTATTCGCAAAGCCGCAACGAAGGCGAGTCTTTGAAAAAAGCGTTCGCACCCGCAGTTCGGAATTTTCTCGCGGTGGTCGTCTGCGCCGTTGCCGTGTATTTCCTGTGGCTCGCTGCTGGAAAATTAGATGCATATCAAGAGACTCTCCCGGCCTATCTTCGCTCGATGACGCCAGTGTTTTTGCGAAAACATGCGGGCCTTCCTGTGTTCCAGGGATTGTTTGACGCCATTCTTTTCGCGCTACGCTGGATTCTGGTTCCAGGTTTGGTCCTTCCCTTTTTGGCCGGCGCTTCGCATTCGGGCTTTCGAGGTTTTGGGCGACAAGGACTCACAGCTTGGAAGAAAGCCGTCCGAAACGTTGCGTATTGGGGCGTTGTGATTCTCTCGGCCCTCTTGGGAGTGCTGGCGACACAAAAGATCATGGGATGGACGCCGGATTTTCGCACCTCGACTTTTGCCGGCGAGACGGTAAGCCTGATCTTTCGAGGTTTAGCCTCTTATCTACTGGGGCTTTTCGCGTGGCTGCTCGCCTGTTCCGTTGCGGGGCGTGAGGGCGGGGACTTCCCCGGGGGCTCGCAAAACGTCGGCGGGCAGGCCTCCGCTTAGCCATCCGAGCGCCGTCTGTTTTCCATATCGCTGCACCAAATCGGCCACGATTCGATGCGCCGAGACGTAGGCTCTCTCCGTATTTTCTCGAGTGTCCCCGTGTTTCAAAATCTCCTCAATCTGGCCGGCGCTCAGCGATGATGGGGCAGCGTCGGGAACCGTAGGGCTTGCCAAATACAGAGTCAGCCCCTCCCGAAACCAGAGAGGCGTTTTTCTCGAAGCGCGCGTTTCCGCCAAAAGATGATACAGCTCGTGCCGCAGCGTGGATTCAAGGATCGATCGGCGCCGCAACTCAGCTAGGGGTTGCAAACGAATCGTCTGGCCGCGCGTCGAGGCGGCCACCCATCCCGGCTGGCCGGTCGTATTGCGATAACTGTCCAGGCTGGAAAAGACCTGCAGTCTCACGCGGAAAGGCACGCGCCAGCCGACGTTATTCTCGGCTTCGCTCAAAACGCGCTCGGCCGCAGGAAAAATGCTGGAATCCGTTCCCGGATCAACGCTGATCAAGTCAAAGCGTTCGTCGGAACGCTTCTGCCAGGTTTCGCTTTCGGGTTTCGTCACCTGGGTTCCGGGATAGTAGAAGCTCAGGATTTCCTTATAGGTCTTGCCTTCCCGCGCCATTTCTTCCGCTCCGGCCTGGCAAAGCCCCACCCCATGTCCGGCGCCGCGCCCCGAAAACATTACCCTGCCTTCTGAATTGCGCAATTCGTACAAGTCGCTTCGAATTTTGTTCCACCCGAGCGCGCGATCCACCGCAAACCGCAGCGAAGATCCTGAGAGCAGAAAACTTGCCGGCTTCCCGCCCGACAGATTCACCGTGCGCACTCGCCCGCTACCGGTGCGCGAGCTGATCTCCAGGGCTTGCCAGTTCTGCGGCGGTTGCAAGCCTGCCTTGCGCAGCGCTCTATCGATCTGTTCGTGAGTCAGCGTCGTTTCCCAATGAAGTCCGCCGCTGGTCAAACAATAATTGTCGGGATGGATGGAAAGGTAAGGTTCCGAGACGTGCGACCAGGTTTCACTGGCGGCTGCTGTGGTTCCTCCGCAATTTTGGTGATAAAAGGTCGCCGCAGCCTTCCCCTGGTACGAGACGTATTCACCCCATGTCGCTTCGGTGGCCAATCGAATCCGCTCGGTAATGCTTCTCCAGTAAAAGACCTGGCAATGCGTGGTATCGCAAAAATCAAACCCCTCCCGGGAATGCTGCCCGGTGAACTTATTGGCGTAACTCCTGGCAGCCACCGCCATGGCTTTCAGAGCTTCTGCGTTCTGGAAGACGCTGCTCTCCGCCATCAAAACGTGTTGCACATACTGCTCCATGGGCATGGTGACAATGACAATCAGGCCGCCCGGCGGCGTTTCGATGCGCAGGGGAAAAGGAGACGAGAACGTCGGCCCATTCGGGGGCTGCAACTTGTAGACTCCGGTGATCAAGAATTCTGTGGGCGCCGCCTTGGCCGCAGCCGAACTGCTCGTCGTCGCCGCTGAAGCGCTCGTCGCCGCCTCAACTGACAATTGTTGTCCCGTTTGCTCCGGGCA
>DATDNK010000252.1:0-2149 GCA_036518275.1 Candidatus Acidiferrum sp.
CGAGCCGATTCCAGAAAAGCTTTTGTAATTTCAAAGACCAGCCGGACGGACTTGGTATCCCCCCGGTCGATCTTGGAGACATCCGTGCTTTTCAATAGCGACAAGTAAGCCTCGCGCAGAGAGGGGTCCAACTGCTGCCGCGTCTTGGCGTCGTTTAGCCCGGCCTCCGCGAGCGCTAGGACGCCATTCAGCAAATCGGCGAGTTGGCGTGCGGTCTCCTCGGACGCGCATTCTCCTTCGGCGACAATGCGCAAGCGGTCGTTCTCCGGTTTTGCAGCAAGAGTAATCCACTGCAATTGATCAAGTGCCGTCGAGAGCTGTGGCGAACGAAACCCTCCCGGAGCTTGTGACGAGAGGGCCTGGCCTGGGGCAGCGTCCTGGCGGATTACTGCGAAGATCGGCGAGCCCGCCAGGCGTTCGAAACGCAAGCGCCATTCCGCGCTGTCGTCACTTCGTTTCTTAACACCTAGTATTTGGGTGAGATCCTCCGCGCGGTCGGTGAGGGCAATCCGATCGGTGCCGAGGAAGGTGAAATAGATTTTTTTTGCGCTGCCGCTCTCTGGAACTGCAAAAATCTCACGCCCCCTCCATTTTTCCACCGTGCCGGACTTGATGGCCATAGCGGAGATTTTCTGACGATCAAATCTTCCATCGGCTACGGCAAAGAAAAAAGAATCCTGCCCGGTCTTCTGAAACGCGATGGCCAGGTGGTCGAGGTCGCGCTCGTAGTGGAAACCGGTTTCGTTCAAGAACTGGGCGTAATCCTCATCAGGTTGCGGCTGCGGTGCCCATGCGTAGAGTTGCGTTATAAAAGGAGCGGTGCGCAGTTCAGCAAGGTCTACAAAAGCGACAGCGTTGGCTGCTGAGGGCATCATTGCCAGCACATCGCTTCGGGCCGAGGGACTGTGCTTGCTGTATCGGTGGTAGACGTAGAATGCCGCTGCACCTAGTGCGAGCAAACCAGCCGCCATGCCAATCCATCTATGCTTGTTCATTCATTCTTCATTCTGTAATTTCGCAAGCCTCACAATAATTCCCCTGGCACCCTTCCAACAACCCCTAAAATCCCTGGCGGCACAACCCCCCTGCCCTTGTGAGAATCTTACGCACGCCGCTGCGGTTACGGCTTTTCAGATTTTATGCTAACTTATTGAAGGTGAGCAGGATAGGTCTTGTCGGCGTGGCTATGGGCCTGGGGAATATCCACAGCAGTGGTAGCCCACGTGCTTGGGTTGCACATCGACCCCTTGCAATTCTTATGCCTCTCTGCTATCCTTACTCGGTTTGAGCGGCGCTGGCGTAGCTCAGCTGGTAGAGCATCTGATTTGTAATCAGAGGGTCGGGGGTTCAATTCCCTCCGCCAGCTCCACCAGAATTTTCGGGGAGCGAGGCGGAGCGAAATCTGGCAGCAAAGCGAACGGGCTGGTGTCTCTTGACACGAGTCCTATTTGTGTTTTTGTGTGGGACGCCCGGAAGTTGTTGAAGAAAAAGTTCGAACTAGTGGTTTAAGTCCGAAAAGTTTTCGCGGGACGGGTGGGTGAGTGGTTAAAACCAGCAGACTGTAAATCTGCCGCTCCTTGCGGGCTACGAAGGTTCGAATCCTTCCCCGTCCACCAGGTTCCCGTTGTGGGGGTTCGCAAGAAGCCGCAGGGCAATCGCCAGGAAGCGATGAGCGGTAATGGTCTGATTCGCGGTGAAGCGCCGCCAAGATTAAGTGCGTCGCGAAGGATATTTTGTCGCTCCAGAAATTGGGTGAGCAGGAAGCGAAGGGGAAGCGGATTCGGCCTGGGTAGCTCAGTTGGTAGAGCGCGTCCTTGGTAAGGACGAGGTCACCGGTTCAATCCCGGTCCCAGGCTCCAGAATCAGGCGGTTGAGGCCGGGAAATTTTCAAGGGCTTGAGCGGGGGTAACTCAACGGTAGAGTCTCACTCTTCCAAGGTGATGGTTGCGGGTTCAAATCCCGTCCCCCGCTCCAGAGTTTGAAGTGTAGCGCCGCTTCGGGTTAGAGGCAGGCGCAGAAGGCGAAACGAAATGGCGAAGGAGAAATTCGAGCGCAGCAAGCCGCACGTGAACATTGGGACGATCGGGCACATCGATCATGGCAAGACCACGTTGACGGCGGCGATCACCAAGGTGCTGGCGAAGCACAA
>DATDNK010000253.1:0-3256 GCA_036518275.1 Candidatus Acidiferrum sp.
TCCCGAACCCATCTCCGGCGTTCAGGGCTCGGCCATCATTTTGCGGCTCAATCCGGAGCGCAACGAGATTCTCTACCTGGCGCAGATGGACCGGAAGCCAGTGGACGGCTCCAGCGGCGTGCCCTCCAGCCAGAACTCGAAAGCAATCGGCCACAGCGCCACGAATGCGCAACCGGAAACAGAATTCCAGTACCGCAGCATGCGGCTGATGCGCATTCCGCTCGACGGAGGAACTGCGCAGCTCTTGCTGGAAGATCCCGGCATTAACAATTTCCAGTGTGCGCGCCTGCCGTCGCGCGAGTGCCTCTACAGCAAATATACGAAAGACGCCTTGGTGTTCTACGAATTCGACTCAAGAAATGGCGCCAGGAGAGAGTTGCTGCGCACCAGCGAACCCGAATGGCAATACTTCAACTGGAGCCTATCGCCGGATGGCAGGACCCTGGCGCTGGTCAAGAAGATGCGCGCGTCCACGGAAGCGGAAATCCGGCTGGTCTCCACGCGTGGCGGAGCTGAGCGCGTCCTCAAAGTGAGGGACTGGGCGCACATTGACACCATTGACTGGGCCGCTGATGGCAAAAGCTTGTGGGCCAGCGCAGTGCTTCACGGCCAGACGCGCGCGCTGATCAACATTGATCTGCACGGCCGTGCGAAACCGGTGCTTCAGGAAAACAAGCCGTACGTCGGCTGGGCCATCCCTTCGCAGGACGGCAAGCATCTCGCCATCTGGGAATCCACCGGCGGCTCCAACGCCTGGATGTTGGACGTCCCTCCCGCCTGGTGACCCCTCACCGCTGTAGCGCCGGGTTTACCCCGCCGTCCCTTTCGATGTGGATCAGCCTTTGTTTCTACTTTCGTACGGGCAGCATCTTGTCCACTCTACCTTCACCAAATTACTTCCAAATCTGGGTACAGGCTAAAGCTTCGATCGGCTGTCAGGATGGGGATGACTTCGGCCAAGGCCTGCGCGATGATTTGCCGGTCAAACGGGTCCGCGTGGTGCATTGGCAGATCGAACAAGCCATAGGCATGCTTCTCGGTGTAGGGCAAGATGCGCAATCGCAGATCAGCTACTCCCCGCGCGAGGTCTTCTTTATCAAAAGCGAGCTTGCCAAGCGCCTGCTTGATCGCTATTTCAGAGAGTGAAATCGCGCTAATCTCCCGCACCGTCCCTGCGCTCGTGAGCACGGACATGGCTCCGCGCGAAATGCACTCCGGGGAACTCACCGCCCAAAGGAACGTCGCCGTATCCAGCAAGACCCGCACTAGCGCTCCAGCTTGTTCGACGAAATCATCGACGGGGTTGTGCTTCAAGCATTCCAGTTTCTTGATTCAGCTGCGCTACTCCAAATCGCCGGAAAGCGCTTAGGAACGGTCTTCGAGGAATGCCTCGACCTCTTCCTCGGTCATGGGCTTCCACCAGTCAGGATCGTGGACAACCACTTTGTTCTTGAGCGTGCCGAACTTAGGCTTCTCGCGCTTCGCTTTGGTGGTGCGAACGATATCCACCACCGGCGTGCCGCGGCGGCAAATCGTCACGGATTCGCCGTCTTCAACCGCCTTAATCAGCTCGGGCAGTTTGTTTTTCGCATCTGCCACACTTACTTTCATAATCCCATTATTGCCATCTAAGATGGCTATTTCAACCACTGCGGCTTTCAACAACAGCTCGGCACTTACAAACTGAGCCGCTACTTGTGCCCGAATTGCTGGAGGGTCACGTTGACGAGGAACGGGCTATCGAACTCGGTGGTTTCGCCCCAACCCTTCCCGACGACCGGCAGGAGCCGTGCCGAAAGCGGCTTGTGCCACTTCACGGACAGGCTGGCCATGTCGCTAATGATCAGAGAAAGCTGCTCCTCGGTGGTATCGCCCGGCAGGGGAATGGTGTCCAGGCCCGTGCCGCACACGGCGGAGTACGCGAGCAGGGCGTCCACGGAAATGCGGCCTTCGGACCAGCGCTGCGCCAGCAGCGAATCTTCCAGGACCGGCAGCATCAGCCCGGTGTAGCCGGTCTGCTTGACTTTAACGTCCTTGATGGCCGCGGTAATCGTGGCGGCTGCGGTCATCGTGCCGCTTAGGCCAAACGGCTGTTTCGTTAACTCTTCGATGGCTGAGCCAATCGAGGTCTCTTTTCCGGGTGCGGGCGCCGGCGAGAGGTCGATGCCCATGTAGGTCCAGCCGGTTTCCTGGTCCACGCGGCCGGCGTGATGCTCGACGTCGAAAGCGACGTTGGCAAGCGCATCGGTGAGGCGCTGGCGAGCCGAGGCCAGGTCCGGCGCGTCTTTGAATGCGGCAGCCACCACGTTGGCCGATTCCAGCGCAATAGCGAACTGGTGGCCGAAACCGGTGTGATATGCCGCGGGGAAAAACGGCGAAAGCGGGGGCACATTGGCGATCGCGGCAAAACGGAAATTCCCCTGGCTGTGCTCGGTTGAGGTTTCGAGTTTTTTCATGACCCGCGCGGCCGCACCGATGGCGGCCCAGCGCACTCCGTCTTCTCCCGCGACGACGAGGCTGCCGTTCAGCGCCTTCGTGTTGGCGAGAATTTCGGCGAGCATATCCGCTTGGGAAGCCGGGTCGTTGGCGTTCAGCATCGCTGGACCGATGTCCATCGCGAATTTTTGCTGTTCCGCCAGCGCGTCGACCAGCTTGAAGAAATCCACAGCTTGTTTCGTGTTCATTCCCTGGATGTATTCGGGGAACGGCTGCGTGGCGATGCGGATGGTCTGCACCTGGTAGCCGCGCGACTCGAAGGTGGTCTGCGCGCGCCGCAGCATTTTCAGCGTGTCGGCGATCTGCCGCTGGTAGTCGTGCCAATCGAGGTTGATGAACGCGGTAACCGCCCGAATCTTTGGGTTCGCCGGATTGGCCGAGTTAGGCGCAGCCTTCTGTTGCGCCGCAGCATTCTTTGCCTGTGCCTGCCCGGAACGGGCCGACGCGCCTAACGCGAGAAAGGCAAGTGCGAAGAAAACAAAAAATCGGAATCCTTGACGAGGTTGCATGGAAATTCTCCCGGAAGGCACGATACATCTTGCCGGACGTGCAAACAAGATTCGCATAAGGGGTTATTGTTCAAAAAGACTTGTCGTTTGAAAATAGAGGGCCGTATGGCCAATTTGCATTTCTGGCTATTGGTTGAGTTTATGATGCTTGCCAATCTTGCGTTTGGCGGGGCCGCACTGTTTTACTGGGCTAAGCCGGTGTCCCAACGATATAACGAGTGGACGATTCGGTTTCGGGAGAGGCATCCGCA
>DATDNK010000254.1:0-2273 GCA_036518275.1 Candidatus Acidiferrum sp.
TTTGGTCAGCGCTGAATCCGCTCCCAGCGCCTCGCTGTATCGCCGGAATCCCAATCCGCGAATTCCCAGCACCTGCTCCGCCGCGGGATTCGAGCTCGAGATAATTCCCGTCGCGTTAACCACCACCAGCCCCGCCGGCATATTGCGCGTCACTTCTTCGCTGAGCCGCTCGGTCTGCTCGGCGCGTTCCTTCTCAATCTTGTGCAAACGCTCGAGTTCCTTTTCCTGTTCGCGCAGTTGCTGAATCACGCCTTGCATCGAAGCGGCCATGAAAGCGGAAGCATTCTCCGTGCGTGGCGCGCTTGCCGCAATCTTCTCCTTATGCTCTTCTTTCGTGCTCTGAAAAAACTTGCGAAGCGAATACACCACGAGCCAGACAACCGCCAGAACTCCAATGCCGAGCCCCGCAATAATCTCCCACATATGCTGGGTGCCGCTTCCGCTTTGGAGCATTCCCCACATCGGCTTGGTTGCTTCTCCCCGGGTCAAGTTGTAGTCAGGCCTGACTACTCTTAATTAGAATAGTCAGCCCTGACTACCCTGCCCGCTTGCTAATCCACTACTCACCCGAAAATCCCGCGGAGCGACGGCTCCCAGCCGAGCAGCGGCCCGAGGTAAACCATCGCCAGCGCTCCTATTCCCAGGAAGGTTCCCAGCGGCAACTGGTATTGGCTTGCAATGGTCCACCGCAGCCCGTTTACAGTTCCCAGCCCTCTTCGGCTGCCGCGTTCCGCCAGGCGACGCCTCCATCCTCCCAGATACAACGCCGCCACCACGCTCAGTCCGATCACGCTTCCCAACAGGCTTCCTAGCAGAATGGTCCAAAATGTTCCGCGCAATCCCACAAACGCACCCACCATGGCCATCATTTTCACATCACCGAAGCCCATGCCTTCGCGCTTGCGCACCAATTTGTAGCCCACTGCCAATCCCCACAGCAGAAAGCTTCCAAACGCCGCCCCAAGAATCGCGTCCACCAGCCCCGCCGCATTGGGCTGCAAACGTTGATGCAGCAATCGCCAGCTCAAGTCCTGCCCAAAGCCGCCAGGCGGCGGCACAAATGCGGAAAGCACCAGTCCCGCTGCGAATCCCGGCCACGTCACCAAATCTGGCAACAAACGCACACGCAAATCCGTAATCGTCAAAACGATGATCAGGCACGTGAAAAAAAGCCACTTCACTGTTGCTTTTGTGACGCCGTACTCCAGAAACGCCGCCACAAAAAGCAATCCTGTCGCCAGCTCCACCAGCGGATACATCACCGAAATTGGCTCGCCGCAGGTCCGGCATTTTCCCTTGAGCCAGATCCACGCAAATACCGGCACATTGTCGTACGGTTTGATCTTTGTCTTGCACTTTGGACAGCGCGACCCCGGCGAAACAATAGAGACGTCCTCGGGAATCCGCGTGATGCAGACATTCAGGAAGCTCCCAATCACCATTCCGAACAGGAAAAAGAATATGCCGGCAATGACCACAGTTTAGTCGGCCATCTTACGGCCGCACGTGAAGTCGGCCGCTCCGCAGCCGCTTCCACTAATCTCGCACAGCCTTCTGCTCCTCTCAACAAGCGCGCTTTCACGCGTGCCCCATCCCTAACGCCTTCTTCTCTGCGAACTCCGCGTCTCTGCATTCAGTTTCCGTCTTGCTTCACTTCTTTTCTTCACACCCTGTCGACTGTAAACTGTCAACTGTCGACTTCTTCAATGAACTTCTTTGAACGCAAAATCCGCCGCTACGAACATCGCCGCTGGACCACCGACGACAATCGCCGCGTCCAGCCCTTCCACTGGGGCCTCGAACACATCGGTGGTTCTCCCGACGACCCCAATCCCGGTGCCTTCGTCCGCGCCTGCGCGCAAAACGCCATCGAAAACAGCCGCGACTGGTATTCCACCACCGCGGCTACCGACTATCGCCTTGACGCCGAAAACGTCCTCACCTTCACGAGCGCCATCGAATCTCCCTGGCCCGAGAACAACACGGTTTATGCCCGCCTTTGGCCCGCCTCACGCAGTTGGAAACCTCCCATCAAGGCCGCGCGTGGCACCGCGGTCCTCGTTCTTCCCAACTGGAATGCGAAATGGCACGGCCAGGACGGCCTTTGCGAATGGACCGCGCGTTTCGGCATTACCGCGCTAAAGATGAGCCTGCCCTACCACAATCGCCGCATGCCCCGCGGCTACGAGCGCGCCGACCAGATTTGCGGCCCGAACATCGGCCTCACGCTCCAAGCGAACCGCCAAGCTGTTCTAGACGGCCGCCGCTGCCTT
>DATDNK010000255.1:0-10770 GCA_036518275.1 Candidatus Acidiferrum sp.
GGCATTCAATCCAGCAAACGCCGAGCCGTTATTGCCCGTCGACGAAACGTAGGCGTACAAGATTTGAGACAAGCCGTGCGGCCCAGGATTCGAGATGCCCGCCAAGCCATAGGTCTTTACAGCAGACACCGCGGCGAACGCGAGAATCGTAAACGTCAGAATGAGCACCGCGAGCATCGCCATCTTGACGTCGTACGATTCGATCTTTTTGCCAAGATACTCGGGCGTGCGCCCGACCATCAGTCCGGCGATGAACACGGCGAGGACTACGAAAACGAACATGCCGTAGAGGCCCGCCCCGACGCCTCCAAACACAATTTCACCCAGCATGATGTTGATAAGCGGAACCATTCCGCCAATCGGCGTGTAGGAATCATGCATGCCGTTCACGGCGCCGCAACTGGCATCGGTCGTAACGGTCGCGAAGAGCGCGGAGTTGGCAATTCCGAACCGCACTTCTTTCCCTTCCATATTTCCACCGGCCTGCAACGCGCTGACATGCTGGTCGGTGCCAGCCAGGAGTGGATTGCCTCTGGCTTCGGCCCAGTACGTCGTGGCTACCGCTGCCAGGAATAGGAAAGCCATCGCGCCCCACACCGCCCAGCCGTGGCGCTGTGACCCGGTCATTCTGCCCAACGTGTACGTTAGCCCGGAAGGAATCGCGAGAATCAGCACCATCTCGAAAAAATTCGAAAAGGGAGTTGGATTCTCTAAAGGATGTGCGCTATTGGCGTTGAAAAACCCACCTCCATTCGTGCCGAACTCCTTGATGACTTCCTGGGATGCCACCGGTCCTTGCGCGATGACCTGCTGTGTGACCGTTTGCGTGGTGGTTTTGCCGTCGGTTCCTATGACCTCCGCCGTGTACGGCTGGATCAAATTCACCGTAGTGTAGGGCCTCAAGTTCTGAACCACGCCTTGAGAAACCAGAACAAGCGCGCCCACAAGGCAAAACGGCAGCAGCACCCACAGCAGGCACCGCGTCGTATCGACCCAGAAGTTTCCGAGCTTTTCTGTCTCTTTCCGCGCGATGCCGCGAATGACTACGATAGCCAGCACGATTCCAACCGCCGCGGAAACGAAGTTGTGATAAGCAAGCCCCGCCATCTGCGTCAGGTAGCTCATCGTGGATTCACCACTGTACGCTTGCCAATTCGTGTTCGTGGTGAACGACGCCGCAGTGCCAAAAGCCAGCCCCGGGTCCACGTTCCCGAATTTCTGTGGATTGAACGGCAGCCACTTCTGCGTGCGCTCGATCAGGTAGAGCAGTGTCATCGAGACGCCGCTGAACAGCAGCATCGCGATGGTGTATTCCGTCCAGCGCATTTCCCGCTCTTCGTCTACGCCTGTGAGCCTATAAATGACTTTCTCGATAGGCCGGAGAATTGGATCGAGTAACGTTTTCTCGTGGTTGAATACACGCGTCATGAACACGCCCATGGGTTTCGTGAGCAGGAAAACCACAAACAGATAGAACCCGATTTGGAACCAGCCGTTTGCCGTCATGCTTAGAATTCCTCAGCCTTCAACAAGGCATAGAGTAGGTATCCGCACAGGGCGATGGAGATGAACAGCAGGATCGCGTTGCCTACGGTCATAGCGGTTCTCCTATCTCAGGCGTTCGCAGGCGCGAACGTAAAGAATTGCCGCCCCAAAGAACAGCACCGTCGCCGCGATGAAAATAACGTCAAGCATGAATGTTTCCTCTTGTTCTTGTCAGCGTGCTTTGCCTCGACCCTGAAGAAACCAGACTTAGAACGTGATGGGAATTGCCGCGTTGATCTAGTCTCGGATTTTCTTGAGATGGTCGCAAATGTCCTGGACGAGATTTCTATCTTCGCGCTCTGCTCATTCTTCCCCGTGACCCACCTTAGCCAAACTCTGTTGAAGGAGTTCTGAGGGTTTCATAAAGATTCCGTAAGGACCGGTCGCAGCTACCAGTGGTGGGCGCTCAAATCACGTATCCAAGCACGTTGCTCAGTTGCAGCGCGGAAGTTTCAGGATTGGGCCGCCGCTAAGGTTTGCGGCCGCGCGCGCCGGATTTCCAGGCGTCCCAGTAACCGAGCGTTTTCAGTTGCAGGTCGAGGCCGGTTTCTTTCATCTGCGTTTCAATTTCGGAGCGCGTCAGGCGCTTGCCGAGCGGCTCGGGGCGATCGGCGATGCCCCAGGCAGTGAGCGCGGCAAGCACTGTGTGCAGCTTCAGCTCTCGCATATCGACTTTGTCGAACGTGTCCGAAGCGGCGTGATAATTCGGCAGGTAGTTGGCCTCTTCTTGATTGGCGAGGAGCGTAGGCACGCCTTCCAAGAGAAAATCAAAATTGTCGGTGCCAAAAGAAGCGTCGTACGTGTGATTGTTGGCTCCCCACGATTCGAGCGGCTTGAGGACTTCGCGCAGGCCAGCTTCGGTATCGCGCCGCCCGCCGAGCGAATAGCCCGTGACGCGGCCGATGCCTTCGTCAAAGGTAATCATCGCGCGGATTTTGTCCAGCTCCGCGCGGTGCGCTTTCACGTACTCGAATGAACCGATGGTGCCTTGCTCTTCGCCGCTGAAGAGCACAAAGCGGATGGTGCGGCGGGGAAGGAGTCCCGTCGCTTTAATAGCGCGTGCCGCTTCGATGACCAGCACTGCATTGCAACCGTTGTCCAGCGCGCCCGTGCCCAGTTCCCACGAATCGAGATGCGCGCCGAGAATGACCACCTCGTCGGGCTTTTCGTAGCCGCGAATTTCGCCGACAACGTTTTCCTGCTCGATGGGGCCGCCAATTTTGTTGGGCATACGTAACCGCACGCTTACTCGGCCGGGATATGCCGCGACAAGGCGTGCAAGTCGCATTGCATCCTCCCGCGCCACGATGGCCTGTGGAATTTTGTCGATTTCTCCATTCAGAGAATTCGTATGTCTGTAGAGGAGCAGCCTCTGTCTCGCGCCCATCCAGAGAATCGCCGCCGCGCCTCCCTTTACCGCAAGGTCGATAATGGCTGGCGGTCGCAGATATTCATTGAAAAGGTCGGCCCAGGTCGAGCCGATGTCGCTGTGCACCAGCAGAAACGCTCCTTTGACCGAGCCCACGGCAGCGAACTCATGTTCACTGCCGTAGCCGACGTCGATCACCCGGGCTTCATTTGCTAGTGCCGGATATGGAGGACTCCATCCCTCCGAGATCACACGCAAGGAAGGCATTTCCTTCAGGGTCCAGATTATATTGTCCTTCTGTACGTCCCTGAGGGGATGAGAGGGATCTGAGACCTCTAGCTCCGTCTTGCCTTCGCTCCACGTGACCGGCAGCGTGTACTTCTCCGGGTGCACGTCGACGTTCGCGGAACGGAAAGCAGCGACGCCCCACTCGATCGCCTTGGCCATTTCCAGCGAGCCGGTCACCCGCCCGCCGATTTCATCAGTCAGGCGCCGAAGGTTTTCTTCTATCGGCGACGGCCCCATGATGATGGGCAAGAGCTTCGCGGCGACTTGCGCGCAACTCGATGCGTCGGTGGTGGAGCAGGCGGCGGGTGAGGTTTGCGCAGGGGCGAGGGGATTTTTGGCGGGAGGAAGTTGAGCAAACGAAGAGGAGGTAAGGACGTAAGGAAGTAAGAAGGTAAGGAAAAGGAACTTGCGCCGCATGAAGTTGCGCTCCGTCAAGGGATTGCCCAGTGAGCAGGAAAATGCACTGGGCGGGAACAGCAGGATTATATAGAACTCGCGTAAAAAAGACCTTTCTTGGAGAGAGAGGGCTCCCCTTCGGGTGCGATTAACCTTGAACAGGCAGGAATGCCTGTTCCAGTGGGTTGCCGGCAGGTGCTTACAGCGCGCGGCGAAGAGTAGGATTCACAAGGCAATCCGCGACGCGGGCGACTTGAACCATTTCGGCAACGTCGTGCGCGCGGACGATGTGCGCGCCGTTGAGAATGGAAGCGGTGACTGTCGCGGCGGTGCCCCAGATGCGCTCCTCCGGCGGGGCGGGCTTGCCATCGCGAGCCAGCGTCGCGCCGAGAAAGCCTTTTCGCGAAGTGCCCACCAGCAACGGGTAGCCGAGCTTGGCGAGCTGCGGAAGCTTTTCGAGCAGCTCGTAATTTTGCACGAAGCTCTTGCCGAAGCCGATGCCGGGGTCAAGAATGATTTGCGATTTTGCGACTCCGGCTTTGCGCGCGATAGAAACGGATTTGCGCAGACCCTCGCTTGCATCGCGAAGGACGTCGTGCGCGAATCCGCCCTTCTGCATCGTTCGCGGCTCCCCGCGCATGTGCATCAGAATGAGTGGCACGCAGTTGGTCGCCGCGATTTCGGCAATGTGCGCGTCGTTTTTCAGCCCGGAAACGTCGTTGATGATTTCCGCGCCTGCGCGGAGAGCGAGCTGGGCGACGCTACCCCTGCGGGTATCGACCGAAACTGGAATCTTGAGGCGTCCGCGAAGGCCTTCCAACACAGGAAGAATTCGGTCCAACTCCTCGGACGCGTGGACTTCTTGGGAACCCGGGCGCGTGGATTCGCCGCCGATGTCGAGCAAGTCGGCGCCGGCGGATTCCATGGCCAGGGCATGTTCGATGGCGGTTGCGGGGTCAAGGAACTGGCCTCCGTCGAAAAAGCTGTCGGGCGTAACATTGAGCACGCCCATGACGAGCGTGCGCTCACCAAGAAACAGCGTTCGCGACGGCAGTTTCAGACGGAAAGTTTTTCGGCGAATCATGAGGCAAGCAGTTTAGCGCGGGGAGCGAAGAAAAAGATAACGTGGAGGCGCAGACATCACAGAGACACGCAGAGAAAAAAGTTAGTCCAGGTCGAAATCGCGAATAGGCTTTCCGGCGGGCGCGTCCTTGGCTTTTTTCATCGCTTCTTCGAACTTTTTGGCGAGGATGTCTTCCTTGTGTGTTTCCTGGAAGAAGGAATCCGCAAACTTGTCCTCGCGCTGCCGCTTTTGTTCTTCGAGGATATCCGTCGCCTTGGTGAGGTCAACGTCAGGTCCGGGCCTGACATGCGCTTCGTGAGAAAGCACCGCGCCAAAAACCGGATCAATGACCAGCTTGGCCTGGCAGCACGGGCAAGTCACGTTAAGGTTTTGGCCATCCTTGGGGCTCATGAAGTTATAATACATCAATCATCATTTATCTTTGGGAGCGAAAATATCCGATCGTCATACCTTCTCGAAATCCAAACCGGGCCTGGGTGAAAAGAGTATGGCGACCAAGTAGTTCACGATTTATTTCTTGCGCGCTAAATGCTGCTTCGCACTGAAAGCGGGAACCGAGTACTTCCAAAGTCACAGGATGAATCCTCGCCGGAAGGCTTCCCGCGAGACCGCTCAGAGTTTCCGGTCGCCCGTCGGTTAGGTTTAAGCCGATTGCGTTTGCCCGTCGTCCGCTGAAAGGCAATATTTTGCGCCACTATCAACAATCGCTAGGAGATCTTCTTCTTCCGCGGGCCCAATCAGTGTGATGTCTAGCACCGGCAAATAACCGAAAGGTGTTATCTGTCGGTATTGAAACTCGTGATCGAAATTAATGCTTGGGCTCATATGCCCATGAATCCACCGCTTTCAGGCGGGCGGAATGAAAATAATAAAGGGGCGCTTGATGCCCCTTTGCTTCGCGGTAGCCCGCGCTTTGTCGTAGCTAGTATCGCTCGCGACCAACTCACTTTTTTCCGGCACAATCCATTTTCCAAATGCTCGGGAACTCCGCTCCTCTCGCTAAGGCTGTGGCCGCTCCGGTTGTTGAGGTTGTGGCTGCGGTTGAAGCGGCGGCTGCTCAAGCGGCCGCTGGGGTTGCGGTTGAGGCGGCTGGGGGACCGGTAGTCCGGGAGTCCCACGAAATCCCGGGCCAAAGGCACCGCGCCCGACATCGCCGCGGCCTGCGTAAATCGTCCGCGTGAGATGATCTGCCAAGCGCAGCCTCCGCGGTGTAATCACGATAAGAAGCTCCGTATCCTGAAAAGTGCGGTTTTTTGAACTAAATGCGTATCTCAGGACGGGAACCTCCGCGAAACCCGGCAGACCAGCGATGGAGCGGGTTTCTTCGGTGTCGGTCATCCCGCTAATGAGCGTCGGTTCGTTTTCTTTCACTCGCACGGTTTGCGACAACGTGCGATTGGAAAGGATGGGAATGCCGTTCACGTTGGTGCCAGAAAGCGCGCGAATTTCGAATTCCAGCTGCAGGGTCACTTCCGAATTAG
Organism: Candidatus Acidiferrum sp.; assembly: GCA_036518275.1. Lineage (GTDB taxonomy): Bacteria > Acidobacteriota > Terriglobia > Acidiferrales > UBA7541 > Acidiferrum. The sequence goes on from DATDNK010000255.1 coordinate 6,164, forward strand.
GATGAAGTGTGGGCGTGGCTTTGATTTTCAGGCCGAGATCAACGTACTCAGAGGCGGGGTAAGGTTGCTGCAAGACCCCGGGAGCCACACCGTTGGTAAACAGACTGGCCGGACTCAAAACCACTGTGATGTCGCCGGCTGCCCCGGACACATTGTTGGTGATGGCCACGTCCGGAAATCCGCCAGTCGCGAAAGTGCCCGCAACGATGGCTGTCGGAGTAGAACCAGTTGGGCCCGCAGGAGGCTGGAAGGCTTGAGTGAATAGTCCTCCGGAAAGGCCGACGAAGACACTGAAAGAGTTAGCGCCTCCATTTGTCACGGCAATATCTGCGAACCCGTCTTGATTGAAGTCGGCGATGGCGACCCCGGTTGGCGACGCCGCGGTTTGCAGAAGCGGGCTTGGCCCCGGTGCGAAAGTGCCGGCCCCGTTGTTCAACAAGATGCTGAGAGTACTATCGGCCTGATTCACGACGGCCAAGTCCGGCATGGAGTCCCCGTTCAAATCGCCGGCTGCGATTGCCACAGGTGCATTGCCAATGCCTGACGAAATGGGAGAGCCGGTGGCTTCGGTGAACGTGCCGTCGCCGTTGCGGTTGCTTAAGAGAATGGTCACGTTGTTGGTCTCGTGATTTACGATGGCCAGATCCTGCTTCCCATCGGAATCAAAATCGCTTGCGGCCATGGCCACTGGCCCGCGTTCGGCGGCGGTGATGGGCGTTAAAGTGAACTGTTTTTGAGCCGTCAAAGGAGTTGCGCTGGAGTCTGTCACACTAACGGTGAAGGTGAAGCTTGCCGGTGTGGTGGTAGTGGATGTTGGAGTTCCGGTGATTTCCCCGGTTGTCGCATTCAAACTCAGACCTGTGGGTAGGGGGCCCGACGGAACACCCCAGGTAAAAGGCGACGTTCCTCCAGTAACCGTCAGGATTTGGTCGTAAGGCGTTCCAAGGCTTCCATTAGGAAGCGAAGCAGTGGAAATGGCGAGAGCTGGAGCAACGGAATTGACGGTGATGCTGAGTGCCGTGGTAGCGGAATTCGGAGGGGTGGCGGAATCGGTTGCCATCACCGTGATGGGAGAGGTTCCCGCTGCGGTCGGCGTGCCGGTAATGGCGCCGGTGGTGGCATTCAATGTAAGCCCGGCAGGGAGAGTTCCCGTGGCGATGCTCCAGGTCACCGCCCCTGTCCCACCGGTCGATTGCAATGTTGCAGTGTAGGGAGCGTTCAAAACCCCGTCGGGCAGCGACGTGGTGCTGATAGCAAATTGTTTTGAAAACAGGAAAGGAGAATTCGGCGCAGCGGTAAACTTGCCCGTGCCGTCGCCAAGAAAAATGGAGATTGAGTCGTCACCTTCGTTGGCCACGGCAAAATCCTGTTGCCCGTCGCCATTGAAGTCTCCGGTGGCAATCGCGGTGGGATTAAAGCCTACAGGAATGACGACAGGCTTCTGGAACGTGCCGTCACAATTGCTGATAAGCACGTTGACCACATTGGCGAGGGGATCGCTGGCGATCAAGTCATGGCATCCGCTGGTGGTAAATGTCGCTGAAGCAATTCCCGGGTGAGTTGTTGGAGCAGCGGCGCGCGCTGTTCCCAGAGAGATGGGAGAACCCGTGGCCTGTGAAAACGTTCCTTGATTGCCGCTCTGGTTCAGCAGAACGGTAACCGAATTGTCGATTTCGTTGACGGCGGCCAGGTCGATTAGGCCGTTATTCAGAAAATCCGCGGCTACAAGCGCGGCGGGGCCCGTGCCGGCTGGAAAGGAAGTACTGGGGAAAGGATTGCTCGCGCCGCCGGGATTTGGCGTGAAGGACGTAGTCCCCAGGCTGCCGGAGAGCAAAGAAAGGGTGACCGGGAATCGCTGGCCCACAAAAAAGGTGGCGGGCTTTCCGTCTTGTGCGCGCAGGAGAACCTGGCGGCCGCTTTGCACCAAGGAGAGCGCGTCGGAAAAGTCCGCGGCGGCTGAAGGAAGGGTTAGGAGAAACGTGGATTTGCCGCCACCAATAGCAACGAGCGGAGGGATCAGCGAGCTGACTGAAGTGGTGCCCGCCGTCGCCGCGGTTCCAAAAATTCCCGCCAGCAGCGATTGGAGGGCGGTCAGGTTATTTGCCTGGGTTAGTTGATTGATCAAGTTGAGGGGAAGAGCGATTAACCTTTGGCGGGTGGGCGGTTCGACGCCGAGCTTTCTCGCGGTGTTGCGGTCGACTTCCAGCAACTCAATTTCCAGCATCAATTCTCCGCGAGCCCTTTCCATCTGTTGAATGAGCGCACCTGCCAGAGCCAGCCGTTGTGGAGTATCGCGCATGGTGATGGCATGGCTGTGCGCGTCGAGATCGATGTGCGGAGATCCAGTGAGGTCGCGAACGATGCGCAAAACCTCCGTGGCGTCTTCGGGAGTGACGGCGGCAGAAAGCGGAAAAGTCTGCTCTGCTTCCAAATCGTATTCACGGCGCTTTTCCGGAGTGTCTGCCGCGACAAACATCAGCGTCTCATTCAGCGGCCGCCAGAAGGTCGCAGTCTGCGCGGCCAAGATGGTCACGGCATTGTTGAAATCCACATCGTTGACATTCAAATGGACGTTTCTCACCAAAAGGTCTGGATCGAAGGTGGCCCTAACGCCGAAAGTATTTGCCACCTGTTCGTAAACTGTCTTCGTATCTCCGCGCAGATCGAGGTCGTGCTTTCCGGGCTGCGGCTTCAGGTGAGGCAAGCCTGGGATCTGGGAAGCGGCTCTGGGCGCGGCTTCATCCTCCATGCTTTTTATTTGCCGCAGGCGCTCCAGGAGAAGGGTATTCGCGGGATCAATCGCCAGCGCGGCAGTCAGATCTTCGGCAGCCTGATCGAAGCGGTTGGCCAAGGCGTCGCGCTCGGCTGCGTCCGAATAGGCGCGCACCAGCCTGGAACGCAACGCTTCCGCGCGAGCCGCGAAGTGGATGTCCTGGGGAGCATACCGCGCCGCTTCCTCGAGTGCGGCTAGCGCCTCTTCGAAGCGGCCCGCAGCCTCTGCTTTTTCGGCTCGCTCCGCCGCTCTCCGCGCCCGCTTGAGATCGGGCCGTGGCTTTTGGGAAGGCGTCTGCGATGGCGGCGGAGAAGAAGGGGCCTGCGATTGGGCGAAGCCCTCGGAGAATACCAGAAGGCCGGAAACAATCAGCGACAAAGCTTGGCGAAGGGACCCCATGCGCAGCAGACAGAATAGCTTATTCCAGGGGCTCCGATTGTGTGCGAGAGCAAATAGGACTGAATTAGTCCGGTTGACCTGGAGGGCTTTTCTAAGGTAAACTCCAACTTGTAGTTGCAAATGACTTACAACTAGCCTTACAGGACATACCGTGCTCTCAGCATTTCTTGTTGCTCTTCGCGAAGGTGTGGAAGCCGCGCTCGTCGTTGGTATCATCCTGGTGTATCTCTCGCGCACTGCCCGCAGCCACCTAGCGCGGTTCGTCTGGTATGGCGTCGCGGTGGCCGCTGCTCTGAGCCTGGCGGTGGCGATGGGGCTGGAGCGCTGGCGCATCAGCGAAGACGGCTTCGAGGGGTTGATGCTCCTGGTGGCCTCAGTCTTCGTTGTTACGATGATTGTATGGATGAACCGCGTTGCGCGCCACCTGAGAAAAGAGATTGAGGAAAAGGTGGAGTCCTACGCCGAGCGGGCTGGAAAAGCCGCGGGCTGGGGAATTTTTCTTTTTGTGTTTTTGATGGTCCTGCGTGAGGGCGTGGAGTTGGCACTGATTCTGCGCGCCGTCGAACTCTCGACGGAGGGCTTGCAGACCTGGATTGGGACAATTGTCGGAATTGCGGTGGCGGTCGCAGTCGGGTTGTTCTTTTTCAAAGGCACGCTGCGCATTCCATTGCCGCGGTTTTTTGCCGCCACGAGCGTCATCTTGATGCTTGTGGCGTTTCAATTGGCACTGACGGGCTTGCACGAATTGAGCGAGGCGCGCTGGCTGCCTTCGAGCAAAGCGGAGATGGCCATTCTGGGGCCCATCGTGCGCAACGAGCTGTTCTTTTTTGTTTTCATCTTTGGGGCAGCGATGCTGCTGATTTTGCGGGAATGGCAAGCGGCTCGCCACGCTCGCATTGCGAAAGAAACATTGAACGACGCAGAGAAGCGACTGCTGGAATCGCAAAACCGGCGCCAGCGGCACTGGATGATTGCGGCGGCGACTGCTTCTCTCGCCGTGATTCTCGTCTTGACCGCGGATTTCATTTATGCGCGAGCGAATTCCGCGCCACCGACCGCGCAGGCCATTGATCCCGCCGGGAATATTGTGCGCATCCCCGCCAGCCAAGTGCAGGACGGTACGATGCACCTTTTCACTGTCAGCGCGGGCAATCAGTCGCTGCGCTTTATGGTCATCAAGAAGCCGAACGGGTGGGGCGTGGCGCTGGATGCGTGCCGGATTTGCGGCGCGGAAGGCTACCGCCAGGATGGCCAGAATGTGATTTGCCGGCACTGCGCGTCCGCGATTTACATTCCCTCGATTGGCGATCAGGGAGGCTGCAATCCCATCGGCGTGCCCGCGCACGTGGATGGAGGAGACATTGTGATTGATATTTCCGCCCTAGCTCAGGCGTCCAAGGAGATTCCTCAATAAGGAAGGAGCAAGTCATAAGTC
>DATDNK010000256.1:0-2063 GCA_036518275.1 Candidatus Acidiferrum sp.
ATTCGTTCAAGGGAATGCGTGGCGGACGGGGTGGCGGCTTATTGGACGGAAGGAACCCAGGTTTTTTCTGGGTTCTTCTCTAAGTGACTGAAACTATGGCGGGGACGACGGGACTCGAACCCGCGGCCTCTGCCGTGACAGGGTGACTTGACCTGGAAACTCAAGCACTTACGAGGAACTTAGAGGAACGTAAAGTATTGAAAACACGTAGAGGGGAATTCTTATTGTTCCCGTAATGTTCCTTCGAATGCGTCGGTATTTCGGACCAAATTTGCGGACGATTGGCACCGACGCAAACAGATATTGACCAGAATTCGAGTCGTCTCTGCGCTCGAACTAGGCGCGACAAATTCGATTCCCCGTGGTTTCCAGATTGTTCATGCTTTGGTGGTGGTCTCCACACCGTTAGCTGTGTAATTTCTTGTCGTTGTTCCGGCGGCCCGCGCTGGACCGTCAAGTACTTCGCGGATTTTGCGGGCGATGGCCCTTGGACGATAAGGCTTCTGAATGAATGCTATGCCGGGTTCCAGGACACCGTGACGCACAATAGCGTCGTCCGTGTAGCCCGAGGTAAACAAGACCTTGATCCCGGGACGGTTTTGGACAATTTGGTCAGCCAGTTCGCGCCCATTCATTTCCGGCATGATGACATCGGTCAGCAGCAGGTGGATGGTACCCTGAAATTCGCTGGAGCGCTGGAGGGCCTCTGTGCCGCAGCCGGCTTCGATAACCGTATAGCCGATGCTTTCGAGGTATTCGCAAGCCATCTCGCGAAGTGACTCGGAGTCTTCGGCGAACAAGATTGTTTCTGTGCCGCGCTGGGGCGCGCCATCTGGATCAGCATGCACGCTTTGAGGCGCCTCACGCTCGACCCTTGGCAGGTACACCTTGAAGACTGTGCCTTTTCCGAGCTCACTGTAGACCCAAATGTATCCGCCACTTTGTTTTACGATTCCGTAGACCGTGGCTAGTCCAAGTCCCGTGCCCTTCCCAAATTCCTTCGTTGTAAAAAATGGGTCGAAGATTTGCGCTTGCGTCTTGCTGTCCATGCCGCAACCGGTATCAGTGACACTGATCATCACGTACGGGCCGGGGATGGCAGGTGAATGTTGCTTCTGGTAACTGTCATCCAGCTCGGCATTGCGTAGTTCGATTGTCATGCGCCCGCCATTAGGCATGGCGTCTCGCGCATTTGCGGCAAGATTCACAAGGATTTGCTCGACTTGTCCTGGATCGGCGTTGATGCACCCCACTTTGGGATCCACTGCCACTTCTAGCTTGATGTCCGCTCCGATCAGCCGACCTAGCATGATGGCCACACCGTTTACAATTTCCTTTGGCTCGATTAGTTTTGGCTGCAAAATCTGCTTGCGGCCAAAAGCAAGCAATTGGCGGGTGAGGTCTGCGGCAGAGGCTCCTGCCTTTCGCACCATCTCAACCTTTCGCGATGCCGGATGATCGGAAGGCAACTCGCCGGACAATGCATCGCAACATCCGAGGATTACGGTCACTAAGTTATTGAAATCGTGAGCTACCCCACCGGCAAGCCTGCCGATGGCTTCCATCCGCTGCGACAGCCGGAGCTGCGCCTCCATCTTCTTGCGGGCGGTGATGTCCACAATGGCCGCAGAAACCAAGGTTTCGCCTTGCGTGACCAGCGGGCCCAAACTGATCTCCACGGGAAAATCCGTCCCATCTTTCCGGCGGGCAAACAGATCCATGCCCACGCCCATAGGCCGAGGATGGGGATTCGCGGCGAAAGAACGCCGATGGTTCTCATGGACCGATCGGAGAGCTTCCGGAAGCAAAGTTTCGATGGGCTGGCCGATGAGTTCCTTCTGCCCGTAACCAAACATCTGGTAAGTGTGAGCATTGGCGTCAACGATGCGCCCTTTGCTATCGGCAATGATGATTCCTGTAGGAGCTGTTTCCACAAGCATGCGAAAGCGCTCTTCGGCGCGCTTTCTTTCTGCGATTTCGATTTCGAGCTTTGCGGCGTGCTCTTGAATCGTCCTGTACCGCTTAGCATTCTCGCAGGCGAGGGCGGTTTGCGCGGCCACCGC
>DATDNK010000257.1:0-6026 GCA_036518275.1 Candidatus Acidiferrum sp.
CCTCGGACTCCCACCCACAAGCAGTAAAACCCACCAATAAATCCTTCCACCTCTGCGCGGTAGGCGGCGTGTACTCATGCCGCCTACCGTGCAGCCCCCACCCACCGCCGAGTTAGCCACCGAAAATAACAAAACTAACAATCCAAACGGAGGTTTGTGAGGTTCGTTAGGATGGAGATTCAAGTGCTTCCAGAGCCGAATTACCCCGTCAGCCCGGAACAGTTCATAGGGAGGAAGACCCCCAGCGAGGCATTTACTCTGGCTCTGCAGCAGGGCCTTGCGGCAGGCCGAATTAGCTCTTTTGCGGTGCTGGGCGATTGGGGGATCGGCAAGAGCAGCCTACTGCTGAAATTCGCCACCATCTGCTCTGATCCGAAATACGGCATCCTACCTGTGCTGGTGCCGGTTTCGACAGACTATGGTGATTATCGCCGCTTTGCAGAAAGTCTGCTCGACGGACTGGCAGAAGCCCTAGCGGCGACATCTTCCCTAACAACGCGCCTACGTACTGAAGTTCGGAATTGGAAGCTCAAGCGGGTCAGCATGGGTGGGTTTACTCTCGACCGCGAAGCTCAGAGATTCTTCCTAAGTTCTGGCAGCACTCTTCTCCGACACGCGCTCGGCGAAGCTTGGAAGCGTTTCTTCCTTCCCGCGCAGATTAGCGGGGCAATGTTCTTCCTTGACGACCTCGATAATTTCGCAACCTCCGTTGCCCAGGATGTTGCTCGAACCCTCAGAGATCAATTCCAGTGGCTTGGCATCAACCGCATGAACTACAGCGTGTGTTTCTCGGCTCGATCCGACTACTTTTCTGCCATCCGAAGTTTTGCCGAGCCTGCCGTTCGTTTCTACACCAAGTTTTATCTTGAGCCTTTCTCGGCGGAAGAAACCACCGAATACGCAGAGGCAGCCTTCAGGACACACGAAAAGCTGCACGGTCTTTCACGCTGGCTTTACGAGAAAACTCTGGGACATCCCTATTTCCTCGCATTCATCTGTCGAGAGCTATTGGCCAGCACTCAGGGTTCTGTACCCGAAAGTCCTGAGCACCTCTGGCCCCATGTCTTTCAGCAGTTGGAAAGAAACAAATTCCGATTAGACCTGGCACAGGTTCCTGAACGAGAGCTAGAGCTTTTAAGAACATTAGCTGGAGCCCAACGGGACGAAATCAACCCGCGCCATTTCATTCCAGCTTTCCAGTACGCGCATTTCGGGAGACTCACCGAAAAGGGGTTGCTCATTCGCACTGGTCGGGGACGATACAAGCTCTACCACCCACTCTTTCGCGAGTTCCTGCGGCAAACAAAATGAACCCCAGCAACTGCAAACACGAAAACGTTCGCGCCGGGACGCTGCGGCAAGCTTGCCGCAGCGTCCCGGCGGTCCCTTTCCCCTTTCGGTAAACCACAGGGCGGAATCCATTCCTTAGCCCTTCACCCATTCTCCCTTACCCATTCGCGTTAGCCATTCGCTTTCCCACCCTTCCCTTTAACTCACCTTGCACAGATGAAAGCGATGCTCAAAACGAATTGCAGAACGAAGGATGCGACGTGCAAATGCAGAGCTTTTGCTGCAGTGGTAGTATTGGTCCGCCGCCAATTCCAGCGAGAAAGCGGGGAAAGTGCATGTCTCGCAGGAATGGGCAGAATCCCTCCGTCCGAGCGCGGTTTAACCGGACGAAGGGCGTCAAAGAGTATTTCTTCCAATACTGGATCGATGTTGCCGGTGAGGAGGAAAGAAGGCGCGAAACAGAAGTACTCGGGCCAGTTACGATTATGACGAAAAGCGAAGCCGAACGGAAGAAACTGGAGTTCATTACAAAGCTGGAACTCAATTCCAGTAGTTATCGGATTCCTTCCGTCCAAACTTTCGCACATGCAGTGAAACACTACCGGGAGGTGTTCGCACCTCGGATGCTCCGGGCCTCCACGTTTTCCATCGCGGATGGCCATCTTAAGACGCATCTGGAGGCGGACTGGAACGAGATTCCGGTAGAGCACATCAACATTGATTCCGTGAACGAGTGGATTTGGAAGAAGCGGAAGGAAGGCCTTTCGTGGGTGACAATCAAGAACATATTGCGCACAATGCAGCGTGTTCTTTCAGCATCCTCCAAAGACAAGAAGCCTCCATTCTCCCAAAGCGGATTGTCAATTCCCGAACGCGATAAGTTGCAGATGAAAATGGAGAGCCGAGAGGAACACTCCTTCTCGTGGAAAAAATCCAAGAAGGTCGCCGCACAAATGCGGAAGCTCGACTTGGATGACCGCCGCAAGGAACAGTACGCGGTTCTTCTCCTCCTAGCATCTGCCGCTGGCCTGCGTTGCAGTGAATTGTTTGCCTTGAAACCGAATGATATTAATTTCAAGGCGAGCACGATCCGCGTAGATGAAGCATCCGACCAGCGCAACAAGGGAAAGATTGGCCCGTGCAAGAATGTGGCGGCGTACCGCACCATTCTGCTGCACGGTGCCGAAGGAAGAGAAGCTCTGGAAGCGCTGAGAAAGTTTCTGCGCAAACATCCTCAGCCGAATACCAACGGCTTAATCTTCTGTTCCCGGCGCAACACTCCTCTTTGCGAAGCCAATGTTCTGCACGATGGCTTGCATCCCGCACTGCGGGCGCTGGGTCTGCCGCAGGCTGGATTGCATGCCTTTCGTCATGGGTGCAACCGAAGGTGGGAACTGTCAGGTTTGAATCCCGCTGTCATTCGTCAACAAATGGGTCACAGTTCCGCGACAATGACTGCGCTCTACACCGGGCAAATCCCCCTGGAAGAGGTCCGGGCAGCGTTTTCTAGGGTTGATTTGGAAAATATGGAAAATGAGGCAGCGGCCTAAGTCTTTTAGAATCTGGAGCGGGCGATGGGAATCGAACCCACATCAAAAGCTTGGGAAGCTTCTATACTGCCATTGTACGACGCCCGCTCTTCCAGCTTTCCGGTCATTATATCCAACAACGTATACTTCCGTACAGATAGAAACGCTTCCTGTCGCATCGAAAATATCTCCGCCGGTTTCCTGTGACTGCAAGCCATCATCCGCATCCAATGAAAGGTGTACCAGAGAATGTCGCGCTTTCTCTTTTGCGTTACAATTTATCGATGGGAATTTTGCGGCGGCTTTCACGCTGGATGGGATCGCAGGACCACATGACTCACATTGTTGTCGGCAACATCGCTCCGGAGTTTTCTCTAAGATCGCTCGACCAGAAAGAATATTCGCTTCACGCGCTCCTCGAACGCGGCCCCGTAATCGCCGCTTTCTTCAAAATCTCCTGTCCCGTCTGCCAGTTCACTTTCCCTTTCCTCGAACGCCTCCATCAGCGCTACGGTTCCAGAGGCGCAACCTTCCTTGGCATTTCTCAGGACGACGCGCGCGCAACAAAAAGTTTTGCCTCCGAATATGGCGTCACCTTCCCTGTCGTTCTTGACGCAGATGGCTATCCCGTCTCCAATGGTTACGGGCTGACTAATGTCCCCACCATTTTTCTCATTGAATCCGACGGCAAAGTGAAGGTCAGCTCTACGGGTTTTGATAAAAAGGATTTGGAAACGATCGCCAGCGAACTTGCCGAACGCCGTAAGATGGCGCTTACGCCGCTGTTTCGGCCTGATGAAGTTATTCCCGCCAACAAACCGGGCTGAAGCTCCAAAAACTAGGTCCGGTCCGGACCCATTCTAGGCTCTGCAATCTCCGTTCTCTGATCTCTGATCTCTGATCTCTTCTTCAGTCCATTTCGGCGTGCAACCACTGTTTCTTGTGCTTCTCTGGCCGCTTGCGCTTGTCGGGAATTACGCGCGTCACCGCTGGAGCGATACCGGATTTTCGCGCAACCCGCCGCGCCTCCTTTCCCACATCGATAGTCTTTTTCTTCCGCCGCTTCATGGCAACGAAAGGTTAGCGCAGTCAAGCTGCCGAGGGAAGCATTTCGCACCCGCGGCCAGTTACGGAAAACTAAAGCCGCAGCTCTCTTCTAACTTAGCCCGCTAAAAGTTGAACAAGCATTGCAAATAAATCAGACGGTTCGCCGTCGGGGAGGAAAATGGCCGTCCAAACAAGCCGTTGGACTCGCCAAACAGCTTTGAACTCAAATTGCCAATCGGATTGCCCACATTCACCTTGTTGAAGACATTGGACGCGTTCACGCTGAAGGTCAGGTTATAGCGATTGTTGGAAGGATTCCCTCCAAACATTCCTCCACCATGGTCTCCATGTGGACCGCCCGGCCCTCGGCCAAACGTGCCTCCCCGCGGCCCTCCGCGGCCCGCGGCCGTTTCCTTTTTTTCTCCAAAGCCGAATGTTTTGCTAAGCCGCAGGTTCAGCGTGAACCGCCCCGGCCCCGTCTCCTCATTGATCGGGATGACGTTCTTCCCCGGCTGCGTTACCAAGTTAAAGCATCCATACGCAGTCGACATGACCCCCGGATTCCCGCATGTGCCCAATGTCGGGCGTGTATTGAACACATTGATTCCATACAAATCCTGACCCGTGGTGATATTAAATGGAGAACCGGACCACGCCACCAGAAAGGGGCTCACTCGAACTCCCCACGGCATGCCCACCGTGCCGCCGGCAAACACTCGCTGCCGCACATCGAATGACGCCCGCCCATAGTCTTCGTCGATGCCGCACGGCGTTCCGGCTGGAAGGCTCGGTGCTCCGCACGGGGTCGACGGCACATAGCCGGCGCCCGAAGTATTGCTGTTCGCGTAGTTCAGCGTGTAATAGCCCCATAGCGACAGCCTGGTTCCCATCTGCACCCTGCTGTTCACGATGAGTTGCTTTTGCTTGAAGATTCCACCCGATTGGTATTGATAGATGATTTGCGGCGCGGTGCCGGGAGGTGGGGCCCCGCTTGGCGGGGTGGCGTTCGTATAGAACTGATGCACACCTCGGGAACTGAGATACGTCACCGAAAGATTCGCATACTTGCTCAGCTGCCGCTCAATCGTCGCTCCGGCCTGCATGATGTACGGAGTACGAAGAGCAGGATTCACTCGATAGACGATCACGGGCTGCGTCCCGGACTGTTGAATCTGAGCTGTTTGATTGGGGTCAAAGAACGTGGGATTCTGCACGAGAAACTGTTGCTGAATGAGCCCGTTTTGCAGTTCCTGTTGTAAAACCAGGTCGGAACCAAAACGGTCGTAGAAAATACCGTAGCCCCCGCGCAGCACAGTCTTGGGCGATTTGTTTTTCCCGTTTCCATCCACCGCCCACGCAATCCCCACGCGTGGTCCAAAATCCCCATGATCCCCCAGATTATTTTGCGTTTCGTAGCGTAGCCCCGTACTCACTGTCATGTTCGGCCGGACACGCCAGTCATCCTGAAGAAACAGCGCGCCATCGAACCAAGTGACGCTCGCCGCAGCGCTCCCGCTTGCATTCGAATTCAGCGAATAATTACTAGCGCCGCCCCCATTCGTGGAGAAGCCGGGATTTTGCGGATTCGCCGCAATGTCCTGCAGAGTTATCAAATACGCCTGCAATCCCGTAATCTGACAACTGTTCGTCGCCGTCGGAGTACAGTTTGGTTGCGGCCGGGGCCCAAAAACATATGTGCCGTTGAATCCGGCATTCGACGAATAGTCATCTGCAGTGGCGCGCAGCCGCCCGCCGTACTTGATGGCATGCTTCCCTACATTCACGTAAGTGATGTTCTGCAGTTCGTAGCGGTTCTGCGTATCAATGCTCGCTCCGCTGCTGTTTCCTCCCGTCGCAAAAGCGCCTTGAACCACAATCGCGGGCGTCGTAGTCAGCGGATTCTGATCCCGCCCCTGATGAATGTACTGAAACCGGGTCTCGTTAATGGTGCGAGGGCCCAGCACCTGCGTATCGGTCATCTGAAAGGTATGCTCCGCATTCAACGCGTTATATCCCAGGGCAGGTAAGCCGAATCCGCCAACGCCATCGCCGTCTTCGTTGTTTCGCCAATACTGATAGCGCGTGGTCAGCGTGTTGTTCGGTGTAACTTGAAAATCGAATCGCTGGCTTACATTCGTGCGCGTACGCGGATTGGGAAAT
>DATDNK010000258.1:0-2133 GCA_036518275.1 Candidatus Acidiferrum sp.
ACTCTGCTCTCGCGAACACGGACGCGGAAATCCTCCTTCGCCCCGCATCCTCGATCGCCAATTCACCGGCAGTGATCCTTGGCCGAAATTCTCTGAGCATCTCTTTCAAGTAGCGCCGCAATCTTTCTGAATCTTTCTCAGCGCGCCCTTTCGTTAGCACTGTCGTATAGACATTCAACAAAACAAATATCGGCCTTTCGCTCAACACCTTACCGCAGGCACTCAGTATTTCCGGCAGCGACTCATCCAATTTCCAGATCTCGCCCGAGGGACCGCGCCCGAACCTCGGTGGATCGAGCAGTATCGCGTCATAACGGTTCCCGCGCCGCGCCTCTCGCTTTACAAACGTCACCGCATCTTCCACAATCCACCGGATGGGGCGCTCGCTCAGCCTCGATAGAGTCTGGTTCTCGCGTGCCAGCGCCACCGCTTTGCGCGAAGCGTCCACGTGCGTCACTTCTGCTCCCGCTGCTGCCGCGGCTAGTGTTGCCAGGCCGGTATGCCCGAAGAGGCTCAGCACCTTCACGCGCCTTGCCGCTTCTTCCGTCACTTCCTCGATCCAATCCCAATGACACGCTTGGTCTGGGAACACTCCTACATGTCCCGAAGGCGCGGGCTGAACCCAGAACGTCAGATTCTTGCGCTGCATCATCCATCGCTCCGGAATCGGCTTGCGGAATTTCCATTCGCCCTGCTGGGCGCCTTTTGCTTTCACAAATTCGCCGTCGGCCGTCTCCCACTGCTGCGCCGGGAGCGCCGATGCCCACTTCGCCTGCGGCTCAGGACGAATCAGCGTAAATTCACCAAACCGCTCGAGCTTCTTCGCCCCGCCGCTGTCCACGAGTTCGTATTCCGTCCACTCAGGCTTTAGCGTTTCCATCTTCCACGTCACTCAAGGACTGCGACTCCGCTACTTTTGCTTCCTATTCTTGTTTGACTTAAGCTCGGCCGCAATTCCTTGTAGTAACCGTTTCTCGAGGCCGTCCGGACCTTTCAGTATTCCGGGCCGCGGGTCCTTCCGCCGACTTTTTCTTGTGCCGCGCTCTGCTCCGTCTTCTTAGTTAATGAACTCGATTACGGATTCTGAGAGATACTAGAGCCGCACGCGAGAATATCTTAGAATCGAAACCACCGCGCGCCCGTAGCTCAGCGGATAGAGCGTCTGGCTTCGAACCAGAGGGTCGGGAGTTCAAATCTCTCCGGGCGCGCCACTTGGGTCAACTGGATTCCAAGCCTTTATCCTCATTGGATTTGAGCGCTTCGTGTGTTGGTCTGGATGGCGGAGACATAAACCAAAGCATCGGCGAGCAAATCGGGATGCCGCTCGGTTTTAAGGCGCTCCTCTTTCGCAACGGAGTACTTTCAACTCCTTTGCTATCTATCGCTTCAGACCCTTTGCCGCGCAACGGCTGGCGTGTCTGATTACCTCTCCTTACCTCCTCGCTTCATTGGCTTCTTGCTTTCTTCTTTTGAGGTAAACTGACCTATGCCCTCTCCGAGCAATCTTCCGTTGAGCTTCAACCGCGTGCGCGAGGCTCGGCAACTCGACGCGCGCCTCGAAGAGTTGATCGAGAAGCTCAAGAAGCACCGCCCTTCCGAGGACCCCTGGATTGTCCGCCGCGCCTACGAGATTGCCTCGGAGCGCCATCACGACCAGTTTCGTAGTTCGGGTGATCCCTACCTCTCCCATTTGCTCGAAGTGGCGCACATCTTGGCGGACATGCGACTCGACGCCATCACGCTTACCGCGGCTATTCTCCACGACGCCATCGAAGACACGGAATATCCCGTCTCGCGCATCGAAGAGCGTTTTGGCCCGGAAGTCGCGCACTTGGTCGAGGGCGTTACGAAAATCGGCCGCCTGAACATCACGGCGCCGGAAGCGCGCCAGGCCGAAAACGTCCGCAAGATGCTGCTGGCCATGGTGACCGACGTTCGCGTCGTCCTGGTCAAGCTCGCCGACCGCCTGCACAACATGCGCACGCTCCAGTACCTCGAACCGGAGAGGCAGCAGCGCATTTCCCGCGAAACGATGGACATTTACGCGCCTATCGCTCATCGCCTGGGAATGAGCGTGGTCCGCGGCGAACTCGAGGATCTATCCTTCCGCTATCTCGAGCCGGAAGCCTTTTT
>DATDNK010000259.1:0-4832 GCA_036518275.1 Candidatus Acidiferrum sp.
GCCGGAATCGACGCGAAATTACCGGCGCTTGAAACCTGGCCAAACCAGTTCGCGAACTACGTCATCAGCACGCGGTTTCCGGAGTACTCCTCGGTTTGCCCGAAGACGGGAATGCCCGATTACGGCACGCTCACCATCCAATACATGCCCCGGAACGAGTGCCTCGAGCTGAAAGCTCTCAAAATGTACCTGCTCGCGTACCGCAATCTGGGTATTTTCTACGAAAATGCAGTGAACCGAATCCTGCGCGACCTCGTCGCAGCCGTGCAGCCCGAGTGGTGCATTGTGCGCGGGGAATTCACGCCGCGAGGCGGGTTGAGCACGACGGTCTTCGCGCGATGGCCCGCCCTCAACGGCAAAGACAGTTCATCGAAGCGAGAACCCAGCCGGAAGAGAAAGCGTTAGCGCGCCGGCTGGACAGAAGATGGACAGAAGGCGTTTTGCAGGCCATAATTTCAATTCAGAGCCACAGCTCGGGGTAATACCTATCACAGAGAGGAAAGAATGAGCATTTCTCCAAACATACCAAGTCCGCAAGAATCCTATCACTACGAGAGCGTGGGGACACCCCGTTGGATCGCCGTATTGTTCGGTTTGCTGATTGCGGCCCTGGCCGTGGTTGTCTATTTCGGCTACACGACTCAGGCGCGGCTGAGCCAGGATCTGTCGAAACAGCAGGACCAGAACAAAATCCTCAGCGCGCAATTGGACCAGGCCAATTCGCGCATCGCGGATTTGAAGAGCCAGGTGGAAATCACCACGCAAAGAATGGGCTTGACGCAATCGGAACTGGCAAAGGCCAAGAGCCGCGCTGAAGACATCCGTAAAGAGCAGCAGGCCTCCGACCAGGAGCTCGCCACGCAGCTCAAGGCGAGTCAAGAACAGATTGGCGCCGTGGCGACAGAAGTCGGCGGAGCCAAGAAAGACATTGAAGCCACCAAGACCGATCTGGAAGCCACCAAGGGCCGGCTCGAGCGCAGCATGGGCGACATGAACGTCATGAGCGGACTGATTGCCCGCAACAAGGATGATCTCGACGAATTGAGGCGGCGCGGCGATCGCAACTACTATGAATTCACGGTGCAAAGATCCAAGACACCTCAACGCGTGGGGCCGGTACAGATGTCTTTGAACAGAACCGATCCGAAAAAATCAAAATACACCATCACGGTCATCGCGGACGATAAGACCATCGAAAAGAAAGACAAAACCTCCGGTGAACCCGTGCAGTTTTACGTGAAGGGCAGCTCCCGCATGGCCCCGTACGAAATCGTGGTTTTCGACGTCGGCAAAAACCAGATTACGGGATACCTTGCAACGCCCAAAGATTCCGGGGCGCCTGCACCGGCTGCTGCACCTGCGCCAGCTCCCGCCGCTGCCACCACGCCTGCGACAGGAAAACCCTAGAAGACCTACTCTGAAATTCATTAGCTCCGCAGAGCCCCGGCTAGCAAATCGGGTCTGGAAAAGTGAGCTGCTCCCCGTGTCCGTATCATTTCGGTCCAGACTCGCTTCGTTGTCTGAAGCAGGTACAGAGGGTCGCACTCCGCTAGCTGAGCGCTTCTGCATCCAGATTGGTACTTGCCGCCATGGAGGCGTGACCGTTAGTCTGCGTGCATGAACAAATCTGCGATAACCAATTTCACGCCAACGGCAAGAACCAAAGTACGCCGCAAGCCCGAACGCGGCAGTTACGACCGGGAGCTGATTTACGGCATTCTGGATGAGGCGTTCGTGTGTCAGGTCGCGTTCATCGACCACGGCCTGCCTTTTGTCGTGCCGACCAACTACGTGCGCGTTGGCGACAAATTGTTTCTGCACGGCTCGACCGCAAGCCGGCTAATGAAGGCGCTCGCCAGCGGCGCGCCTTTCTGCTTGAACGTCACGTTGCTCGACGGCATTGTCTGTGCGCCGAGCGCCACGGGCCACTCGGTCAATTACCGGTCGGTAGTCGTCATGGCCAAAGCCGAAATCGTGAAAGGGGAAGCGGCGAAGCTTGCCGCCATGCGCGACTTCGTCGAATACGTGATACGCGGCCGCTGGGCCGCCGTCTTGCCGCCGACGGAACAAGAATTGAAAGGCACGATGGTGCTGGCCGTTCCGCTGGTTGAAGCTTCCGCCAAAGTTCGCACCGGCTTTGCCGTCAACGACGACAAAGACTACTCTGCGCCGGGCTGGACCGGGGTCATTCCGATGAAATGGGTTTCGCAAGCGCCTGTTCCGGATCCACGCGGCAATCCCGCGATTCCCGCGCCCGCGAACATCCAGAACTATTCCCGACCACAATGATTGTGGCTTGAGTCGAATAGGTTCGCCTCGTACGACCCCAATCAGTTCTTCGGGTACGGAATATAGCAGGCGGACTCAATGACGTGATCGAACAAAGCCGCGTTTTCCAGATGCGTTCGATAGCGCGCCCCCTGACTGACAATAAATGTCTGACGCCAAAGCTCACCGCTTTCCAGTTTCCCCGAACTATCGAGTCCCAACCGCCCACCTGCGGAATCAACGATGTCTCTCTGCCTGAAGCTGACGGAATGAATAAAATGGTCATCGTCCGGATCAGGGCTCATTGCGTAAGGTCCGAACCAAAGCTCCAGGTAATCGTTGCCCGACTTCGGTTTTACGAGGTAGCGGACATAATCAACGTCAGGCTTCCCTCCGAAAATTCTTAGGTTGCGGGTTTCCACGTCAAACTGCAGACCGAACTTTCCCCAGCTGATTCGTCGCAGATGGGGCCTTGGCTTGAAGCAGGTTGGCACCAACATTTCGCCTGAGGATTTCTTCAGGATGATTTTCAGATTGGGAATCCTGGGTGGGACTACTAGTGAGCTCGGTTCGAAAGAATCCTTCAAGAGGTGTATAACGTCACCAGGATTGGCCAAGCGAAACTCTCCTTTTTCGTCTGTTTTCGTTTGTTCGCGCTTGAAGGGGCAGCAAACCTTGGATTCGCTACCGTAAACCAAAACCCCCGAGATTGGCTGCCCGTCTTCGGTAGTGACGATTCCTTTAAGCTCAGAGCGGACCTGGGCGGATGCGGCGGGATAAAACAAAGAACCAAGACCTATAAAAAGCAAGAACATGCAAACAATGTGTCTGCAAGTTTTGCAATGAGTTCGCATTTCTAGGGCAATCGCAATTCGTTAATGGCAGGCGCAACCGCCGCCGCAACAGCCTCCGCCGCCGGCGGAAAAACCGCTGGAGGACTTGGTAGCAGCGCTGTTGCTCGAGCCATTAGCAGTGGAAAAGACGGAAAGCTGGATTGAGGCTTTCTTGCTCGCGCACTTCGGGCAGGCAATCTCCTGTTGCTTGTTCAGCACAATTTTCTCGAAGTGCGTCTGGCAATCCTCACAAATGTATTCGTAGATGGGCATATTTGATTCTCAATGAGTCTTTCTTGGAACCATTATAGCAGTTCAATCTCTCGGTCCGAGGCGCCAGATGCAAACGGCCCCGGCTGAACCGGGGCCGCTGGATCTGCGGAGTTGCCAGGATGCGACTTAGTCGCCGGCGACGGCTTCGGTGGCCTTTTCGGTCTGCGTGTTGGCACCATTTCCGTTGCCGTTGGAATGGCCGTTGCCATTCGCTGGAGCGATGGTCACGGGCTTGCCCGCATTGGCAAAGTTGGCAGGCACGGCCTTGGCGATGTCCTGGACGGTGCCAATCTGCACGACGGAGGGCTGAGCCTTCTTTAGCACCAGCTCTTCGTAAATGGCGCGAACCTTGGCCTGCTCTTCGTAAGCCTTCTTGCGGCGCGCGCGATCTTCTTCGGCCGCGGTCAGTGGAACGTCATGTTCGAGATGCCGCACGCGAGCGGCGTCTTCGGCGTCAATCTTGAGCGAGTGCTCGTACGATGCGAGATTGACACTCTTGCCCTTGGCGTAGATTTCGTGCTTGCCGTGGGTGCGGTACCATTCGGCGACGGTCGCGTTCTTGTGCATGTTCTCGATGATCTTGCGCCAGCCGATTCCGGTATTGTACGCGCAGAAGGAAATCTCGCCTTGCTGCGTGGCGTACGGAATGATGCACATCTCGGTGCGGCGGAAATCGTAGTTGAACAAATCCTGGAACCACATTCCGGCGATGAACAGAAAGTTCCACGGGTCGGTCTGGCGGCGCTTCATGGCGTCTTCATAGGTGCGGTCGGGTGAAGTGCGGCCATATTTGACCGTAGACTTCTTCGTAAGCGCCCAGGTCTTGTCGAATTTCTTGAACAGGTCGTAGAGCGTCAGGCCCTTCGGTCCCTCGAACGGGTGATAGTTCTTGAGCAGCGCCAGAGCCATCATGAAGTTTGAGAAGCCCTTGCCCCGGGCCGCGTCGGTGATGGCAGTGACGTCCTTGACGAGCTGCGGAGCATCCAGGAAGCGCGGCACCGGGGCCCACTCCTTGGTCTCCTTGTTGATCATCAGCGCGGTGCCCACGCCGCAATTCGGGTGGCAACCGCAGGACAGCGCGCCCCACTTCTCATCCGGGCCGTGCACGAGGTCAGAGAAGCCTGCAAAGGTGCTCACAAACGAAATGGGGAACCAGTCGCGCGTCGGCTCGACCTTGCCCACCTGCTTGCTCACGTCTGCAGCCAGGTGCGAGAGCGTATAGCGCTGGCGGTGGCGGCGCTCCGGGGTGATGTCTTCATCGCGGCCAGTGAACGAAACCGGCTGGAAGCTGACGAACGCGATTTTCTTGGGATTCTCCATCGCGAACTTCACGATGGTCCCCACCTGGTCGTTGTTCACGTTATTGACGATGGTCACGACCAGCACAATTTCGATGCCCGCTTCGTGCATATTCTCGATGGCACGCAGTTTCACGTCAAAGAGGTTGCCGACCTGGCG
>DATDNK010000260.1:0-5639 GCA_036518275.1 Candidatus Acidiferrum sp.
ACCCGCAAGGTTGCGCCACCCGCGCAGTTCGACTTCTCCAGTAAATCGTTTATCAAGACTTCCGTCGATTCCGAGCTTTTGATCTGCGTTTCTATGTTTTGGAATAGGTTCGAGCGGACTATGCTTTCGCGGATTCGGCGGCAGCCACCTGCAACACAATTTTTCCGCGCGTGTGGCCGGCGGATCCTTGCTCAAAAGCTTCGCGGGCTCTCGCAAGGGGAAGCACAGCTCCGACGACCACGCGAAGTGTACCTTTGTCGATCAGGTGACCCAGCTGGATGAGTTGCGCGCGGTTCGGCTCAACGATGAAGAATGCTGCGCGAAGGCCGAGCGAAGCCGCTTTCTCGGCCGCCACCGGGCTCACAATGCTGATAAGAATGCCGCCGCGGCGCAACACGCCCCAGGACCGCTCCCGAGTTTCCCCACCGACGCTGTCGAGCACCACATCCACATCTTCCACTTTTTCCTCGAAATGCTCGCGGCTGTAATCGATTACTTCCGAGGCGCCGAGCTCGCCGAGGAAATCATGGTCCTTGGCTGAAGCCGTAGCGATCACCTCCGCCCCCTTCCAGTTCGCAAGCTGGACCGCGTACGTCCCCACGCCGCCCGCCGCGCCGTGGATCAGGACCCGGTCTCCTTTTTCAATTTTCGCATGATCAAAAAGGGCTTGCCACGCAGTGAGGCCTGCAAGCGGAACCGCGGCCGCCTGCTCGAAATTCAACGAATGCGGCTTTGGCGCGAGGTCCGCTGCGCGGATCGCGATGAATTCGGCAGCGCTGCCATCGCGGCAAAACGAGGAAAGTGCGTACACAGCATCGCCTACGCGCACACCTGCAGCCTCCGGGGCCAAGGCATCGACAATCCCCGCGAATTCGTGTCCCGGAATAGTCGGAATCCGCGGCCGGCCATCGCAATCGCTATAGGTTTCGTCCCAGGTTAATTCTGTCTTCGTTATGGACGTGGCGATGACGCGGACGAGTGCATCTCCGGGCTGGAGAGCCGGCTTTGGTGCGTCTTCGTAGGCCAGCAATTCAGCGCCGCCTTGCGTAGGCATGCGAATTGCTTTCATGGATAGGACTCCCGGGCTTGGGCCGAGACTCGATTTTACACCTAACGGGCACTCCGCAAGTAGTTCCAATTGGACGATCAGTCGGCTTGCGTGAATCGATCGCAGCGATTTACCTTGGATCGCGGTAGGGATTGGCGACCGCTTCTATCTCCCCCTGGCTCTGGTTCTTAATATTTTCCTGCTCTTCCGAAAGCGGGCGCCAGTATAGCTAAAGGTATTCGTATGGATTCTTCTGATTGTGGCCTTGCTTGGCGCCGTGCGCGTCGAAACAGAGATCAGACACGTTCGTTAGTGGGGCGGGGACTGACCCTCAGTCCGCCAGTTCTAAAATCGACAAATCAGATCCAGCGTCAAAACCCAAAACCCGCACCCTGAAAACCGCAAGGCTGCGCCACGCAGACCTTTCCAGCGGCTCGGTTTATGCGCCACTGGCCCCAATTGTAGTTCCCTATAATTTTTTGATCGTATCAATGGCGCGGTCCAAGTCGTCGCGTATGGTGTCAGACGCAGCCTTGAATAGCTCGTTCGCGGCCGCCGTCAGTGGTACGCCGCTGGCTTCTCCTCCTGCGAGAATGGCAAGCGTGCTTGTATTCGACACTCTAAGCAGTTCGCTCCCGCTTCTGTCCCGAACAGTTAGCAACTGCCAGCTAGAATTCTGCTGAAGGAATGGTAGCGTTAGCGGTGACACCACAAAATTGACCTGATAACCGTTTGGGAGAGTCGCGGTGAGAGCATTTGCCTGCTTGACCCAAGTAACTTTTCCTTGCTTCGTCTTTTCAATAAGACCGCGGACCAACTCGATCTTACGCGGGTCGTCTTGCTGTCCAAGGAGATTACTAAGAGCACTCATGTCTCGCCCTCTGACTGCTGTATTGATTCTACACGCAAACGACCTGCTATCTCACTGGCCACTTCAACAAGCGGTCGGCACCGGGAAAGCATCATCTGTATCTGATCTTCGGCCAATTCCGGCTCGTGCCCCTCTAGTGGCAAAGAGTTAATGAATGCCTGAATGTCTGTCGCAGCCGCGTCCAATCTATCTTTCTCAAGCGATTGCAGGAGACGACTGCGTGCTCCTCGCGCCATGCCCAGAGAGACCCCCATCTTATCAGCTAAGTCTGGCACCGAAGCCCATTCGCGTCTTCTTATCTTTCCCATAATTCCCGAGGCTTCTATCGCTAAGTCTTCGAACTCCTGCGCCGCAAGGTAGTGCATGAACTTTTTTTCAATCTTTTTCTCGGCGTCCTGAGCGGTCTTGAGTTTTTGGTCGAGCCTCACTGCATACGCGACGCCGACGATGCCGACGACGAGTCCGGCGATTCCCAGGTATTGGTCAAAGGTAAGGGACACTTTAGCTTTATGGAACTTACTCCTTAGATTACGCGAAAGTCAATTCACACCCTCGAAAAACGGTGGAACTGCCCTCCGCGTACTCCGACCTTGTCGGAGGGCTGCCTTTCGCCAGCCTCTTCTCTCTCGTCATCCCTTCGGTGAATCTCACTCTGGCGTCGGGTTGCGGGTGGCTCGTACCGCTGCTAAAATTCTGTGTTTGCCGAGATGCAGCCGTCTGCACGCCATAGGCGTGTGGGCGGCTTTTTGTCCGTCTAGAGTAACGTTCGCTGGGCGAACGGCGCACCATCTTTTCGGCCTGATTCCCTCGAGATTTTTCGAGCGTGACCGCGGTGAGAACGCACTCCCTCACCGGTCTGGTTAGCGGCTTCGGGGCACCACGGAAGGGAGATAACGAGTGGCTAAGTACGATGTGGCGATTATCGGGAGCGGTCCGGGCGGGTACGTGGCGGCGATTCGCGCCGGCGAACTTGGCCTGAAGACCATTGTGGTGGAAAAGGACCCGTACCTCGGCGGAACCTGCCTGCATGTCGGCTGCATTCCCACCAAAGTATTGCTGCACCACGCCGATGTTTACGATCACATCAAAAATGCCGCCGAGCTGGGCTTCGAAATCAGCGAGGTAAAGATTAATTGGGCCAACGTGCTGGCGCGCAAGGACAAAATCGTCAAGAAACACGCTAAGGGCATCGAATTCCTGTTCAAGAAAAACAAAGTCGAATGGGTGCAGGGCTGGGGACGCTATGAGGGACCCGGCAAAATCAGCGTGGAGAAAGACGGCAAGAAGACGATGATTGAGGCATCGAACGTCCTGATGGTGAGCGGCTCGGAAGCAAAAGCGCTGCCGGGGATCGAGCCCGACCACAAGACGATTCTTACCAACCGCTCGATTCTGGAGCTTCCGGAAATCCCGAAATCGCTGATTGTGGTTGGCGCGGGGGCCGTGGGCGTGGAGTTTGCGTCGGTTTACAATTCTTTTGGGACGCAAGTGACGATTCTGGAGGCGCTGCCGCGCACGGTGCCGCTGGAAGATGAAGAGATTTCCGCGGAGTTGACGAAGGCTTTCCAGAAAAAGGGAATTCAGATTTTCACGGGCTGCAGCGTGGAGTCGGCAAAGAAAGACGCCAAGGGCGTGACCGTGGCGTTCAAAGATAAGGACGGAAAATCGCAAACGCTGCAAGCGGAGAAACTACTGCTAGCAGTGGGCCGCAAGGCAATGACCGATGGATGCGGCCTGGAGAAATCGAAAGCGAAACTGGAGCGCGGATTCGTGCACGTGGGCGATTACATGGAGACGGCGGAGAAAGGGCTGTACGCCATCGGCGATATCGTCGCCGGGTTGCCGCAACTGGCGCACGCGGCGATGATGGAAGGGATCATCGCGGTGACGCACATCGCCGGAAAACCCGCGCAGCAAATCGTGAGAACGCGCATCCCAAACGCGACGTACTGCGAGCCGCAGATTGGCTCGATTGGATTGACGGAAAAACAGGCGCGCGATGCGGGATACAAAGTGAGGACGGGAAAGTTTCCGTTCGTGGGAAACAGCAAAGCGACGATTCTCGGGAATCACAACGGGTTTATCAAAGTGGTTTCTGACGAGGCTTATGGAGAAGTGCTGGGGATTCACATCATCGGGCCGCTGGCCACGGAGATTCTTGCGGAAGCGGCGGCGGTGCTGAATCTCGAGGGCACCATCGACGACATGATGAATATGATTCACGCGCATCCCACGGTGTGGGAAGGCCTGGGAGACGCGTTCGCGTCCGTGCGCGGGCTGCAGATTAACGTGTAGTGACCAAAAGCTGTCTCATAAAAGCTCTTTAGGAGGTCGGAGCTTTAGCTCCGACATTTAGGAGCTTGAAAAAGTGGGCTTTAGCCCCTGAAGAAGCGCCTTTGTGCTGCCCTTTATGAGATAACTTTTAGTGATTCGTACCGGGTGACTGGTGAAAACCTGCCTCATTGTCGATCTTGGCCTCATTGGCTACGCGGAAGCGTACGCGCTGCAGAAGCGCATCGTCGCCGCGCGAAAAGCGGATGCGATTGAAGATGTTTTGCTGCTCTGCGAGCATCCGCACGTGATTACGCAAGGGCGAAACGGGAAGCGGGAGCACTTGCTGGTAGGCGAGCACGTCCTGCGCCAGAAGGGCGTGGAGTTTTACGAGACCAGCCGCGGCGGAGACATCACGTACCATGGGCCTGGGCAGATTGTGGGTTATCCGATTTTGAATCTGAGCGAAATCCGGAGAGACGTGGTTTGGTACGTACGCATGCTGGAAGAAGCGACGATTCGCGCAACCGCCGAGTTTGGAATTAGCGCACGGCGCGAACCAGGAAGAACAGGAGTCTGGGTGGAAGTTGCGGAAGGCGGTTCTTCTCTCGCCACTCGTTTACCCCGAGCGGAGTCGAGGGGCCACTCGTTTACCCCGAGCGGAGCCGAGGGGCCACACGCTTACCCCGAGCTTCGAGGGGCCACTTCCGAAAAACTCGGTGCCATCGGCGTGCACATCAGCCGGTGGGTGACGTCGCACGGATTCGCGTACAACGTTTCGACGGATCTGCGTTTTTTCAACTTGATCGTGCCGTGCGGAATTGCGGACCGCAAAGCGACTTCATTAGAGAAACTGCTGGGCCGTGCAGTCGATAGAACGGAAGTCGCGTCGCGCATCGGCCGGCATCTCGGCGAATTGTTTAGTCGCGAGTTGAAAGAAACCTCGAAAGAAGAATTGCTGAAGAAAATCGAGTTCGCCGAACAATCAGTTACAGTCTCCGCGTAGGAACAAGAAATGGGAACAGCAATAATCAAACAGATGCCCAGAGAATTGACCCGCCAGCAGTACGTCGATCTTTATTTCCACATGAAAATGAACCGCGCGGTGGAAGAGACGATGGTGAAGCTCTTCCGCCAGAACAAGATTGTCGGCGGGCTTTACTCCAGCCTGGGCCAGGAAGCGATTTCGGTTGGGACGTGTTACGCGCTGGAAAGGAAGGATTGGATCGCTCCGATGATTCGCAACATCGGGGCGCTCCTGGTGAAAGGCGTGCCGCCGCGCGATATTTTCATGCAGCACATGGCGAAATACGGTTCACCGACTAAAGGGAGAGACGGCACGAGCCATTTCGGGGATTTGGACAACCTGCACATCGTTTCGCCGATTTCCATGCTCGGTGATTTGATTCCGGTGATGACGGGCGTGGCGATCGGAGCGCGTTATCTGGG
>DATDNK010000261.1:0-5361 GCA_036518275.1 Candidatus Acidiferrum sp.
CGCCTGCGCCGACACCCATTCGTCCGCCGGTGCCCGCAGCACAGCCTGGAGCGGCGCCAGTTCGACCTGCGGCTGCGGCTCCAGCAACGAAACAACCAACCGGCGCGCGGCCAGCGGCTGCTGCGCCTGGTACCGCCCCTGCTCGTCCTGCTGGACCAGCGCGGCCAGCAGCCCCATTGCGGACGAGTGGCAACCGAGGCCCTCTACCCACAGGGAATCGCGGGCCTTTACCCGACATTTCGCGCGAGCGGCCGAGCGGCCCGCGCCCGGGACAGCCCATACGCCCGCAGCAGACGGGACAGGGAAGGCCGATGCGGTCTGGCGGACCCGGCGGAGACTCATCGAGGCCGTTTGAACACCGGCGCGGGCCAATGCCGACCGGAACACGGCCGGGACCTCGCACACCTGGGCGACCTGGAATGTTGCCGCCCCTTCCCGACAAGATGCCGCCGAAGGCGGAGCCAGGAAAGCCGCTTTACGCGCGAAAGGCTCCGCCGCGCCAGCGGCCGGTAATTGACAAGCGCGAGATTGAAGGTGAGCGCAAGCTGCATCCGACGCGCATGCGCCAGGGAGCGGGCCGCGGCGCAACTGCCGCTGCGGTAATCGCGCCACCGGAACCGCGTCCGCCGCGCGAAGTGACCATCACGGAAGGCATCACCATTCGCGAGCTCGCAGAAAAACTCGATGTGCGCGCGAAGGATCTGCTCAAGACGCTGCTGGATCGCGGTGTTTTCGCCAGCATCAATCAGGCGCTCGACGTGCCCACGGCCACGACGCTGGCGGAATCGTTTAGCGGAGTAGTGAGCGTGGTATCGCTCGAAGAAGAAATGGTTCTGGAGGTTGCAAAGGAAGAAACCAAGGAGAGTTTGAAACCGCGGCCACCCGTTGTGACCGTGATGGGACACGTGGACCACGGAAAAACGAGCCTGCTGGATGCAATTCGAGAAGCGGACGTGGCGGCGGGCGAGGCCGGTGGAATCACGCAGCACATCGGCGCTTACGAAGTCGTGGTGAACGAACGCAGCGTGGTTTTCGTGGATACGCCAGGTCACGAGGCGTTCACGCGGATGCGCGCGCGCGGCGCTAAGGTGACGGACATTGTGGTGCTGGTGGTGGCCGCCGATGACGGCGTGATGCCGCAAACCAAAGAAGCCATTGATCACGCCAAAGCCGCGAATGTGCCGATCGTCGTGGCCATAAACAAAATTGACAAGCCGGAAGCGCAGCCGGAACGTGTGAAACGGCAACTGTCAGACCTTGGGTTGATGCCCGCGGAGTGGGGCGGCGACACGGAATTCGTGGAAGTTTCCGCAAAGCAGAAGAAGGGTATTGACAAGCTGCTAGAGATTATTTTGCTTGTGGCGGACTTGCGCGAATTGAAAGCCAATCCCGATGCACCGGCGAGCGGCACGGTACTGGAATCGCGCGTGGACAAAGGACGCGGGCCCGTGGCTACCGTTCTGGTGCAGAATGGCACGCTCAACGCGGGCGATTTCTTTATCTGCGGCTCGGTGTTCGGCAAAGTGCGCGCGATGTTCGATGATCGGGGGCGCACGGCAAAGAACGCTCCACCCTCCACGCCAGTCGAGGTGCTGGGATTACAGGGAGTGCCGGAAGCGGGCGATCACTTCCAAGTGGCGGACGAAGCCAAAGCCCGCCACATTGTCGAATACCGCCAGAGCAAACAGCGCGATGCGGCGATGGCGCGCAGCAGCGGCGGGCGCATCACTCTGGACCAACTCCACGAGCAGCTCAAGGCCGGAGAAGTCAAGGAGCTGCCGATTGTCATTAAGGCGGACGTGCAGGGTTCCGTCGAAGTGTTGAGCGAAATGCTGCCAAAGCTTTCTACTGACTTGGTGAGGCTGAAGATTATAGGGTCGGGCGTGGGCGCGGTGACGGAAAACGATGTGCTGCTGGCGTCGGCCTCGGGTGCGATCATCATCGCATTTGGTGTGCGGCCGGACCGCAAGGCGGCGGACCTGGCGCAGCAGGAACATGTGGACATTCGGACGCATAACATCATTTACGAAGTTTCGGACGAGATTAAGAAAGCCATGGAAGGCCTGCTCGAGCCGGTCATCACCGAAACCTATTTGGGGCGTGCCGAAGTGCGCAACACGTTCCGGGTGAAGGGCGCGGGCACGGTCGCCGGTTGCTACGTTGTGGACGGCATTCTGAAGCGCGACGCGCAGGTGCGCGTGGTACGCGACGGCGCAGTGATCTACACGTCGAAGCTGAGCTCGCTGAAGCGGTTCAAGGACGACGCCAGCGAAGTACGCACGGGCTTTGAATGCGGCGCGGGCGTGGCCAACTTCAACGACGTCAAGGTAGGCGACGTGCTGGAATGCTTCAGCGTCACCAAGATGAGCGCCGCAGAAGCTGCCGGACAGGCCAGCGCGCCTGCCGGTAAGAGATAAACCGCTAAGCTTTTCCCCGGAGCCGTAGATGCCAGTCGGCTTGCTCACCCTTGAACTGCATATTCCCGACGCGCAATCGCTGAAGGACAAACGGCAGGTGTTGCGTAGGCTGAAAGACAAGCTGAGGCGAGACTTCAACGTGGCGGTGGCGGAATTGGACCATCACGACACGTGGCAGAGGTCGGTCGTCGGCGTGGTGACGATTTCGAACGAAGAGAAGTACGTAAATGAAGTGCTGCAGAAAGTCCTGGACGAAGCGGACAGCATTCTTGGCTCAATCTTGATCCACCAAGCCGTGGAGATTATCTAGAAGCACCGCGAGAACGGAAATGAGTTCCACCAATCATCGTCACGAACGCGTGGGGGAGGAAATCGCCCACGAAATCAACTCCATGCTGGCTGGGGAGCTGAAAGACCCGCGGCTGGAAGGGAGCGTCGTTGCCAGCGAAGTGCGCGTGCAGCCCGACATGAAGCACGCACGCGTGTTTATTAACGTGAAAGGAACGAGCGAAGAGCAAGCCGACGCGATCAAGGCCTTGGAGCATGCAGCGGGATTCATTCGACACGAACTCGTCGAGCGCTTGCAGCTTCGCCGCCTGCCCGAATTGCATTTCATTCTGGACGTCTCGCAGGAGCGCGTGGAGCGTATCGAGCAGCTTTTGAAGGATATGCACAAAGACAAGCCGCTAACTTCATGAAGGTCGATGCTTTCGACGGTCTATGACTGACACCACTCGGTTCTTTCAAGCCATCGAGTCTGGCGACGTCGCGGAAGCGCGTGCCTTTCTGGAAAAGCATCCAGAACTTGTACATGCGCGCGATTCGACAGGAGCCCCCGCCCTGCACATCGCTGCGTTTCACGGAAATCTAGGGCAGCGGTTCAAACACCACTAAGGGTTGGTACGTTCGCGGCACTACGGCTTCAGCAATCGCAATCAATTTGTCCTGCTGGTTAAACACACGCAGCCGCGGAGCTTTCGGCGGGCCGCCGTCAAGTTCCGTTGTCGCACCGGGAGGGGCTTCCACGCGCTCTGGCTGCAGTTGGGAAAGAGTGATATTGAACTTGGAGCCGTGGCGTACTCGCCTTTCAATCACCGGTAGCACATGAATGCGCGGAAAATTGGGCAAAAGGTTTTCCAGCTTGATCAGGCAGTTTGCAAACCGGCCCGCCCTGCTCGCTTCCGCAAGTTCCTCGAGCGCAATCGCTTGCTCGATGGAGAATTCCCCTACAGCCGTGCGCGTGATTTCCGCCAAATGCGCGCCGCAGCCCAGCTTCTGCCCCATTTCGTGCGCCAGCGAGCGGATGTACGTGCCCGAAGAACATTCGATGACAAAACGCGCAATGCTTCCCTCGATCCCTGTCAGTTTGTATTCATAGATTTCCACATGGACAGGCTTCAGCGCGACTTCCTGCTTTTTTCGCGCAAGCTCGTACGCTGGGCGCCCGCCCACTTTCTTCGCGGAGAACGCCGGTGGCATCTGTTCGAATGACCCGACGCCCTCCGCCGCAAGCTTTTCCAGCGCAACAGGATCAAGCGCCGGCGCCGTATCGGGGCCCTGCGCTTCACCGTCAGAATCGTACGTGTCAGTTGCGAACCCGAAACGGAAACCGGCCGCGTAACGCTTTCTCCTGCCCGAATAAAACTGCACCAACCGTGTGGCTCGTCCCAGCAGCAATACCAGAACGCCCGTGGCCAGCGGATCCAATGTGCCCAAGTGTCCGATTTGCCGAAACCCCGCCAGGTGCCGCACCGCGTCTACCACGTCGTGCGACGTCTTTCCTTTCGGTTTGTTGATGACGAGTGCGCCGTCAAACGGCGCCAGCTGTGGCTGGCGTGGCATAGACTCGAACTATCTCACGAACTGCGAATCGCGCATCGTCAGGCAGCCCGCGTGGATGCCTCTCTGTCTACAGCGTTGATGAGCGCTGGGTGGCGCTTGACCAGCCGGTGTGCCCAGGCCGCATCGTGCGTGCGGATGGCGTGCAGTACGTCCTCAATTTCAACGGCCAGGAGTCCCCCGAGTTCGCGGAGATAGTGAATCGCCCAGTCGGAGGGAGTGGCGTCAAACCGGCCGTCGCGCGCATTCAAGTCCGCCCCCTTCTCGCACAGAAAAGAAACAAGCTCTCAGACTTCTAATAGACGTCAACGGACGAAATTGCTTCTCGACCAAGCCCATAACGAAAGGAACACGGTCCTTCAATGAATTAGCTAGTTGTGTCTGTTTTGATTCTTCGGCCCATTCCGCCAGACGCTGAAAAGTCTGGGGGGTGAAAACAGGGGCTATGCCGACAGGGGCGGTTCCCATAAGACGTACCGTTAAGAATTCCCCCTCAAGCTTTGGCGGGGTTTTCGCCGCGGGTGAAGCCGGGCGCGGGCCGCAATTCGGGCCGCACCGTTTTGGGGTCCACGCTGGGCGCCGGAGGAGCTTGCGGAGGCGGCGTTCGCGGCTTTTCCGGAAGCGGCTTGCCTTCCATGAGCAGCTTCACTTCGGCGGCGTCGATCACTTCACGCTCAAGCAGCGCTTGCGCAATGCGCTCGAGAACATCACGGTTACTGGACAAAAGGTTGCGCGCTTTATCGTAAGCGGAATTGACGATGCGCTTTACTTCCTTGTCGATCTGCACGGCGGTGTCTTCGGAGAAGTCGCGGTGCTGGGCAATTTCGCGGCCCAGGAAGATGGCTTCGTCCTTCTTTCCGAAGGCCAGTGGTCCGAGTTCGCTCATGCCCCATTCACAAACCATGTTGCGCGCAATGTCGGTAGCGCGCTCGATGTCGTTACCTGCGCCAGTAGTGATGTGGCCAAGGAAGATTTCTTCTGCGGAGCGGCCGCCCATCAGCACGGCGAGCATACCTTCGAGATATCCGCGCGTGTAAGTGTGCTTGTCGGCTTCGGGCAATTGCATGGTCAGGCCGAGCGCCATGCCGCGCGGAATGATGGTGAC
>DATDNK010000262.1:0-2897 GCA_036518275.1 Candidatus Acidiferrum sp.
GAAAGGGCTGCTGGGGACGGGGGCTCAGATGCCGCCCCCTTCCCCAGACCCCTTCTCCTGCTAGAAGATGCAAGAACACTCTTACAAAAACAGAAGCTGTGCCCTAAAAATTTGTGCCACGAAAGGGGTTCACCCCACGAATTTGGGTCCAACTTGGGTCCAAATACAAGTCTCTCAACACTTTCAACTGCTCGACGCTGCTCTTCCGGAATCGCATGCAAGTAAATCTCGCACGTGATCTCAGGCGTGGAGTGCCCGAGGAGCGCTGCATCGTTCCTAGTGGCGTCCCTACGGAGTCGAGCATCGTTGCGTGGCTATGCCTCAGAAGATGCCACGTGACACCAGGAAGCCCCAAATTCTTCGCTGCAGGCTTCAGCAAGAGATTCCATCCGTCTAACGGAAATCCCTCTCGTGAGCAAATACCAACGCTCTTGCGTCAACAGCGGCAGGACAAATAGCGGCAAGGACTTCTGCCGTTTCCATCCCAATCGGAATAGTTCGGATGCTGCGCTTCGTTTTAGGTTGATCGAAATGCCCGTCGTACACCGTTTCGCAAACGCGAAGCAAGCGAGCCGCGACCCGGTCAGTATCAGGGTCCGAATGCTGCCGAACTGGGTCCAAAACCGAGTACTACAACGCAGAACAAAGCTAAACGGACCAATCAGATAGTATTTTTTGGTCTGCCTTGGGCGCAGGAGGTCCCGAGTTCAAATCTCGGCGCCCCGACCACTAACTCCTGATTCTCAATGCACCTGTTTGCGATGGGGACCGAACCGGGCGCGCTTCTCCGTCGCGAGGCTCGGATCCAGAATCACCGGCAAATGCGTCAACTCATTTAACGCAGGAATCGCCGCGATGCGCCTTCCCAATCATAGGGGCTTAGTTCACTCCCACTCTATGTTTGACTGCATCTACTTTTTGTACTTCCATCCCTCAAGCACCCAAAGACACCAAATCCAGATACAATGCAATATGTGGAAGTTGCTTGGCGAAAAGTCTCGGCGATCGCACGGGCCTACCTATGGTCCGTCTTGTTTTGGATGAGTCTCGCCCTCCTGGCTGCAGGGGAGGACAAGGTCCGCATATGGGAGAGGGGGCTCCACACATCTTACTGGACTGCGCTCCTTGTCGACGGCGCATTTCTATTGACGGCGGCACTGCTGACGCCTCCCGTATTCGCGATAGTTCACCGCTATCCGATCTCCAAACCGATTCGGTTTGGCCGCGTAGCTGGGTATGTTCTTGGCTGCGCCCTTTATATCGTCGCCTGCGTGTGCATCAATTGGGTTTTACTGCCGCCTTGGAATTCTCCTGCCCAGAGGTTCGAACAACGCTCGTGGCACGGATTCGTTACTGGCTTTTACTCTTTTGCGGTGATGATCTGGAACTACATCATTGTTCTGGCAGCCGCGCATGCATACGAATATTTTAAGCGGACGAGGGACCAGGAACTTGAATTGCAGCAGGCCCTCGCCACGAGCGAGCTTCAAGCCCTGAAGAGCCAGCTTCATCCCCATTTCTTATTCAATACGCTGCAGGGAATCTCGGCTCTGATTGACACAGAGAAAGAGCGCGCGAAAGTGATGGTTCTCAAGGTCTCTAACTTGCTTCGGACTGCTTTACAGTGTTCGAGCTCCGATGTCATCAGCCTTGATGAAGAATTGAGGTTTGTCGACGATTACCTCGGTGTCGAAAAAATGCGGTTGGAAGACCGACTTGAAGTGCGGTGGCAAATTGACCCGGCGACGCGGCAATTGCTCGTGCCGCAACTGATCATGCAGCCTCTCGTGGAAAATGCGATTTTCCACGGCGTGGCTTGCTGCCGCGGAGGTGGCTGGATTGAAATCTCGTCCCGGCGGGCGGGGGAGATGCTGGAGATCGCAATTCGCAATAGCGTTGGAGGAAAGAGCCAAGCGGGGACGGGGCTGGGCCTCCAGAATACGAGAGCGCGATTGAAACACCTTTACGAGGACGATGCGGCTCTCCACTTCGGGCACGATGGCGACGGCGTTGCGACCGCTGGTCTCGTGTTACCGGCAATCGGCAAACATAAGGAGACGACGAAAGAAATGTTAGCCTCGAATTTACACGCTTAGTGGAGAGAAAGATTGTGCGTGTGTTGATTGTCGACGACGAACCGCTGTCCCGAAGTTCCCTCGAGCATGCGCTGAGAGAGAGAGACGACATTCAAGCTCTCGATTCGGCGAGCGACGCTGTCGAAGCCCTGGAATTGCTGCAGAAGAAGTCCTATGACGTTCTTTTGCTCGATATCCACATGCCAGAATTATCAGGAATTGAGTTGGCCGACCGGTTAAACAAGTGGCGGAGACCGATACCATCGATTGTGTTTGTCACCGCGCACCATCAGCACGCGGTGGCGGCTTTTGAGAAGCATGCCGTTGATTATGTCTTGAAGCCGTTTTCAAACAATCGTATTCATGAAGCGCTGGATATAGCGATGCGCAGAACGGAAAGCGAACGGGCAGCCCAATTGATGAAAATGCTGCCTCAGCTGGAGGAATTGTTTTCGAAGTCAGCGAAAATCGCCATCAAGACGAAAGGAAAGATCCTTTTTGTCGACCCAGCAGACGTGGTAATTATCGAAGCTCAAGGCAATTACGTGTTGTTACAGCGGACTTCGGGTTCGTACCTACTCCGAGAATCGATTTCCACGCTGGCAGAAAAGCTCAAACCGTACGGATTTGTAAGAATACACCGCTCCGTATTGGTGAACGTTTCCTTCGTTGAAGAAATTCAGCCTTGGACTACGGGAGAGTACGTGCTTCGCGTCAAAGGAGGCAAGGAATACACAGTGTCACGTACTTACAAGAGCAGTTTGAAGTCCCTGGCAAAATTCTGGATTGGTACTGACAGTTTCGTCGCGGACTAGCGGCGCG
>DATDNK010000263.1:0-3488 GCA_036518275.1 Candidatus Acidiferrum sp.
CCAATGAAGATGGGATGGTCGTTTTCGACAAAGTCCAAGTTATAGTCGCCGCCGAGATTGAGGGGAATCGTGCCACCGGCATCGAATATTGTGTTACCCGCGGCGTCTGTTGCCGCATACGTCGTGCGGCCATCAAAAACATCAATGGGATGACCGGAATAAAACTGGAAGAAGCTGCCCAGCGACCAACCGCCTAAAGCATGACCGACGAAACCCTTTTCCGCCTTGAGGAAGGGAAGTTCGTAAGTCACGTTGAATTTGTAGGCGTGACGATGGTCCTCGGCGCCCCGGCCATAGGAAAGATGAGGCAAGGCATTCGAGATGTAGTAGTACGGAGCACTGAAACCGCCGATGTTGGAGCAGCCGGCGAATAGCTCAGAGTTCACGTCCAGCAGTTTCGAGTAGGTATAGCTCGCATCAAACTGCAGGCCGTGACTCATGTTTTTCTTTGCCTCCACGATAAACGCATTGTAGTTCGAGCTAACGCTATTCGAGCGGTAGTTAAAGCCCGTGTAAAGCGGATTTGGGCGGATGGGGTTCAAGTCAGTATTGTAGCCAATGCCGTCGACTCGGTTGTAAAACTCCAACATGGGCAAATGCCTACCCAGCGCCCCCTGGTACTTCGCGCTGACGAGCAACCCGCCAAGGACCTCGCGCTCGACACCCAAATAGAAGTTCTGCCCGGAGGAATCGTGCATGTTCACGTCCATGGTACGGACGGAAACGCGCTTCCCTGGGTATGGGATGGGACCATTCGGGCCGCTGGGGTTGTAACCCGGGCCGATGGATGCAGGATTCCCGTAAAAGATATGGTCGCTGCGAAACGCGTTAAAGTCGATCAGCGCATAGAACGGAGGGTTCCAAGCACCGTTGGACCAGATGTTGTCGAAGATGCGGTCATAGAAGATCCCGTAACCGCCACGGATCGCCATCTTGCCTTTCCCTTGAGGATCCCATGCAAAACCGATGCGCGGACCAATGTCTTTGTTGTAGGTCTTCCACATCCGGCTGACCGGGCCGACACGAGCAGCAGCAATACAGGCCGCATCGGTGGCAATGTTGCAGCCGGCTATGTTCGTAAACTGGGCCATAATCCCATGGTCTTCTGCGGGGGCGCCAAAGCGCTCCCAGCGAAGTCCCAGATTGAGAGTCAGGCGGCTGGTGGCTTTCCAGTCGTCCTGGCCGAACACAGAGTAATCGTGAGTGGTGTAGTGCCGGTATGCATTGGCCTTGTTGGGAGCGGGAATGCGCGGGTCGATGGACGTCTCCTCAAAGTACGGGTAATCGTTTGCGAGATTCGAGTGGTTCCTGCTGGGTATGCCAGCGAGCGTTCCGTCCGGTTGCAGCACCGCGGGACTCGTAGCAGAGCCAACGGAACAGGGAGCTACTTTCCCAGCCTCGCAATCCGTCGCCGGATTAAACGTGCCATTGAGCTCCCCAAACTCGTACTCGCCCGGGAGACCCAGATCCCAGTTCCGGTAGAGGATGCCATAGTTGGCACTGCCGCCGATTCTCAGGGAATGGCGTCCCGCAGTCCATATCAAGTTGTCCTGCAACGCCCAGCGGTCCTGCACGAAGCCAACAACCTGGCCGCCTTCAAAAGGACCAAATGAGTAGGGATGAACGCCCTCCAGCCGATTGTCGATGATGATGTGGGGAGCCGTCTGCTTCGCTGGATTGCCCTCGGTAGATGGGTTGAAGAACCGATTATGAGAAAGGTTTACTTCGTTTGCCACACGCGGGCTGAATGTATGCGTTTCCGTGAGCGCCAGATTGTGATTGTGGAGGATGTTGGACGAAGGGATGTTAGCGAAATTTGCCAGAACGTTTGCGCCGCCATATTTATCCACGAAGAGGAACCGGTTGACGTTCGCTGTCAAACTAAGCCGATCAGAGTTACTGAAGTTCTGATCCACGCGACCGTAATAGGCGTCATTCGTCGTAGTTTGCGGGTCTGAGAAGGAGAGGCATCCAACGTTGAATCCCGTCCCCGTGTTCGGCAGATCTGGGCACTGCGAGTCCGAGGTAATGGGACTGTATCCGTTCGGGCCGAAGAGGATTTGTTGGCCAATCGGGCTTGTGCCGGCGTTGGCCTTCAGAGTCGCAAGCGCCGCGCTGGTGGGTTCAAATTTGTTGGCGGCGGTCACTCCTTGAAGCAATTTAAGCCGGTCGTAGGCAAAGAAAAAGAAAGTCTTGTCCTTCTTGATCGGCCCTCCAAATGCGCCGCCAAACTGGTTCTTGATGTACTTGGGCTTGGAGGGAAGTGCGGGATTTAGTGGGTTTGCATTGTGAGCGGCGATGGAAGCACCTAAGTCTCTGTTGTAGAAAAAGTCGTTGGCGTTCAGCGTAGCGTTGCGGTTCTGCTCATAGGCCACCCCATGAAACTTGTTGCTACCAGACTTCTGGTTTGCGCTGACCAAGGCCCCCATGCCGCGGCCATATTGCGCGCCCATAACATTGGTAAGGAGAGAAAAATCTTCCACGGACTCGAGCGGCGGGTTGATGTTGATCGCGCCGGCACTGAAGTTGTTATTGTCTTCCGCGCCGTTGAGCATGTAGGAGGTTCCCGCTTCGCGGGCTCCGCCGGACGTTGCCACCATATCCAGCCCCGGGCTGACCGATGGCGCCATAAAGGGCAGCACATCGAAAACGTCGCGGTCGACCAGCGCGGCGTGCTCGATAGTCGAGCTGTTCACCTGGTAGCCGAGGTCAGAGGTCGCCGTTTGGACGAGCGGTGCCTGCTCGGTCACTTCGATGACCTGCTGGGCCTTGGCCAGTTCCAGCTGCCGGCTCAAGGGAACCGTTTGGCTGGCTTCCACTACGATTCCAGAAATGCGGACGGTGGCAAAGTTGGCCGCTTTGACCTCCACCGTGTACGTTCCGGGCGGAACGAGCGAGAAGCGGTAAGAACCATCGCTTCCGGTCGTCGTACTCTGAGAGATATTTGTGCCGACGTTCGTGATGGTCACCGTCGCGCCGGGCACCACGGCTCCCGTGGGATCCGTGATCGTGCCTGTGATGACGCCCTGCACGGTTTGTGACCAAACTGCTCCGCCACTCGCGAGAATCAACAGAGCAGCAACCAGCATTGCAAAAGTGCGCAGTCTCATACTCTCTCCCCTGTCCAAAGCCTTCTCGGCCAAAGCCTCAGAGACGAATTTAGATTTTAGTTTTTGCAATAGACCCCAAATTAATGAACCACCCTGAACCGCGTAAAAAACCGGGCAAACACCGTTATTGGAGGCAATTCAATTACGATTCGGACACAATGTCAAGAGCAAACTTGAGGCGGAGGCAAGAAGAACTTTAGATGAGCAATATGCAAGTTAGATAGACAGGCCAGTACCCTAGTTCTAAAACCACTATAACTTGCTCTTCGCAAACGCTTAGCGACCTACTTGTGATGGAGTCTGACTCTCATTGTGACGGCCTACGAAGCCACCGAGAGAAACACAAGTTTCGGGGATGTCTCATACGCCCGTGTACAA
>DATDNK010000264.1:0-4485 GCA_036518275.1 Candidatus Acidiferrum sp.
TCGAGCATCAGCAGCGCGTGCTGGCGCGCCGCTTTGAAGAGTGCATCGTCCCACTTCACTTCCGGAAGATTGTTTGCGGCGCGCTCGTGATTGAGCAACTCAAACAGCCCGCGTTCGGACTCGTTGCGTGGCGGAATTTGCGATTGCGCACCGGCGGAAGCGGAAACGAAGAAAAACAAAACCGCCGACAAGCAAGAAACGATAGTTCCGGAAGCGAACGAAACGAATCGAGAGTCTTCACGCCGCTCGAAATGCTTCTGGTGACTTTGCCCTGAGGCTGCGTATTCCGCAAAGTTCTTCACGCGCGCCAGGGCTGCGGCGATGAGGCACGCAGCGAAGTTTTTCATGCGAGGAAAAAATCAGCCGCGCACGCGAACCGCGCTGAAGCTCAGCACCACGTGCCCGCCGGCCTTGGGCCGGCCGAAGCTCAACATCGGGCTGAAGCGCGAGAAGAGCAGCAT
Source organism: Candidatus Acidiferrum sp. (assembly GCA_036518275.1). Taxonomy (GTDB): domain Bacteria; phylum Acidobacteriota; class Terriglobia; order Acidiferrales; family UBA7541; genus Acidiferrum. The sequence continues at coordinate 462 of DATDNK010000264.1, forward strand.
CTGATCCAACTGGCGGCGCAGTTCGAGGCTGGTGGGGCCGGAAAGAATTTGATAGTCGGTCATCTGGCCTTGGGCGTCGACAGTCACGTCCACCAAAAGCCCGTGAGGCAAGGAAAGCTCGACGTCATGCTTTTCGGGCGCCCACGATTGCGGGTAATCGGAAAGTGTAACCAGCTCCGCCGGACGCGTGAGATTGATAGGCACATCGTTCTCCACCGCGCGCACGGTGATGCCTGGAACAATCATCTGAAATACAAGCGCAAAAATGAGGACCGCGGAAAACAACCCGCCCGTAGCCGGAACGGTCAGCGGGCGAAACACGTTCTCCAGAACGATTCCCGCATGATCCCTGAAATTGCGCCAACGAGTCACCCAATCCTGCGATTGCTGCGCCTGCGCGGCTGCCACTTTGATGCGCACCGCGAGATCCGCGGGCGGAACATTTTTCGGCACGCGGGACAACAGCACGTTCAGCTTGCGGAACTTTTGCAACTCTTCGCGGCAAGCGCCGCAAACTTCCAAGTGCTCGCGAATCGCCCTACGCCTGCTCACGCGTTCTTCACCTATCAACGCGTCATCGAGATAACCCGCCAGATTTTTTCGTACCGTGGTGCACTTCATGAGAGCCCCTCCCCCGCGGAGCTAGGCCGCGGGGACTTGCTATGCGAGCAAGCCGTGACACGCCTCGCCGCTGAGAATGCATCACCGAAGGGCGAGGGCTGCTGCGCCGAAACGGCGCCATGCGAAAATGTTTGCGCCGGGCCGGCTTCCAACTTTCTCTCCGACAACTTTTTTTCCGCCAACATGGGTTCGAGAATTTCCTTCAGCGTGCGGCGCCCGCGCAGAATCCGCGACTTCACGGTGCCGACGCTGCACTCCAAAACTTCCGCGACTTCCTCGTAACTCAGGCCTTCGAGGTCGCGCAAAATCACCGCGCTGCGAAACGCCTCCGGAACCTGTTGCAGCGCGCTCTGCACCGCCTCTTGAATTTCATGAGCGGCGAGCTGCTCGAAGGGCGTGCCGCAAGCATCTACAATCTCGATGCGCCCCTGCCCTTCCTCCGGCTCCACATCAATTGAAACATTTTTCTGCAGGTGGCGTTTGAACCAGCGCTTCTGGTTCAGCGCTTCGCGTATGGCGATGCGATAGAGCCAGGTCTTCAGCGAACTGCCCTGGCGGAACTTGCGGATGCCGCGAAACGCCTTCAAGAAAACTTCCTGCGTGCCATCGGCCGCGTCCGAAGTGTCGCCCAGCATGCCGAGGATCAGGTTATAAACCGGCGCGTGATAGTGGGTGACGAGCCAGTCGAATGCTGTCTCCGAGCCCGCCTGGAGCTCGTGGACGAGTTCGGCTTCACCGCCGCCCCAACTTAGGGCACTAGCACAATCGGACACTGCCGGCCTTTCCGACCCGCGACTGATTTCGCATTGCTGCGGAATGCGAAACTCGGGTCTCCCTGCATTCCCAGGCCCCATACCGGGGATCGACCGCTTGCCGGGTACGACTGTCGAGCGCTTGCCGAACCCGCTGTCCGCTCTCCTTCTTTAGACACCGAAGGAAGCGGCTTTGTTTCCCAATAGTTAGACGTGCAGGGACGAACATGGTCATTCTGGCACTGCGCTGAGACGCGTGCAATAGGACTGATGGCGGTGACACTGGGCGACTCGTGACTGCCGACTAGTGAAAAACACAAGTGTCCCCGCGTCGCGACGAACCCGGTACGGGACCCAAGGCAGTGAGTTAAAGTAAGACTTGAAGAAAAACGACGAGGGGACCCCCACACCCCTAGGTACTGTTGCAACGTTGCCAAAACAAGAGACTTGCAAATTGGGCGGTTCGTAAGTACATGAAAACAAAGGATGCCAGAGTGGGGTGAAAGCCTGGGGCAGTTCGTAAGTGTTGGAAAACGATCAGAGGGGAACGAAAAACATATACCCCCACCCCGCCATTGTGAGGAATGTTGTGCGCAAGCGGATGAAAACAAAAGGTTTAAGTGCGCTTCTGTGGTGCACGCACGTTTCCCACGAGTCGAGTTAACTGCTTGAAAATGAGGAGGATAGGAATGGATTGTGTGTGCGCACGGACGATGTATAACGAAATCGCAGACTAATCGCGCCGAGGTGAGATAGGGCGGGCGGCGGAGGCGCATGGTGGACCTGGCACAGACGGCTTGTGCCCAGATTGAAAAACCCTTATAGCACATTTCTGTTTACCTGTCAAGTACGTCTCTATGTTTTACCTAAGCCCTTTGTGTACAAGGGCTTGCAAAAGAGGGTTCCGTCGACTCGCTGCGCTCGCTCAGGACTCGTATCCTCCTCGGATACTCGGTTTGATTGGGAATAGTGGGTGCGGAGGGAAAAGCACCAAAACACCCACTCATGCTTCGCAGGAGTGGGGCACGGGGCTATGCATCCAGGTCAATCCGTACGGTGAGCAACTCGGTACCCAGCAGCCGGACGATGGCCGCGTTCGTCCGGCTTGCAGGCAACTTTTGGGCAAGCCAACGCTGCCGCTCGCGAGGATCATCGTCCGGGAGCACGTTCGCCGTACCGCTGTGCCAGCGGGCCAGTATTCCGTGGCGCAGCTTCAATCGGACTCTGGGGTTTTTTACGAGATTGCGAACATAGTCTGCTTGCATCCCGTGTTCGGCGACGATCCAGAACTGGTTGTCTACAAGCCCGTCGCCCACCGGTGTGCGCCGCGGCTTGCCGGTCTTGCGACCGATAGTCTCAAGGAGAGCCCGGCCGGGCAATGCCAGGCCGACGGCAAACAGCAACTTGTCAGGAACGTTGAGGACGTACTTCCCCAAGGCATGGACAACCCGTCGCTTCCACTCGGCATTCATCAAAGATTCCCTAGAGGCGCTTCAGGAAACCGCAATTCGGTAGTTCCATTGACATAGCAGAACGCCTACGGCACCGTGAATACAAGACTTGCACGACACTGTCAACACGAGCAAGGGAGAGGCCGCCCGATGGCAAAGTGCCCTGCTTGCAATCAAGAGGTCGCCACTCCATTTTTCCTTAATCTGGATGCCTGGAGGCACCTGGTGTGCCCTCATTGCCAGGCAAGACTTGAAATGAAACCGCCGCGAGCTGCTTTATTTGGCCCTCTGATGGTATCCCTGTTTGTGCTCGCCCGGCAGAGGCGCGTGTTTGAGGTCATTGCGTTCTTATTCGCTTTCGCAACGATTCTCCTTCTGCTGCTGGAAAGCATCCGACCTAAAGTGCAGCTGCGAACGAGGCCCTTGCCCAAGCCGTCCATCCGGCTCGACATTGACGGTCCCTCCAAGTAGGAACGTCCTCGTAAGGCCGTCTCAACAAGCCAGCCGAAGGCCAACCGCGGCGCTCGGTTGGAGGGACGCTGGAAATCGGCGTCCCTTCGGAACCTTGAAGATTGGGCCGCATTCAGCGGGGCGCAACGATTTCCTATTGAGCAGGCTTTGCTGCGGGATGTGGTGCGGACTTGGTCTTAAACTCGACGAGAATACCCTCGATAGGCTGATCGGAGAGATTCTCCGGTAGGTGAATCCCCGCCGGTGTCCACTGCGCTTCGCCGGCCTTGCCAATCTGTTCCTGAGACTTCCCATCGGGCGAGGTCATTTTGACGCGCATGTCCGTCAGATAAACGACGACCAAATCGGGATGGGAATGCATGACAGACTTCTCGTGAGGACCGTAGTGAAAACGCAGAACGCGGGCCTCGGCGTTTTCCGATACGAGTTTGTAGTGATTAGGATCGACTTTGACCGGGTCTTGCGCCATGGCGACCGCCCCCGTCAGACCTACGAATGCGATTGCAATCAACAATCGATGCATGCTTTCTTCTCCTTGTTTTGCGGAATGGGCCGAACTGATGATGGACCTGATTCTGGCCCGACACACTATCGCGGGACGAAGCCAAGTGTCAACGAATTGAGCGAAGTTGTGGTCGCGTATGAAATTAATGCTTTTGCGTGGAGCATGCTGCAGTGAGGAGCGGGCGCGGCCCTTCGAGGCTGAGGGTAAACATGCCGTGCCCCTAC